>JACPHR010000007.1 GCA_016188455.1 Candidatus Tayloriibacteriota bacterium | reverse complement strand
TTTACAATTATCGCGGGGTTTCCAAATATCATTTCCCGATGTATCTTAAAGAGGTGGAGTACCGATTCAATCATCGAAACGACAACTTATTCAAACTCTTTATCAGCGTCTATTTTGGTTACGTTTCCGTCTAATTACCTTTTAATTTATGCCCAGTAAATTTCAAGGCAATTCAAAGTTAGGGGACGTTTCCCCGACGCCGTTTCTGTCGCGTTTTATAGAAACGTCCACAAGCTTTAGTCTGGAAGTTTTTCTGCTTTTATGGTTCGTCTCTCTTTTTGTTTTGCTGGTGGCGGTTAAACCGGATTTTCTTGATTTTTCACTGCGTTTGCGGGGCGGTTTTCCGGTCAGCCAGCTTTTTCTGGGGCCGTTTTTTTACGGGGCGACGGTTGCCATTTTCGGTTTTTCCGCTTTCTTGTTTTCTCGCGAGCTTTTTCGGAATCGCTTTAAGAAGGCTTTGAAGATTATTTTTTCTCTGGCGGTCTTCGCTTTATTTCTCTTTGTTTCCTACGCCATTTTCAGCTTGTTTCTAAGATACATTTTTGTCACAGTGCCTAGAGAGCAGGTGATTGCCGCCACCAATCAGGTCGCGGCGCTTGATAGCCGTCTCTTCCACGGCTACCCGGCGGTGTATCTGCGGCAATGGTTCTCGGGCACTTTTCTTGACTGGTTTTTGGTTTTTTCTTATCAGGCGATTTCTCCGATTATGTCTTTGGTCTTTGCCGTTCTTTTTTTCTTCAAACCGAAAGCTTTTCGCACTCTGCTTTTGTCTTTTATTCTAAGCGGCTTCCTTTGCCTGCCGTTTTGGGCGTTTATTCCTGCTATTGCTCCGCAGATTATGTATCGGCAAAATAATTTTGGCGGGCAAGACGTTTCTGTGGTAAAGAGCACCCTGGCCAACATTCCTCAAAGTCCTTATTTAGCCAGGAACTTGAAAGAGCTTTATAACTTTTGGTTTGACCCAACGGGGGTTTCTTTCAGTGTCAGCAGTTTTCCCAGCGCGCATGCCGCTTATGGACTTTTCGCCGTTTTGGCACTATGGAGTTTAAGCCCGATATTGGGCGGCGTCTCGGCCGTGTGGTATCTGGGGCTCATTGTTGGAGCGGTTTATCTTGAGCAACACTTTGCCGTTGATATGGTCGCTGGCATTTTTGTCGGTTTTGCCGTCTATTGGGCGGTGGCTTGGCTTTTAAAAAAGGAGGAAGATGTGCTGGACGACCGATTCGGCAGCCTTTTTATTTACCGCTCAATGGAGGAGTGGAGAGGACACAGCAAGGAGTCTCCTTGATATTCCTCCTTGATATTCAAAGGCAAGGAGTCTCCTTGCTGTAAAAAGATTATTTGTGTAGAATTAAGAAATGGGCAGGAATCTAAATTTTTCGGAAAATGAATATTATCACCTCTACGATAGAGCTGTAGAAAAAAGGAAAATCTTTTTAGACTCTGGTGATCATAAACGATTTACCACTCTTTTATATACAGCTAACAGCTCTATACCCATACACCTGAGCAATTATCAAGGAGTCTCCTTGCTAGAAATTCCAAGAGGCGGAAAAACCATTGTTGATATTGGCGCGTGGTGCATTATGCCGAATCACTTTCACTTGCTTGTTAAAGAGAAACAAGGAAACGGCCTCAGTCTTTTCATGCGGAAATTACTGACTGGCTATTCAATGTACTTCAATGCCAAGTATAAAAGAAAGGGTACTTTGTTTAATAGACCATTCCGTGCCAAACATCTGAACACAGACGAATATCTTAAGTATCAATACGCTTACATTCATCTCAATCCGATTGGGATTGTTGATGTTGGTTGGAAAGAGAAAAAACTTAAAGACAAATCTGCGGCAAAAAAATTTCTTTATTCCTACAAGTACTCGAGTTTCCAGGATTATTCTGGACAAAGGAGGGACGAGGGTTTAATTATTGAGCCAAGTTCCTTTCCTGATTATTTTGGTTCGTTCTCAGATTTTGGCGATATGCTAGAAGAGTGGATAGATTTTGAAAATATCAATATCAAGGAGTCTCCTTGATATGGGGATAGAGCGCGGACGTTTCTATTGTATAATGGACGCATTAATATTTTTTCTATTTTTATGAATAAACAAACTAGAGCTTTTACTTTAATTGAACTGCTGGTGGTCATTGCCATCGTCGGCGTTCTCTCCTCGGTTGTTTTGGCGAGTTTAAACAGCGCCCGGCAGAAAGCCCGCGATGTCAAACGGGTGGCCGATGTAAAGTCGCTGCAGCTGGCTCTCGCGCTCTACTTTGACGCCAACAGCAAATACCCCGGGGTGCTCGGCGATTTGACTCCAACTTACATATCAACTGTTCCCACACCGCCCACCACAGGGGTGAGTCAGACCGACTACGCCTATGTGCCTCTAAATTCCACCTGTAACAGTTACCACTTGGGCGGAGCCCTCGAGCTTGGCAGCAATACAGTTTTAACGAATGATTCAGACGCCGCCGCCGGTACGGTGGCCGCCGCCGGCAGTTGCGGCGGCACTTCTATCGCCGCTACGACTGATTTTCACGGACTGACGACTGGCACCACTGCTTGCAACAGCACGACCTCGGCCTCGCCAGACCAGTGCTTTGACGTAACACCTTGACAGCCTGAAAGTTTTTAAAGTTCATAAAGTCGGTAAAGCGGGGAAAAGCCCGCGGCGAAGTCGCCGCGGGTTTTTGTTTGCGCTATACCCCCACACCAACTTTTTGGCGTAAAAGTTGCTGGGGGGTATACTTATTACGGCATGCAGATTCTTCTTACACTTTTCTTTTTTGCTCTCGGCACTGTCGTCGGCAGTTTCTTAAATGTCGTCATTTTGCGTTTCAACACCGGAGCGGGCCTTGACGGCCGTTCCCGCTGTTTTTCCTGCGGCAAAGACATCAAATGGCACGACCTCGCGCCGGTTTTCAGTTTTATTTTTCTCAAGGGCCGTTGCCGACATTGCAAAGGCAAAATTTCTTTTCAGTACCCCTTGGTGGAGATGCTGACTGGTCTCATTTTTGCTGCCACCTTTTGGCAGTTTTCTTCTTCCGTTTCTCTTCACACATTTTCTATTTTCTATTTTCTATTTTCTATCAATTTACTTTCTCTATGCCTTCTCCTCGTGATTGCCGTTTACGACTTCCGGCACAAGATTATTCCCGACCGGCTGGTCTTTTTGTTCGGCTTTCTTTCTCTCGTTAAACTTTTTTTGAGCGCGGAATTTTCAACCGCCGCCCGTTTGCCTCACCTTCTGGATTTACTGGCCGGTCCGATTCTCGCCCTGCCACTTTTTCTTCTCTGGCTGGCCTCTTCCGGCAGGTGGATAGGACTCGGTGACGCCAAACTCGCGCTCGGCATCGGCTGGTTTTTGGGTTTTTCCCTCGGCATCTCGGCAGTGGTTCTCGGGTTTGGGGTCGGGGCTGTTGTTTCCCTTTGCCTCTTGGCGCTTCCAGCCTTGTCTCGGGCCGGGTTTGCCCGCCCCGCGTTGCGGGGCGGGCTTAAAAATCTTACAATGAGAAGCGAGGTGCCGCTCGCGCCGTTCCTTATTTTGGGATTGATGGCGGTATATTTTTTCGGCATTGATGTTGTCGGATTGGGAGCCTTGATTACAATGTAGCGATGCTAATCTGCGAATGCATGCGAATGACACGAAATAGGGAGACGCGAAAATAATATGAGCGAGATCATACACAAGGAATTATCCTATAAAATCAACGGTTTGTGTTTCCAAGTTCAAAAAGAATTAGGCCGTTTTTGTCGTGAGCGACAATACGCCGATCGGTTAGAAGAATTATTGAAAATGGAACATTTTTTGTATAAACGCGAATTTGAGTTGATTGAGTTTAACGCAAATTCTCCCAAAGGAAACCGCGCTGACTTTTTGATTGAGAACCAAATAATACTTGACGCAAAAGCGAAGTCATTTATTACCAACGATGACTATGCGCAGATGCAGCGATACTTACGTGGGGCTAATTTGAAACTCGGTCTCATTGTAAATTTCAAAGATACATATCTGAAACCAAAACGAGTTCTTAATTCGCATCATTCGCCTTCCGATTCGCATTTTTCGCATCGGTCAAAAGGTTTTACGCTGGTGGAACTCGCGGTCTCCATAGCCATTTTTCTTGTTATCATGAGCGTGATAACAGTGAGCCAGCACCGCTTCGGCGGCAACATTCTTATCACCAACCTTGCCTACGACGTGGCGCTCGGCATCCGCCAGGCGCAGGTTTACGGTATCAGCGTTAAGCACAGCAGCGCCGGTTTTGATAAAAGTTACGGCGTTCATTTCGGCCCCCCCGGCTATTTTATTCTTTTTGTGGATAATAACGATAACAAGCACTATGAAGCCGGCGGGGATGACGGCAGTGAATGTCTTTCAGACACCGAATGCGTCAGTTTTTTCAAAATTGAAAAAGGCAACTCCATCGCCGGGCTTTGCGCGGGCAATCCTTGCGACTCCGTGGCCAGTCTTGATATTGTTTTCCACCGGCCCGACCCGGAGCCCGTCATTACCGCCAATGGCCAAGCGGTAACTTATTTGAGTGCCCTTGTTACGGTAAGCTCGCCTCAGGGCGTGACCAAGGGCGTAAAGGTTTTAGGCAGCGGGCAGATATCCATTAAATAGAATCAAGAATCATGAATCAGGAATCAGGAATAAAGACGAAAATCATGACAAAATCCGGCGAGGCTGCTCGTGATTCTTTATTCTTGATTCGCGATTCTACCCAAAAGGGCTTCACGCTCGTCGAGATGATTGTTTCAATCGCCCTTTTCAGTTTTGTGATGCTCGCCACCACCACGGTGCTTTTGAGCGTCGTTGACGCTAACCACAAAGCCCAAGGGCTTAAAACCGCCATGAACAACCTTAGCCTGACGCTTGAAAGCATGGCCCGCAACCTGCGCACGGGCAGTGATTATCAGTGCGGCGGGGTTGGCAGGTCGGATTGTTCCGGCAGCCCTTCAAACGTTATCGCTTTTAAAGACCAGACGGGCGACACGGTAACTTACTGTTTTTACGATGGAGCCATCAGAATAGCCAAGCAAGGTATTGCTTGCGGCGCCGCTTCCGACCCGATGACCGCCCCGGAAATTGTCATTGACCGTCTGGACTTTTACGTTGACGGCGTCAGTGCGACCAATCAGCAACCCAGAGTCTTAATTGTCGCGGGGGGCGCTGTCAGCAGTTTGACCGCCGCTGGCGCCAAAGCGAGAACCGCGTCGCGTTTTGACATTCAAACTTTTGTTTCCCAGAGGGTTCCGGATGTGCGGTAGTAGCGACACGAACCTGCGAATTCATGCGAATGACGCTAAAAAACCGATGCTAATCTGCGAATTCACGCGAATGACGCGAAATAAAGCGATGCGAGACTACGAATCCATGCAAAAAATAGCGATGCCAATATACGAATTCATGCGAATGACACGAAGGCCGATTCTTCGTTCGCGGCATTCGCGTGCTAATTCGCAATTTTCGCATCGGGCAAGAGGCTTCTCAATTGTGGAGACCATCGTGGCCATCGCCATACTTTCGGTGGTGGTGGTGGCGCCTTTGACTTTGGCTCAGCGCGGTCTCAACAGTTCAATTTACGCTCGGGACCAGGTAACGGCTTTTTATCTGGCTCAAGAGGCGATTGAATACGTGCGCAATATCCGCGACAACAATAATTTAATCGGTCGTTCCCGAACTGGGGATTGGTTGAAGGGTTTGGAAACTTGCAAGAAATCAACTGAATGCGGTATCGATGTGAATGCCGGGCGAATTATTGATTGTGATGATAAGGGCAATCCCAAATTGAGACCCTGCCAGCTCACTTTTGATCCATCAACTGGCATATACGGTGACCATAGGGACAATGGCAACGGCGACCCTGTCGGTAATTTACAGGACAGTATATTTACAAGGAAGCTTATCATTACGCCTATTGCTGTCGGGAGCGACCTAAACGGCGAAGCCGACCTGGCGGTCACGGTGTCTTGGCAAACCGGTCTGCTTCAAAAAAGCGTAGTCATCAATGAGAGAATTTTTAACTGGTATCCGGCGCAGTAGGGGTAGAATCAAGAATGAAGAATCATGAATAACGAATCGGGAATTATGAATAGGAGAAAAAGAAAGGAGAAAAAAAGGCCTCATCATGATTCATGCTTCGTGATTCGTGATTCAGCCGCGCCGCCGCGGCGCGGCTTCGCCCTCTTGTTCGCTATTCTGGCCTCCAGCGTTCTGCTTTCGGTGGCGGTCGCCATTTGGAGCATCGCCCTTCGCGAGGTCGTTTTGTCGTCTTTCGGCCGAGAATCGCTGAGCGCTTTTTACGCCTCCGATTCCGGCGCCGAATGCGCTCTGTATTGGGATTTGAAAGGCGCTTTTGCCACTTCAACCGATTCACCGCCCGGTGCTCCAATTATCTGCGCCGAGCAAAATATTACCCCTATTCCGGGATATAGAGATACCCGCAATGCCGTCAGTTCATTTAGTTTAGGCGCGCCTGTCTGCGCCGATGTTACGGTGGCCAAAAACGATTCTGACGGCGATGGTTTCAGCTTGACCACCATTGAATCGCGCGGTCACAACACTTGCGATACGGGCAATCCGACCTATGTTGAACGCGGCTTGCGCGTAACCTATTAGACAAACATACCAATATAACAATGATACGAATGCAACGAACCTGTCCGAATGGGGGAATGTCCCATCCATCCGGGCGGATGGCTACGAATAAAACACCCTGCCCTGCTCTGCGGGGAGGGGTCGCTCTTAAACTTTACTAGACATGCCCCGCGCGCCCGAAGCAATTAAAAAGCGGCTGGAAAAGCTCAAAGCGGCGATTGAGCGCCAACGTTATCTGTATCATGTTTTGGACAAGCCGGAGATGTCCGAAGCGGCGCTTGATTCGCTCAAACGGGAACTCTCGGCAATTGAAGCCAGGTTTCCGGAGCTTGTCACGGCCGACTCGCCCTCGCAGAGAGTGGCCGGCAAACCCTTGGCCGAATTCAAAAAAGTTTTTCATAAAGTGGCGCAATGGTCGTTCAACGACGCGTTTACGCCAGAGGAAATGATTTTGTTTGACGAAAGAGTCAAACGTTTTCTCAGATCCCGATTGGATATAGGTCAGACCTATATAGAGGGGGGTAAGGATATAGGTCTGACCTATACCTGCGAGCATAAAATTGACGGTTTGAAAATCATCCTGGAGTATAAAAATGGTTTGCTTTTTCAGGCCGCCACCCGCGGCGACGGAGTGGTGGGGGAGGACGTGACGGCGAACGTCAAGACGATTGAATCGGTGCCGCTTCGCTTGCGGGAACCTTTGGATATTATTGTTGAAGGCGAGGTCTGGATGGCTAAGAGCCAACTTAAGATTTTAAATAAAAGCCGAGCGGCCCGGGGCGAAGAGCCTTTCGCCAACCCGAGAAATCTGGCGGCCGGCTCAATCCGCCAGCTTGACCCGAAAATCGCCGCCGAGCGAAAACTGCAGACTTTTATCTACGATATCGCGCTCTGCAGTACGAGAGTGCCGCCGCGCCAGTACGAAGAGTTGGGATTTTTACAGGCGCTTGGTTTTAAAGTTAATCCGTATTACAAACATTGCCGCTCCATTGCCGAAGTTATTGCTTATTGGAAAGAGTGGCACCTGCCTCGCCCTGCCTACCGGCAGGCAGGCGGTAGGCGGGGAAAAAAGATGGACAAAGAAGACTACCTCGCCGACGGTATTGTGGTGAAAGTGGATGAGCGACAGTACCAAGAGGCGCTTGGGTACACTGGCAAAGCGCCGCGTTGGGGCATCGCTTTCAAATTTCCGGCCGAGCAGGTCACGACGGTGGTGGAAGATATCACTTTGCAAGTTGGCAGGACGGGAGTGCTCACGCCAGTGGCGCATTTGAAGCCGGTCTCCGTGGCCGGTTCAACCGTCTCGCGGGCGACCTTGCACAATCAAGATGAAATTAAGCGGCTTGACGTGCGCGTAAGGGACACGGTCATTCTTCAGAAAGCGGGGGATGTCATTCCAGATATTGTTTCGGTGGTCAAAGAATTGCGCACCGGCAAAGAAAAGGTTTTTGTCTGGCCGACTCGGGTTGAGGCTTGCGGCGGTGACGGGCGGATTGAGCGGGTGCCCGGGGAGGCGGCTTGGCGGTGCGTCAGTCGTCATTCGTTTGCCCAAATGAAGCGGCGTTTTTATCATTTTGTTTCAAAAAAATGTTTTGACATTGACGGCTTGGGGCCCAAAATCATAGACGTGCTTCTTGAGCAGAATTTAATCTCATCGTTTGACGACATTTTCACGTTAAAGGGCGGCGATTTGCTCAATTTACCGCGCTTTGCCGAAAAGTCCGTGGATAATCTGCTCGCGGCGATTGAAAAAGCGAGGAAAGTTACTCTGGCTCGCTTCCTGACCGCGCTTTCCATTCCGCAGGTGGGGGAGGAAACAGCCTATGACTTGGCGAATCATTTCGGAAGCGTTAAAAAAATCGCGGGGGCGAAGTTTGAAACGTTTGAAGCCGTTGATGGCGTTGGGCCTGTGGTCGCAAAGTCTGTGACGGATTGGTTTAATGACAAAGAAAACAGAAAACTTGTGGAGAGGCTTCTTAAACATGTTCGCGTAGAGGCGGTGAAAAAAATTAACGTTTCCAAACTGCTTTTGTCGGGCAAGTCGTTCGTGCTTACCGGCACGCTCTCGTCCATGAGCCGCCATGAAGCCGCCCAGAAAATCCGCTCGCTCGGCGGCGATGTTTCCGGCTCGGTTTCAAAAAATACCGGTTTCGTGGTGGCGGGGGAAAATCCGGGTTCAAAATTGGACACAGCGGAGAAGCTCGGCGTCAAGGTATTGAAAGAGGAAGAATTTCTAAAAATGGTGAAGTGAAAATCGGAGTACTCGGTCTCGTTTTCATGGCATGTCTCTTGGTAGCGGCACTTTTTGTTTGCCGCCACTCTTTGTGTGTTGCTTATATATTCCAACACGCATTATTCACTATAGTGAATAATGCGTGTATAACCGTAAAGATGGCTCAAGACAGGTTGAATTGCTTTTTGAGCCAGGAATCGTTTTCTATGGAGTCAGCGATTATGTACAAAACGTCTTTGCCGATTTTGAAATCGGCTTTGAGCAAGGTGATGAGGTCTTCGCAGTCGTAGGGATAGACCCATACGCTGTCCTGCAAGCGCAGGAAACCGATGGCAACCAAGGTGCGGCGTATTTTGTCCCGTGTAGACCGCCTTTCTTCCTTAATGTCAAAGATAAGCACTCTCCACTTTTTGTCCCACCGTTTCGGTTTTTTGATTTTGTATTCATAGAGTTCCAGTTGCCGGAGTTTCGCCTCGCCCTTAGGCGTCAGCCTCAGTAGACCTTTGTTGGTATATTCCAGCAAGCCGTTTTTGACCAGTCGTATTCTGGAGTTATTGACGCTTTCGTTGCGGCGTTTGCGCGGGTCAAAGCCGAACGCGCGTAATGTCTGCAAAGCGTTTGGAGCGACAAGAGCTATGCTTAAAACGCCAGCCGCCGCCACAATTTTGAGGATGGCTTTTTGGATGACGTGCTTTTGAGTCCTCTGTCTTGATTTTTCTTCCATTATTCCCATACATGTATTATAAACTATAGTGAATAATGTATGTATATTGACAAAATAATAGTATTGCGTTAAACTTGTTCTAGTTATTGGAGTACCTTGCAAACAAAGGTTGGCCGGGGAATTTTGTCCTTCACATAAGATGTTCAGGACAAAATTCCCCGGCTTAAACACAAAGCGGTCGCAGATGCGGCTCGCCGGAGAACATAAGAAAGGAAGCGCGTATGAAAAATGCGAGCGTCTTAGAAAAACAACCGGCTCTCGGCATTGATCCGGGACAAATCCAAGAAATCAACTCTGCCGCTCTGCGCGGCGTTACGCCTTTTTTGAGGCGATTGCCGCCCGCTTATGCCCAGCAATTTGTCGGGCAATCTTCGGTCATCACCGAGGCGGTGGCGGCTGCTTTAGAGCTCCTGCTTCCCAAGCGGATAATCATTCCACACCCGGAAGCCGAGCGCTGGCAGAAATACTACCGTGACTGGTACGGCATTACATGCTCTCTGGGCGAGACGGAAATTCCTACACCTCACGCGTATCCGGCCCGCCTCATCCTTATGCACGCCGATGTTTCAAATCGGCCGCAGCGCATCGCAAGCGTTTACAAAAAACGCTGTGCCGATAAATGGTGGCAGTGGACGGATAATCTTAATGCCGGCATTCCCCAACATATCCGTAGTGGTACTTACGGTATCTGGGTCGCAGATGTTTCCGAGGCCCCTGATGGTTTTGATGAAGAGCAGAAGAAAAACCTTTCAAGTCAAGACACCTGGGACCGAGGTTGGATTACCACAACACTGCCGGAGCGCTTGGTTGACGGGGATGTCTATCTCCTAGAGCGAAAAGAGCATCTGGACCGAACAGTTATTACTCTTTGTCCCGGTTCCCGCGATGTTGGCGGCGTTGTGCCGAGCGTGGGCCTCGATGGCGATGGCGATGTCGGCGTCCGCGGCTGGGATCCGGGCGACGCAGGCGGCAGCTTGCGGTTTCGCCGAGCAATCGTTTAGCTTTGACCTTGTGCCTTGTTCCCTTGCATCCCTCTTCAAAAATCTTCAAAAGATTTGCGAAGAGGGATTTTCTTTTTATATAATAAAGCTGTGACTGTGCAATCGGTTCCGCAACGCGGAATAACGATTGGTCATTTATAGAAATTGCCTGCCCGATTTTATACTATGCCGGATATACCTCGGGGGTGCATAACTCAAGATACTGTGAAAATGGTATCTGGTGAACAGGAAGAAACCGGGCAGTACGTTCCCGCAATGTTGACGGCAATGTGCCGAGCGTGAACCTCAATAACGATGGCAATGTCAACGTCAACTACTGGAATCCGAGCAACGCAAACGACAACTTGCGGTTTCGCCGAGAAATTTCTCGCAACCAAAGGAGCTATACTGCTCCTTTTTGCGTGACAAAATTGATCCAACCATTTGTCATTTTTGAAATTTTAACCAGTTTTTCGGAAAGACGAAGATAAGTTTTAACATCTATGATTTCGAGCTCGTGCTCGGTGCGAATGAGATGTTTAAGAATTTCCACTTTGATTCGCAAAGATTCAAGAGACCCGATTTTTTGAGTTTTTGGTTTGAAAGCGGCTTCTACGGCTAGTCCGAGAATTTCTATACAAGAAGTCTCTACACGAGCATGGAGACCGAGCTTGTCTCGCTTTGAGAGTTTTCCTGCGATGCAATACAGGTCTTTGTGTAGTATTCTAATCGCATGGATAATCGGCAAAGTGCTGTCGGGGGGCGTCATAAAGTTAATTTTTGTGATGTAATTTCTCTTGAAAATTTATTGGTGGCGTGGAAGGAGTTTCGCAGAGGCAAACGTTCCAAGCGGGACGTGGCCGAGTTTGAACTGCATTTGGAAGAAAATTTGTTTGCTCTTCATCGTGAGCTGGTTTACGGCGCTTGGAAGCCCGACCCATATACAGCGTTTTGCGTTCAAGACCCAAAACTCCGCCTGATTCACAAAGCGAGTGTCCGCGACAGGGTTTTGTATCAAGCCGTTTATAGTTCTCTTTATTTTCTGTTTGATGACGGATTTATACATGATTCTTACTCTTCGCGCAATGGCAAAGGCACGCATCGGGCTGTTACGCGTTTTGAATCATTTGCACGAAAAGTCACGAAAAACTCTAGGAAGCAAGGTTTTGCGCTCAAATGCGACATCAAAAAGTTTTTTGATTCAGTTGACCATAAAGTATTGCTTTTCCTTGTGGCTAGAAAGGTTTCCGACTTGAAACTATTTGAACTTATCAAGAAAATTGTTGCTTCGTTTCAGGTCTCGGACAGTAAGGGTTTGCCACTTGGCAACGTAACGAGCCAGCTCTTTGCAAACATATATCTCAACGAACTTGACCAATTTGCGAAACACAGACTCAAGACGAAACATTATATAAGATATTGCGATGATATCGTGATTCTTGATGACTCACACCATCATCTTGAAGTATATATTTTGGAACTTCAGCGATTTCTAGGAGAAAAACTGTATTTAGAACTGCACCCGAGGAAAATTGAAATTAGAAAATTACATCAAGGCGTTGATTTTTTAGGTTATGTTTCTCTGCCGCATTATAAGGTGTTGCGGACAAGAACGGCGCGGCGGATTATTAGGCTGGTCAGTTTGAAATCTTTGGCATCTTACCATGGAGTTCTATCGCACTGCAGTGGTTTTAGGCTACAAAATCGGATTTTGAAAATATGTGGGCGAGATGTTACCATAGAGCCATGATTAGTCTCAAAGAAATTGAAAACTTGGCGGCGTTGAGCCGCATCGCTTTGCCACCGGAGGAGAAAGAGGCTTTGCGCAAAGATATGGATGCCATTTTGGGTTATGTGGAACAAGTGCAAAAAGTTTCCGGCAACGGGTCTGCCGAAAAAAAGGCCGGTTTGCTTCGCAATGTCATGCGGGAGGACGCCAATCCGCACGAGAGCGGCATTCATACCGAAGCTCTGCTTTCCGCCGCGCCGAAGCGGGAAGGGAATTATATTCGCGTCAAGAAAATACTTTAAAATGTAAATATCAAAAATCAAAATTACAATCCAAAATTGAAAATTTTAAGATTTTACAGTGTCATTTTACATTTTGATTTTTCAATTTTAAATTAGTTATGATTGATTTAAAAACTCTCACCATAAAAAAGGCCCATGAAGCTTTGATAAAAGGCGATTTTTCCGCCGTGGAGCTGGCAGAGACGTATCTTGAGGAAATTGCGAAGAAAAATAAAGAACTCAACGCCTATCTTGAAGTGTATGACGACGTGCTTGAGCAAGCGGCTGAGGCGGACAAAAAACTTCAAAACTTTCCAACTTCAAAACCCGCCCGAACGGACCAGAGTCCGCTCGGTGAGGGCGGACTTTCCAACTTAGTTGGCATCCCGCTTGCCGTCAAAGACAACATTTTGATTAAAGGCCGCCGCGCCGGTTCAGCTTCAAAAATTTTGGAAAATTACATAGCGAGTTACGACGCGACGGTTATCGCCAAACTGAAAGAAGCCGGAGCGGTGTTTCTTGGTCGGACAAACATGGACGAGTTCGCTATGGGCAGTTCCACCGAAAATTCCGCCTATGGCGCGACGAAAAATCCTCACGACCCGTCGCGCGTTCCCGGCGGCTCCTCCGGCGGCTCCGCCACCGCGGTTGCCTCGGATATGGCGCTTGCCGCGCTCGGCTCCGACACTGGCGGCTCCATCAGACAGCCGGCGAGCTTTTGCGGGGTGGTGGGCTTGAAACCAACCTACGGCGCGGTCTCCCGATACGGCCTGATGGCCATGGCGTCATCCCTTGACCAAATTGGGCCGATTGCCAAGACCGTGGAGGACGCGGCAATTATTTTTAACTGCGTCAAAGTCCGCGACTCGATGGACAGCACCTCAACCGAAGTCAAAATTCAAAAGTCAAAAGTCAAAAGTTTAGTTGTTGGCGTGCCGAGAGCTTTTACCGAAAGCCAAGGGGTGGATAAGGAAGTTTTGGCCAATTTTAATCAATCTCTGGCGACTTTGAAAAAGCTCGGGCATCAGATTCAAGATATTTCTCTGCCGACCGTCGGTTACGCTCTGGCCGCCTATTACATCATCATGCCCGCGGAAGCTTCCGCCAACCTGGCCCGTTTTGACGGCGTGAAATACGGCTTTCACAAGGCCGGGGAAAATCTTCTGGAGGATTACCGGCTGTCGCGAGGCGCGGGTTTTGGCCGCGAAGTCCGCCGGCGGATTATTTTAGGCACGCACGTGCTTTCCTCGGGTTATTACGACGCCTATTACAATAAGGCGGTCAACGCCCGCGAAGTGATCACGGCGGATTTTGCGAGGGTCTTTGAGACGGTCGACGTTGTCGCCACTCCTACCACGCCCACACCCGCTTTTAAGCTCGGCGACAAGTCAAGCGACCCTTTAGCCATGTATCTCGGCGACATTTTTACGGTCAGCGCCAATATCGCGAGCTTGCCGGCCATTTCGGTGCCGTCGGGTTTTGCGGCAGTGGCCGGCAGGCAACTGCCGCTCGGTCTGCAATTCATGGCTCCGGCTGGCGGTGAGGCGACGTTGTTTGCCATCGGGAGAGCTTTCGGCGGCCAATAATTTAATAATCCAACATCATGCAATCCACTAATTTTTTCAATCTCGCCTACGTTTTTCAGAAGATTTACGACCTGCTGACCGGCCAGTATTTTCCCAGCGGGGATTCGTTCCTTGCCCTGATGGCCGCCATTCTCTCATTTATCAAACCCTTGTCCATTTTGCTGTCGCTTTTCTTTCTGACCGGCATTATTTATGCCATAATCCGCACGCGGGCGATTATGCTGGAGGTGACGGAGAAAGTCCGAGGTTACAGCGGAGTCGAATCTCATGCCGTAGGGCGCGTCTCGGGGGCGGCTGAAGCTCTAAAGCCTTCAAGCGCTCGTTGGCAGAAAATCACGCAACACATTGATTCGGCAAACCCGAGCGATTGGCGACTCTCTATTCTTGAGTGCGACATCATTCTTGACGAGATGCTCACCAAGATGAGTTACCACGGCGAGACTGTAAGCGACAAACTTAAAGCCGTGGAGAAAAGCGATTTCTTGACCATTGACAAAGCCTGGGAAGCGCACCGCGTCAGAAACGCCATTGCCCACGAGGGCAGCAATTTTCAAATTACCGACCGCGAAGCGAGAAGAGTAGTCGGCCTCTACGAGGAGGTGTTCAAGGAATTTCATTATATGTAATGCGAATTACCTGCCCGCCAAAGCCGGAGCAACAAGCAGTGATAGGATGAATAAAAATGTTTATAACACTGTAACCGTGTACGCATATTGTAAGTTGCTTTGGGCGATGGCAGGCGGGCGAATCGGTACGAATGTACGAAGTAAGAAACCGCGCGCCTTGTCCGGACTGAGGCAAGTCCCCGCACCAATTTCACCAAAGATGCGCGAGGGGTTTTGACGAGAGAGGCGGGTATGGACACGCGACAATCACTGCATATCTGTTTTGTTAAATTGGCGTTGGGGCAAGCGGGAGGAAGTTCTTGAAGCGCCAGTTTCGTAATTCAAAGTAAGAAAGCAAACAAGCAAAGGAAAAATGCCCTGGGCAGGGCATTTTTCCTTTGCTTGTTGCGGGGCCCCGATTTGCACGGGGATCTCAAGGTTATGAGCCTTGCGAATTACTGTTACTCTACCCCGCTATAACTCCAGTAGTATTGCATATTCTTATCCGCAAATCAAGAGTATTAATTGCACTGCCATATTATAGAGAGAAGCGTTAAGAGATATTAACAAATGATTGAATAAGGCCGACAGTTGTGTTATTTTGTGAACATTGCCGGTGTAGTTCCCGCCTTCGCATAAAGCTACGGCGGGCAGGCAACAGTACCCCAGTACCAGAGCCAAGCTCGGTACAGGGCAGGGAACGAGGGATTCACCAGACCAAATTTTGACGGAGTAGCTCAGTCGGTAGAGCACGGGACTCATAAGCCCGGGGTCGTGGGTTCGATCCCCACCTCCGTCACTAATCAAAATTTAGGCGGGCGAGTAAACCCCCACACCATAACGAATGTTTGGTGTGGGGGTAAACCCTAAAAAATGGTGCGACTCCATTCACCGGCACCAAAATTGACTTTCTTGCCGTTCCGTTTCAAAAACGGAGCGGGTTCTTTCTTTGTGGTACAATCATGCTCAGTTTTGACAGTGAACTTCAACCCATTCGGACACCTATGAAAAGTGTTATATTCCCACTGGTCAGCGTTTTCCTGTTGCTGCAGGAAGCGCGGTGTCAAGGAGCCAAAACTCTTCAAACTAGTCAGACTAATCTGACACCCGATGTAGTAAAAGTGGCAGCAATTCCAAAGTGGTCGTTTGCGCCCTTGCCGCCGCGGCCTCGAGCAAGCCTTCCCGATACTCGTACAAATAAGTTTCTTCGCATCAAGTTGCGAAAGCCGGTGGAAGTTCCTGAAGCAAAAATTCCGACCCCTCTTATTTTGCCGGCAAAGGAAGTGATGCCCAACCTTTACTATGTTCACCTTGAACGGTTGACCAGCAGGGAAGAGGAAACTGATATTTTTGGCAGGCGGTGGCGGCTTTCTCCGAGGGTGGAGTTGTTGTTTCCCGTATTCGTCTGGGATTCTCCCAGCGCCGTAGGGGGACGCGTTTTAACTGGTGTCGGCCTTTCTTGCAAATTTTAGTGTTCGTGTCGGTCGCGGCCCCATGCTCTTGGGCCGCTTTTTATTTCAACGAGCGAGGAGCGTGTCGAATAGCCACATCCCTTGTCGCGCGAAGCGCGAGCCCGATTGCCCTCTGGTGCTGGGGTCAATTTGTTAGATTGCCCACCCCCGAAAAATCTGTTACATTTGACTTGTGTTAATAGCAATGCGGCTGTAGCTCAGCTGGTTTAGAGCGCTCCCCTGTCACGGGAGAGGTCGCCGGTTCAAATCCGGTCAGCCGCGCAAAATGACCGCCCGAGAGGGCGTTTTCATTTTGCGCCGCTGGAGGAAGTGAACCGCTTCACTTCCGTCCGGATTTGAACGGCGGAACTATGTTTTTTCAGCAGAAAAAACAAGCGAGCCGGTGCCCAGACCAAAGCGAGCGACGGCGAGCTTTGAGTCGCGGGCAAATCCGGTCAGCCGCGCAGTTTTATACGCTCTGGAATCCCTTAAAGCCCCGGCGGAAAAACTCTTGAAAATTTTGTGTTGAGTCGCCGCCGGCGACGTTTCAGAACCGCAAAATAGTGATAGGGAAGAAGGTGTGCTAACATGTAAGGCGTGTACACTTGCCCCATGCACCCTGAAGTCCAAAGTGAGAAGCCGGGACTCTGTCCCGAGTGCGGCATGAATCTGGTGCCGACTGCTAAAAAGAAAGTTGACCGCATAGAGCATGACAAGCATGTCGGTCACAAGACTTCTTCATTTTTGATGAAGTTTTGGATTGCCCTCGCGTTGACCATTCCGATCTTTTTCTATTCGGAAATAGCCATGACGGTTTTTAAAATTCAAGCTCCCAAGTTTGTCGGGTCGGAATATGTTCTGCTTGCCTTGGGAAGCATCGTCTTTTTCTACTGCGGCTTGATTTTCCTTACCAGCGCCTATCGTGAGCTCAAAGCCCGGCTCCCCGGAATGATGACGCTTATTTCCATCGCCGTCATCGCCGCCTATCTCTATAGCGTGTTTTCGATTCTGTCTGGAGCAAAACACGACCTTTTGTTTGAGCTGTCGTCGCTTATTACCATCATGCTCCTCGGTCACTGGGTCGAGATGAAGTCAGTTCAAGGCGCGCAAGGCGCTCTCAAGGAGCTTTCAAAATTGCTGCCGGATACCGCCGAAATCATACGAGGCGATAAAACAAAACTTGTGCCGCTTGCCGACCTTAAAGTCGGCGACGTTGTTTTGGTCAAGCCGGGTTCAAAAGTGCCGGCTGACGGCAAAGTCACCGAGGGCCGCTCCGATGTCAATGAGTCAATTCTTACCGGGGAGTCTAAACCTGCGGCGAAACGGGCCGGGGACGGCGTCATTGCCGGTTCAATCAACGGGGAAGGCAGTCTCAAGGTAGAGGTTGACTCCATCGGAGAAAAAACATTTCTCTCAGGCGTCAGGCGCTTGGTGGCGGACGCTCAAGCCTCTAAATCCAGGCTTCAAGTGCTTTCCGACAGGGCGGCTTTTTATCTTACCGTCATCGCCATCTTCGCCGGCGGTATGACATTCATCGTCTGGCTTTTGGCGCGCTCCGGCATCGCGGTGGCCACGGAGCGGTTGGTGAGCGTGCTTGTCATTACCTGCCCCCACGCTCTTGGTCTGGCCGTGCCGCTTGTAGCCGCCATTTCCACGACCATGGCCGCTCGGCACGGTCTTTTAATCAGACAACGGGTCGCGCTTGAAGGAGCCCGTAAGGTTGATACGGTGCTCTTCGACAAAACAGGCACGCTCACCAAAGGGGAATTCGGCGTCAGCGCGATTGTCGCAACGAGCGGAGTGACTGAAAACCAGGCGCTAAAAACCGCCGCCTCGGTTAACAGTCATTCCGAACACCCGCTTGCCCGGGCCATGGTCAAGGAAGCTGAAAACCGGCGGATCAAACTGGCGGTCATCAAAAATTTCAGGAGTCTTCCCGGCAAAGGCGCGAAGGCCAGGATTGAGAATAGCGAAGTGTCTGTCGGCAACGAAAATATTCTTAAAGAAAACCATATTTCTTTTTCAGATGAGCACCAAAATAAAATAAACGCTCTTTCAAAACAAGGCAAAACCGTCATTCACGCGATTGCTGACGGCAAGCTTCTCGGCAGTATTGCGCTGGCCGATATTATCCGCGAGGAATCGCGCGAGGCCGTGCGGAGTTTGAAACAGGCCGGTTTGAAAACCGCCATGATAACGGGCGATTCCGAAGATGTGGCCGCGTGGGTCTCAAAAGAGCTTGGCCTGGACGAGTATTTCGCCAAAGTCATGCCAAGTGAGAAAGCGGATAAAGTGAAACTGCTCCAAGGCAAAGGCAAAAAAGTGGCCATGGTCGGCGATGGCGTCAATGACGCTCCCGCTCTGGCGCAAGCCGACCTCGGTATTGCCATCGGCGCCGGCACCAATGTGGCGATTGAATCCGCCGGCATTATCTTGGTAAAAAACGACCCGAGGGATATTCCGAAAATCTTTAATCTCTCCAGGCTTACCTACAACAAGATGATGCAGAATCTTTTCTGGGCCACCGGTTATAACGTCGTTGCCATTCCGCTGGCGGCCGGGGTTTTGGCGCCGAAGGGCATCATCCTTCAACCCTGGCTCGCGGCCGTATTTATGTCCCTGAGCACAGTCATTGTGGCAATCAACGCGTTGTTGCTCCGCCGCCAAATGTTATAATCACTATCATGCGTTTCGCGAAATTATCCGCCGGCCTATTCATTATCGTTCTCTTGCTTGCGGGCGCCGCGGGCGCGGCGCATGCCGGCATGATGGCGGGTCAAGGCAATATGGGTGATATGGTTGGCTGTGCTCTCATGGGACACAATGAGGCCGTGTGCGGCATGAATCCGCTGAAACACCTCAGTGGGTGGCAAAACCTGTTCGCTGCCGTTCCCGCCCAGAACGCGATGATGTTATTCATGCTGTTGCTGGCGCTGTTTTTCTTCCTTCGTTTCAATCAATACTTACGGTTTCTCTACCCACCCCCTCAGGCCGTCCGTATTTTTTACGATCCGGCAATCGTCATGTATGACAGTTTACGGCTCTTTATGGCTCGCGGATTAATGCATCCAAAAATTTTTTAGTTTTCGCAGCTTCGGTTCAGCGCCGCTGAATCATTAATCTATCCGCAGAATTCCCCGGCAGCTTGCTGCGGGGATAAGGACGAGCAGGAGTTTATTAATCTATGAAAACTAAAATCATGAAAATAATTCTTATTGGGGGAATCGCTCTAATAACTTTCATCGTCGGTCTCTGGTGGTCACAGAATCTGCAAGCAAACGACCCTGATGTTGTTTCTCAAGTCGGCATTCACTGGCATCCGACTCTCGCAATTTACGTGAAGGGCGTAAAGCAAGAAATTCCGGCGAACATCGGCATCGGTTCTCAGCACGCGGGTACTAGCGGTTATGACCCGCAGATGCGGATGGCGGCAGTGCATACGCACGACGCGACTGGGGTCATCCACTTTGAGTTCACCAACGGGCCCGTGCGAAAAGAAGACCTGACTCTTGGACAATTTTTCAAAATTTGGGGCGAAGACATGCGCTCTTTCGGTCAGAACATGCGCATGACGCTGAACGGCAAAGAAAATACCGAGTACGAAAACTATGTCATGAGAGATGGGGACAAGATAGAACTGAGTTACGAATAAAAACTTTTTACACCCCTTTGGGCGGTTTTGCGCCGGCGAGATTTAGACGGATATGTTGATTGCACTCGTGATATAATATTACTTATTATTAGTTAACAAAATTACTATGATGTATGGCTATGGAGAAATGATGGGAAGCGCCGGCACGCTCGGCCTTCTCACTTGGCTTGTCATTTTTATTGATTTGATTCTTGTCGGCGTCTGGCTTTGGCAGCAGATTGCAAAAAAATAACGTGACAAACGAGAAAAAGATTGAATGGCTTTTGCGCGTGGGGGTGGCCGGTGAATTTACGGGCCACGGACTGCTGGCAGTAGGAGGCAAGGCCGATTGGATAAAATGGATAAGTCAAATGACCGGCGCGGATGCCTCTATGGCCGCTAACCTATTGCTTATCATAGGCGTGGCGGATGTCATTATGGCTCTTGTCATTCTTGTCAGGCCGATTCGCCCGTTATTGTTGTGGATGGGATTCTGGGGTTTTTGGACGGCGCTCGTCAGGCCTTTGGTTGGCGTTGGCTGGTTGGATTTTATTGAACGTTCCGCCAACTGGGCGGCGCCGCTGGCGCTGTATTATTTCTACCGAAGTAGAAATAGCCGCCAGTTTTCCATTAAACATTAAACCCCAGCCCCGCCCCGACGTACGTCGGGGCGGGGCCTGTTTTGGGATTGGAAACTTTTGGCGACCACTAAACCGATGAGCGTTCCTATGATGGCGCCCGCCAGAAAATCCGAGAACCAATGGATGCTGATGGATACGGCGAAGCCGATGTATGAGGCGTAAAGGATTGACGTGCCGCGCAGAATTTTATTTTTCGGATATAGAAGCGCTAACGTTACTGCCCCCGCGAAAGCCACCGCCGCGTGCGATGACGGCCAACCCCAAAACACGCCGTGCCGCAGGAAGCCGAACTGAAACTCTCGGCTGATATCAAGAGTAGAAAGGTGGGTGAAAAATTCCGGCTGTATCCTGCCGGTAAAAGCTTTATAGACTGAAGAAATAATCAGGGCGATGATGCCCGCCTGCGCCGCGGCCGCGGCGACGTTTCTGATTTTAGAATCTTTCCGCGCTTCGCCCCAGAGGTACAGACTGACCGGCACGATAATCGGCACAAAAAATCCGATGATGGCCGCGGGCAAGGTGAGCGATAGCCACAGGCCGCCTCGGGTGGATTCAAAATACCACCAATCAAAGCCGCTAATCACCAGAACATAGGTGAGTATTATGGCAACCAGATGCCATAGCCAATTATGTCTCAGATAAACGCCGGCCACATTTTTCGGCAATTTTTGAAGAAAGGCGCGAAACATTTTATTGCGCACAGTATACCTCACGCCGACATATTAGAAAATAATATGTAAACCGCGACTGTGTTTATATATTATTAAAAAATCCCGCGTGGCGCGCCACGCGGGAGGGAAAGAGAAAAATTGCACTTAAGGACTCCTTTGATTGGCGTCGCAGAGCCCAAAATTTAGCAGCGTAGCATGTGTTCTCTTTAATTTTGTAAGGATGGCTTTGGTATGTAGATTGTCAATACCATGTAGGTCCTCTAAATGTTTCAGAGTAAGCTGCTGGCTTTTGAGTTCTGCTTCTGCCGCTTCCAGTAGCCAGTTTGCCTCTCTGTTGAGGCAATAGATATCATGGTGGGCGGTGTGATGAAGTTCGCTTAGGTCTTGGGTAAACGGGCTTTGTCTAAAGAAGCGCAACCAGCCAATACCAATAACTGAGCAGAGCAGAACCGATGACATAAGGCATAGAGACCGCCACCCTAACATTGGCCCAATTTCTGCGCTTACTATTATTGGGGCTAATCGTACGAGCATTATGGCCACGAAGCAGCAAAAAATCGAGGCTATCCAATTGAGAACAATTCCCCCACGGACGTTTTCTTCGGCTTTCCATGGTTTATTATTCTCTTCCCACTTTTTAACGAGGAGCGGGTTGATCAGGCCGTTCCTGAGCAGGAACAACACTTGTTTATTATTCATTTTTCTGTCTTTTTGTTTGGCCACTTTCCACAATGACAAAAGGGATTCAAGTCCCCACTATGCCGGTTTCAAGACCGGCCAGATTTGACATCCAATCATTGAGTTTTAGAGGCGCCTCCATTTTCAACCTAGCATTGGTATTGATACTTGTCAACAGAAGTGGCAAAAACCGTTAGTTCAACGGACTAGGCAAAGACAGCTCGAGAAACCTATAGAAAAGCGGTTCAGGCGGCAAGAGACGGCTACAAAGCCGCGGCCCAGACGGCGCGCCATGCTTACCAATGCGGCGGTCAAAGCCGCCAATGAGACCTTCAAACAGGCAAGCGACTCATTAAAAGCGCCAGCCGCTTCTTCAACGGACAATGGAGGCACACAAAATGCAAATACGCCACAGGTTTTGAAAGTTGAGAATTTCTGGCAACCTCCGAGCCGATGGCCATCGGAGCGGGCTTGCCCTTTGCCTTCAATTTTAAAAAATATTACAATACTTCTGTGGTTACCATGGATAGATTTTTTCTCGCGCTCCTCGTGTTTATCCCGGCTACCTTTGTGGCCACTCTCCTTGGTGTTTCGCCGGTCTGGCTTTTTTTCCTGTCCGCTCTAGCCATTATTCCTTTGGCAAAGTACATTGGCGAGGCTACTGAAGAAATCGCCACCCGTACCGGTCCGGCTTTGGGCGGCTTTCTCAACGCCACCTTCGGTAACGCCACGGAACTGATTATCGGCGTCCTGGCCATCAAGGCCGGGCTGATTGAAGTGGTCAAGGCTTCCATCACCGGTTCTATCATCGGCAATTTGCTTTTGGTTTTGGGCATGGCCATGTTTTTCGGCGGCCGAAAACGGAAGAAGCAGCAATTCAACAAAACCGCGGCTTTGGCCAGTGCTTCCACCTTGCTCTTGGCGGTAACCGCCTTAGTCATGCCGGCGATTTTTCTGCAAACTGCTCCTACAGCCGGCGCGGCAACCGTTGAAAAACTCAGTATCTTTGTCGCCGTGTGCATGATTATCATTTATTTTGCCAATTTATGGTTTTCACTATTCACTCACAAGCATCTCTATACCGAGGAAGTGGGCACCTACGAATCTTATTGGAGCATGAGAAGAAGCGTCGTCATTTTAGTGGCGGCAACTTTGGCCGTTTCGTGGGCAAGCAACGTGCTAGTGTCTACTATTGAGCCCGTGGTCGCGCGTTTTGGTTGGACGGAGCTTTTCGTCGGTGTGGTGTTTGTGGCCATTATCGGCAATATCGCCGAACACATGTCAGCTATCACTGTCGCTCTTAAAAACCGGATGGACTTAGCGCTCCAGATTGCCATCGGTTCGGCCAGTCAAATTGCCATGTTCGTCGCCCCCGCTCTGGTGCTAGCCAGTTTGTTTTTCAAGGACCAGATGAGCCTGGTGTTCAATACCTTGGAATTGGTAGCCGTTATCATGTCGGTTTTGGTGGTTAATACAATAGTACAAGACGGCGAGAGCAACTGGCTCGAGGGGGTTCAGCTGGTGTTTGCTTACGTCATTATCGCCGCCGCATTCTTCTTTCATCCCTAGCTTTGCAAAAAGGCTGGAAATAAAATAGGATATTGTTGTCTCTCTTTCCGTTATAAGTTATCGGTTATTAGTTATTTGTTATATTTATACGCCGTTGTAGCTCAGTTGGTAGAGCGTCGTCTTGGTAAGACGGAGGTCTCCGGTTCAATCCCGGACAACGGCTCCGAGACAGTTTCAAGTTATAAAGTTGAAAGTTTGTAAAGTTAAAACGCCACCCTAGCTCCCCCGAAGCAAAACATCAGAATGTTTGCCAACGGGGCAGGTAGTTGGTCCCGTTAGAGCCGGAGTAGCTCAGTTGGTAGACCTGCCCGCCATCGCCCAAGCCCACGTAGCTCAATTGGTAGAGCAACGGTATCGTAAACCGTAGGTTGTCAGTTCAATTCTGACCGTGGGCTCAGGCGAGGGCAGGCGGGGCACCGCTTTCGCCCGCCCGACTGAAACAGTCGTTTCGGGCGGATAAAGCGGGGGTCCCGAGTTCGCTCCTCGGGGGTGGCTCCAGGGTAGTTTCAAGTTATAAAGTTTCAAGTTGTAAAATATTAAGACAGACCCGAATGGAAGAAAAACAAAAAAAAGAAGCGCGGATAAAAGGAATTGAAGAGGCGATGAACGCGCCCGATTTTTGGTC
Organism: Candidatus Tayloriibacteriota bacterium; assembly: GCA_016188455.1. GTDB lineage: Bacteria > Patescibacteriota > Minisyncoccia > Phycocordibacterales > SIBU01 > SIBU01. The sequence continues at coordinate 32,040 of JACPHR010000007.1, read as the reverse complement.
GGACAAGGCTCGGGCGCAAGTCCTCATCAAAAAACTCCAGACGCTTAAAGCCGAGGCCCTAGGCGGAAGCTCGTACGACGGGGGAGACGCGGTCATGACCATTTTTTCCGGCGCGGGCGGAGACGACGCCGAGGATTTTTCTGCGATGCTTCTTGAAATGTACCGGAAGTTTTTCGCGCGGAAAGGATGGAATGTTTCTATCGTCCACGAAAACAAGAATGACCACGGCGGATTTCGCAATGTGACGATGGAGATTATGGGAGCGCTCGCGTACGGGACGCTCAAGAACGAGAGCGGGGTGCACCGCCTGGTGCGCAGCTCGCCCTTTAACGCCCAGAAGAAACGGCACACCTCGTTTTCCATGGTGGAGGTGATACCGAAGTTCGCAAAAACTCATCAAAGCGACATTGTCATTGCCGACAAAGACCTTGAAGTTGCCATCGCCAAATCAGGCGGCCCGGGGGGACAAAATGTCAACAAGCGCGAGACCGCCGTGCGCATTGTTCATATTCCCACGAAACTTTCGGTCCATGTTACCTCGGAGAGAAGTCAGGCCCAGAACAAAGAAAAAGCCATTGAAATCCTGCGCGGCAAGCTTTGGAAGCTGCAAGAAGCCGAGCGTATTGCCAAAGAAAAGGGCATGTACATCTCAAAAACCACCTCCATAGAATGGGGCAATCAAATCCGCTCCTATGTTTTGCACCCCTACAAAATGGTCAAGGACCACCGCACCGGCGTGGAAACCGCCCAAGTGGACAAGGTGCTCTCGGGTGAACTGGATGAATTCATTGCGGCGGAAAAGAATTTGTAGCGAATAAACTCAATGCATTGAAACACTTTCCGTGGTATAGTATCCGCATGACCGAAGCGGATAAAAAAAGACCTGCCCGCCATAGCCGAGAGTTTCAGGCGTTGGCAGGCGGGATAGCGGAAATCGCCCAAAAACACGGCCTGGCGCTCGTGGTACTTTTTGGTTCGCAGGCGAACGGTTTTACGCATACGGAAAGCGATGTGGATATCGCGTATTTTTCGGACAGGAAATTGTCGTTTGAAGAGGAAACAACTCTCAATTCCGATTTGATTCCTGTTTTTAAGAACGATAAAATATCCTTGGTGAACATTAAGAAAGCTCCCCCGCTTTTGCTGAAGCAAATTGCAACAAACGCTATTGTGCTCTATGAGAAAAATCCCCATCTTTTCACAGAGATATTTTTGTACGCCTTGCGGACGTACGAAGAAGCGAAGCCCCTTTTTGAGCTGCGAGAACACTATCTCAAACGAAGAATGGGCGAATACAAAAATGCCGGATAAAGCCTTTATAAAAAAGAAAATGGATATGCTGTCCGGTTATATCGGAAAATTGGAGCGGCTAATCAAAACTGACGTTTCTTCCATAAAAAAAGATGAGTTGACTCTCCCTGCGACAGAGCGCTATTTTCAGCAAGCAGTTGATGTCATGGTTGATATAAACATTCACCTCATCAAAGAGGGCAATTTCGGCACTATTGATGATTTGCAAAGCACCTTTAAAATGCTCGGTGATTTTGACGTCCTTGAAAAAGAATTTGCGACCAAGATTGCTCCTATTGTGGGTGTAAGAAATATGCTTGTTCACCGGTACGAAAAATTAGATACGAACATCTTTTTGAATAATCTAAAGCGTAACTTCTCTGATTTTAAGACATACATAATTCAGGTTGATGATTACTTGAATAAAAATTAACAAACTTTTTTCAGATTCACGAAGGAAGTAAATGCCCCCATGCTCTATTTTGATAAAGTTTCAAAAATCTATCCAGACGACTGCGCCGCCCTTTCCGAGGTGACGCTTCGGGTCTCGCCCAAGGAATTTGTTTCAATCGTCGGCCATTCCGGCGCGGGCAAGACGACCTTGCTCAAGATGATTTTGGCCGAAGAGCGGCCGACCTCCGGCCAGGTTTTTTTTGAGTCGGCGGACATTCATTCGCTCAAAAAGCAGGAGATGAACCATTTGCGCCGGCGCATCGGCACCGTTTTCCAGGATTTCCGGCTGTTGCCCAACAAAACTTCTTACGAAAATATCGCCTTCGCCATGGAAGCGTCGGGGCGCACCGATGAAGAAATAGAATCGGACGTGCCGCATGTCCTTGAGCTTGTCGGCCTGAGCAAAAAAATCTGGAGTTTTCCGCGAGAGCTCAGCGCCGGCGAAAAACAGCGGGTGGCCATCGCCCGGGCCATCATCAATCAGCCGGACATCATCATCGCCGACGAGCCGACGGGCAATCTTGATCCCATCAATACCCACGAAGTCGTCCAGATTTTGAAGCGCATCAACGATTTGGGCACCACGGTCATTCTTACCACTCACAACAAAGGCGTCATTGACTCGCTGGGCCGGCGAGTGGTGACCATGGAGAAAGGCAGGATTGCGAGGGATGACAAGGAGGGGAGGTACTCGTTGTAAACTTCAAGCACTAAATCCCAAGCACCCCGCCTGCCAATCGGCGGGCAGGCAAAGCACAAACAATACCAATGACCAAAATTCAAATAATCCCACAGTTTACCTTTAGAATTTTTAATTTGTAATTTGTTTGTAGTTTGTAGTTTGGAATTTGTGGTTTGTGATTTATACTAGTGATATGTTTTGGATAAACATTAAGAGGGTAATAAAAGCGGGGTTCGTCAGTTTTTGGCGCAACGGCTTTGTGTCGCTCGCCTCGGTCTTGGTCATGGCGGTGACCTTATTCGTCATCGGCTCCGTTATTTTTCTTTTGGCCACGCTTGACGCCTCGCTCAGCGACCTCAAGAGCAAGGTTGACGTCAACGTCTATTTGACGACCACCGCTGCCGAGCAGGAAATCCTGGCGCTTCAGGCCTCCCTGCGGTCTCTGCCGGAGGTCGAGAGCGTGGAGTACCTGTCGCGCTCGCAGGCCTTGGAGAATTTCAAAAAGCGGCACGAGAATGACGCGCCGATACTAGAGGCGCTGGAAGAAGTTCCCGACAATCCCCTAAGCGCGGTGCTCAATATTGTCGCCAAAGACCCCGGCCAATACGAAGCCATCGCCCATTTTCTCAAAAGCGACGACGCCCTTTCCAAAGACCAGCAGGTTATCGTCAGAAAGGTCAACTATGACGACAATAAGACGGCCATCACGGTACTCTCCAAAATTATTAATTCGGCCCAAAAACTTGGGCTGGCGGCGACCATCGTGTTGGTGATTATTTCCATTATGATTGTCTTTAATACCATCAGATTGGCCATTTACACCGCCCGCGAGGAAATTTCGGTTATGAGGCTGGTCGGCGCTTCCAATAAATACATCCGCTGGCCGTTTATGATTTCCGGCACCATGTACGGCGTGGTGGCTGGCGTACTGACGCTGGCGGTTTTTTACCCCTTGACCTACTGGCTCGGCGAGGCCACGGCGGGTTTCTTCAGCGGCATCAATGTCTATCATTATTACATCGCGAATTTCGGCGAATTCTTCGGTATCATTATAGGTTCGGGAGTTTTTCTGGGCGCGGTTTCAAGCTACTTGGCGGTGAGACGCTACCTCACCATATAACCTATGACGCATAACTGAATTACTGAATAACCAGAATGAATAAATTTCGATTTCGTGAGTGGCAGGTTTATAAAGATTCGAAGCGATTGTTTGTTCTTTTGTTATCGGTAGTTAAGAAGCTCCCTAGGGAATACCGGTTTGAAATCGGGAGTCAAATCATTCGTGCTGGACTTTCTGTCGCGCTTAACATTGCTGAAGGAAGCGGAAAACATTCTGATGCCGAATTAAATCGTTTTATTGACATAGCTCTCGGTTCTCTGTTCGAAGCGTTCGCGGCTGTTGATGTGCTCTTGGAATGTCAATTAGTCGATCAAACTGTTTTTTCAGAGATCGAGAAATTAACTCTGAGTATTTCGGACCAGTTAGGAGGTTTTAAGAAAAGGATTCGTTCTGATAAGTTATAAGTTATTCAGTTATAAGTCATTAGTTATGAGCGGAGCGAAGCGACATAAGTACATCTTCGTCATCGGCGGCGTGATGTCCGGTGTCGGTAAGGGCATCGCCACCTCTTCCATCGGCACCATTTTGCAGGCCAAAGGTTTTTCGGTCAGCCTCATGAAGATAGACCCGTATCTCAACGTGGACGCCGGCACCATGAACCCCACCGAGCACGGCGAGGTTTTTGTTTTGAATTCAGGACTTGAGACCGACCAGGACATGGGCAATTATGAGCGGTTTCTCGGCCGCGACTTATTGCCGGAGGATTACATGACGAGCGGCATGGTGTATCAGCATGTCATTGAGAAAGAGCGCGCTCTCGGTTACAAGGGCAAATTTGTGGAAGCCATTCCGCATGTGACGGATGAGATACGGGGGCGATTTCTGCGCGCCGCCGAAGTCAGCCAGTCAGACATCTCTGTCATTGAAATCGGCGGTACCGTCGGCGATTACCAAAACTTCCTTTTCATTGAGGCGGCGCGGGTGCTTCGCTTGCGCCAGCCGGCGGACGTGGTTTTTGTGCTGGTGTCCTATCTTCCCGTGCCCGGCACCATAGGGGAAATGAAAACCAAACCAACCCAGACCGCGGTGCATCAACTCAATTCCTACGGCATTCAGCCTGATTTCATTATCGCCCGCGGGCCGGTGGCGCTTGACGGGAAACGGAAAGAGAAACTGGCGGTTTGGTGCAATGTGGAGGCGGAGCGCGTCATCTCCGCGCCGGACATTGAAAGTATTTACGAAGTGCCGCTTAATTTTGAAAAAGAAAATCTCGGCAATCTTTTGCTCCAAGCGCTTTCCCTGAAAACTCGCCGCCGTCGCGATGGTCTGGAGAAATGGAAGAAATTTGTCAGCCGCGCCCAGAGCGCCAAGGAGGAGGTGAAAATTGCCGTCATCGGCAAATATTTTGACACCGGCGATTTCATTCTCTCGGATGCTTATATTTCAGTAATTGAAGCCATTAAGCATTCGGCCTATGCCCTAGGAAGAAAGCCCGCCTTAGCCTGGCTCAATGCCAAGGATTTCGACCCTAAATCCGATGACGGATCGGGCAAGGCGATGGCGAAAGAGGTTGCCACACTCCGTGATTTTGACGGTGTTATCGTGCCGGGAGGATTCGGCGAGACGGGCATTGAGGGCAAGATAAAAGTGATCCAATTCGCCCGCGAAAATAAAATTCCCTACTTCGGGCTCTGTTACGGTATGCAGCTTGCCGTCGTTGAGTTTGCCCGCCACGTCGCGGGACTCAAAGACGCCAATACCACGGAAATAAACAAAGAGACACCATATCCGGTCATTGACATCATGCCCGAGCAGAAAAAGCACATGGCGGCGGGCAAGTACGGCGCCACCATGCGGCTCGGCGCGTATCCGTGCGTTTTAAAGCCCGGGACTGCTGCCTTCAAAGCCTATGTCGGTTCTAAATCAGGAAACTATAAACTAAAAACTGAAAACTATAAACTGATTAGCGAACGTCACCGCCACCGCTATGAAGTTAACCCCGAATACATCGCGGCGCTTGAAAAAGCTGGCCTGATTTTTTCCGGCGCGTCCCCGGACGGGGTGCTGATGGAAATCGCCGAACTGCCCCGCAGGGCGCATCCGTTTTTCCTGGGCACCCAATTTCATCCCGAACTGCAGGCTCGCCCCCTTGCCCCGCACCACTTATTCACGGCCTTTCTCAAAGCGGCGGCGGAGCGAGGCAAGAAAAGATAAAATTTACTCCATTCAAGCGATATTCTGATGTTCTTGAGAACACCAGAATGTAGTTAAATCACATGTCTGTAAGTGTTGGAATAGGCTTGGCGTTTGTGGCCATGCTTTCGTGGGGCATCGGCGATTTTTGGATTCAAAAATCCGCGCGCAAGGTGGGCGATTTGGAGGCGCTTTTCTTCATTACTTTTTTTGGCGCTTTCGTTCTCGCGCCTTTTGCCTATCCTAGACTCTGGGAATTTATGAACGCGCCGGCGCAGACTCTTTTGGTTGTGGGGGTGCTTTGCGTGACGCTTCTCATAGCCGCCTTTCTTGATTTTGAAGCCCTTAGGGTGGGGAAGCTCGCCGTGGTGGAACCCATATGGTCCTTTGAAGTGCCGGTGGCCGGGCTTATCGCGTTTTTCCTGCTTGGCGAGAGGATTGGCGGCATTGCCATAGCTCTTATTGTGTTTCTCCTGTTGGGACTCGCGCTGGTTTCTCTTAAAGGTAATTTCAAACTTCACAGGTTTATTTTCGAAAAAGGCATTCTTATCGCTTTTCTCGGGGCGGTCATGATGGGCGCGGCGAACTTTTTCATGGGATTAAGCTCCAGACTTTCAGACCCCATTATGGCGAATTTCATTTCAGATGTTTTTATTGCTCTCGTGACCGGATGTATGATTATCTATCAGGGCGGAGTCGGTAAAACCCTTCGCGATATTCGTGGAAATCTTCCGGTGCTTTTGCAGATGTCGGTTGCCGACAAAGCGGCGTGGGTCGCTTTCGCTTTCGCCATGGTAGCGGCGCCGATTTCTATTGCCGTCGCCCTTTCGGAAAGTTACATTGTCATCGCGGTGCTCCTTGGACTTGCCGTCAATCGTGAACGGCTTGATATCCATCAGAAAATCGGTTTGGTAGTAGCTGTTGGCGCGGCGGTCGCACTCGCGGTGATTACAGGTTAGCGGTGGGCGATTACCTTTTGCTTTAGCGTGTGCTATTATTGTCTAATTCTCACGAATTAGACAATAATAGCGGGATAAATTTAGATGATAAAAACCAAAGAGATGGCGAATGTGTTCAAAGCCTTGGCGAACTATCGGCGTTTGGAGATTTTGCGCGCCCTGAAGCGGAAGAAAGACCTTACAGTCGGAGAGATTGCGGGGCAGATAAAACTGTCCTTCAAATCCACTTCGCGGCACTTGGCGGTGTTGGCCTCCGCCCGTATCGTTGACAGGGAACAAATCAGTTTGGAAGTTTATTACGAGATTGCTTCCGAGCTGCCCGCGCTTGCCCGGCCGGCAGTTTCCATGCTTTAAATTTCAATTTCCGCGTTCTCTTTTTTCCTATCTTTTTCCTTTCCTCTCCCGTTATGAAACTATTGTCTAATTCGTGAGAATTAGACAATAGGGGGAAGTTAAAAACATTTGGCCGGTACGGGGCCAAGACCGGCGCTGTTTGGCAATTTACTGCAAGCTCAGGTTGCGAATGACCTCCACGTCAATAATCGGCTCCTCCGCCTCGCGGATGGCGCCATAAACCCTGATGGCGTCGCCTTCAAGGTAGCGTTTCAGAGAGACCGCCTGCCTTCGCTTGTTGAGCACGGCGGCGCCGTTTAAAAGGGTTACCGTGTAATCCTTGCCTTCGGCGCTGAAAGTCAGGACGGGAGGATTGCCGGCGCTCATGGACTTGAGTGTCCCTTGGAAATTGCGCGGCTGGAAAATTGTCTTGTCTATGTAAATCAGCACCACATTGGCGTCAATGGTTTTGGTCGTATGGTCGTAGGTGCCCACCACGTCAAGGACCGTATCGCCGGAGCGGACGAGGTCAAGGCCGATAATTCGGCTGCCTTTTCTGATTTGGGTGGTCGTACCGGTCTGTATGGTAATGGTATTATTTTTTGTTGTCAGGATAAAACTGCCCGTTGTCGGGCCCGTGCCGGCGATGGTGCCTTGAAAGTTGGTGATTTCTTTTTGGTTTGAGAAATCGGTAAGCTTGCCGGCCATGACGCTGAGGCTGTCGGCGCCGCTTTCAATTTTGCCTTCTATGTTCAAGGTGTCACCCGTGGCAATCTGGCCTAGGTCTATCTCGTCGCCGAAGCGCCGGAACACCTTGGTGGCAGCGTCAGTCTTGACCAATATCCGCAGGAATGCCAGCCCGACGTAATAGCGGACGTAAAAACTGGTGCCGGTAATTTGCATCACTTTGGCCTGGCGGACGCTGATGTTGCCGTCTTTGTCAATATGCAAGTCTTGGGTGGAGTCGTCGGCGGGCGCGCTGTACGTCGCTGCCTGGGCGTGGGCTAAAGTGCCCGCGAGGCTGGCAGAGAAGGCGAGAGCAAGCCCGAGCGAAATTAGGGTTTTGGGTTTCATAAGGAAGTGCTTATTTTATAACAAGAAAACATATAACTAGCAATGCTTGCTGCGGGACTTGGACCGCGAATACGCTTATCGAAACTTACAGTTTCAGTACCCTCGTTGGGTACAATTCTTCAGGACTCGAATTGTATGTTCAACGAAGCTTTGATTCCAAGCCGGAAGCGAGTTTGTCGTTTCCCTCCCGCACCAAAACCCCTTCGGCTTTTGGCTGCGGGACTTGGAATCGAACCAAAATTTTCGCTTTCAGAGAGCGACGTCCTACCTTTAGACGATCCCGCAAAGTAGCCTCTAAGATACTGGAAAATTCTTATTTATTCAAGTTTTGAACCGAGGGCGAATTAAACGCGCGGTATGTTAATGCGACTTTGATGGCAGACAAAAAACGTGCGGCAATCTTGAAAATGACTGCAAACCCGAGTTTTGCATAAAGCTTCGGCGGGCAAGAAAGAAAGATTGGAGCATGAAGCGCTATTGCTTTTTCATGAGCGGCAGTTTGACGGTAACCGTGGTGCCGGCGCCGAGGGCGGATTCTATTGAAACCGAGCCGCCGTGCCGCTCAATGATTTTTTTGGCGATATAAAGCCCCACCCCGCTCTCATTAGGTTCAAGGGCGGAAGCATTTTTACCGCGGTAGAAACGTTCCGAAACATAGGGCAAATCTTCAGGCGCGATGCCGATACCCGTGTCTTTAATGACGGCTAGCGCTTGCGAACCGTGAGGCGAGAGCTTCAAGGAGACCGTGCCGCCGGGGGCGTAGCGGACGGCGTTGTCCAAAATATTGGTCAGGGCCGCCTTGAGGCTTTTCTGGTCGCCGCGGACCAAGCAGGGACCGGCCAGCGCCGTTTCCACTTTCACCTTCTTGTGTTTGATGTCGTAGGCGAGGTCGCTTAGGGCGTTTTTTAGGAGGTCGGTGAGATTGATGGGCCGCGTTTCTTCTCGCAGTGCCGCAAGACCCTGCTCGGCCGTATTGAGCATTTCGTTGACGATGCCGATGGCGGCGCCGGCGCGCTGCTCTATTTCCTCAACCATTGGAACGGCTTCCGCTTTGACCAGACCTTCGTTTAAAATATTCTCCAGACCCCAACGGATGCCGGAAAGCGGGGTGCGAAGCTGGTGGGACGCCACTGCCACAAAATCAGTTTTTAATTTATCAAGCTCGGCCAGTTCAACGAACCGGCGGGCGGTTTCTTCTTTCTCGAATTTTTGCCGCAGGGTTTCTTTGACAATCCGATGCAAGTAAAAAGCCACCAAGCCGTAGAGCAGGACGCGGATGGCGTGTTTGGCAATAAGGTCGGCATCGTGCCAGTAGGGCGGGTCGGCGAAAATTAAGAGCGCCAGCGCCGCCGTGATAATGACGCCCACTTGCTTTGTGGCCCGGGCGTTAAGGTCAACGACGGAAACCAGAAGCGGAAAAATCAAAATGAAGGTGAAAGGGCTTTCCGCCCCGCCGGTGGCGTAGAGGGCCAGAAAGAAGAAAACGATAAAAGCGTAACGGTCAAAGGTGAAAAGAATTTTCTTTTTAAAGATTGATTGAAGAATGAAAAGCACACCTTGACTGCCGGCTAAGCCCAAGAGCGAGAAGACCAAAAACTGGCGGTAGCGAATCCACGGGAAATAATCGGGAAAACCGTTGATGAAAAAAGCCAAGGCGAGAAGCGTCAGAAAACTCGTGGCCACCACCGCCAAGTAGTAGCCGTGGAGCTTGAATGTTTCCGGTCCGCTTGGCCGCGGCGGGCTCTTGACTGATAAATCCATGACAAGATTATAGCAGTTCAGGCCCGCTTCAAGCTACCAACGGCTCCCAACGTGAAGCCCCATGTCCAACACTCTCGGAGTGTTGTAAAATAAAAGCCAAGAGTGGCCATGAAGCATTTTTCTAAAGTTGTAATCATCTGGGCGGCATTGGCCGTCTTAGCCTATAGCGGCTACGCATTGCGCCAGCCGCTCCAGAGCGGTTTGGCCAAACTGCTCGCCGACATAGAAGCTTTGTATCTGCCGTGTAAGAAACCGCTGACCTATAAACTAGGCGCGTTTGACAGCCGCTTCGGCCTTTCCAAGGTAAATTTCTTGAGTGTCGTTAAAGAGGCCGAGGCAATATGGGAGAAGCCCGTCGGCCGCGACCTCTTTGCCTACGGGCCGGACGGATGGCTCGCAATCAACCTCTCCTATGATTACCGGCAAAAAGCCACCAGTAAGCTTAAGGACTTAGGGCTCTCAGTCAAAGAAGACAAGGCTTCGTATGAGGCTCTCAAGGCCAAGTACGTCGAGCTTGAAGCAAAGTACGCGGAGGCCAAAGCGGATTATAGCGCGCGCTCGGCGGCCTTTGAGGAAAGAAAAGGAGCCTATGACCGCGCGGTGGCTTATTGGAACGGGCGGGGCGGGGCGCCGCCAAAAGAGTACGCCGACCTTTCGGCCGAGAGGGCGGCCCTGGAGGAGGCGCTCCGTGAGGCGCGGGCGCTCCAGGCGAACGTTAATGAGTATGTCGCTCAAATTAACGCTCTTGTAGAGGCCCTCAACCGCCTCGCCGGCTCGCTTAACATCAAAGTTGACAAATACAATACCGTCAGCTTGGCGCGGGGCGAGGAGTTTGAGGAGGGCGTTTACAAGAACGACGGGCTTAACGCCGAGATTGATATTTACGAGTTCAGCAGCCGGGAAAAGTTGTTGCGGGTTTTGGCGCACGAGCTTGGCCACGCGCTTGGCCTTGAACATGTCGCCGACCCCAAAGCCATTATGTACGAACTCAATCAAGGCGCCAACGAAAAATTGACGGCCTCTGACCTGGCCGCGCTCAAGACAAAATGCGGCCTTAAATAGTCGCCATCTTTTCCCACCTGAACGGCTTGACATCGACCTAAATCGCGCTAGTCTTTTCAATAGAAAATAGAGAAAAGAAAGGAGCGCGAAAATGACCGTCTCTGAATATATCATATGTTGCGGCATTATCATGGCCATCATCTTTGTTGTTTCCCTCCGCCATAATTTATACTGGCGATGGAAGTTTGGTCCTCATCGGTATTGTTTTTATCTTTGGCTAGTTACAGCGGAAGGATTCGTTCTTAAGGGTCGGTGTCTCCGTCAGTACAAAAAATTGCTTCGGCTTGCCGATAAGGTGAAGAAATGTAATCAGGCAATCAAACACGGCCACTCCGCGAATCATTTCCGGCTGGCACAACAGCGCAATGAATCTGCCAGGCATTACAACGCGCTGATGCGTTATAGCGGCTATATTTTTAACACTCACCAATTCTTGCCGCCAGCAGAAGAACCGATGCGCAGAAGATTCCATTACATTGATGAAATTAGACCGAGGCATCATGTCTGAAGGAATCTCAAGTTAAAAGCTCGCCCCGCGAGCTTTTTTATTGACAAAAATTTAGTTTTCTTATATGCTATCGGCATTTTTATGAAAGGCCATTTCAAACCGGTAGGCAAAAGAACTTTCCAGCAGGCCGGAAAATGGGTGGAGCGGCCGCGCCAAAGCGAGGTGCTTTTGTGCGCCTGCGGCAATAAGTACATCAAGACTCGGGAAAAGCAAATGGTCTGTATCAGGTGTTTGAGCCACGGCGTACCCTCCTGATTTTTTAGTTCGCGGAATGAAGATTGGCCCCGCTCCGACTCCTAGTAGGGGCTGAGACTACTGCAAAATGGGCGAAAGAGAATGGGATAAAATAATCCCGGACGCAATTTGCGGCGGGAATTAAAAAGTGGTAATATTGCCTTATGAACACGATAACCGTTTCAAAAAGCAGAATAGCCAAAGAGGAAGGTGTGGTGATACTTCCCGTTAAAAAATACGAGGAGCTTGTGGCGAGAGCCGTGCCGACATACTATCTTACTGGCAAGCGAGCAGAAGAGGCAGATGCGTTGGTAAATGAGGGAATTAGAGAATACCGCTCCGGAAAAACCATAAAAGCTTCTTCTATCAGAGAAGCGCTGCGAATCTATGGCAAAAATAGAGCGCGTTATATTTCTTGATGTTGGGTTGCACAACATATACAAATAGGTAATATACTTGATAAATAATCAAGTTTGCGGATAATAAAACGGCTCTTAATAAAGAGCTGTTTTATTTATTCGCGCGCGTATTTATATTACAATCACCTTTGGCTCCGTCTTGTCACGACGGGGCTATTTTTAGTATAATCGTTATTGAGTTTGAGGGTCGTTTATCAATCAATAATTAAATTAGCAAATTATGAATGACAACTCTTCCAAAGGTCTTTTGTGGCTGGTTGTTTTGATAGTGGTTATTGTCGGGGGCTGGTACTTGTGGCGCGGCAATACGCCCCAGTCGGCAAAGGTTCCCGCCGCGCCTGATACCGCCGCGGCCACTGAAGCCGTGAGCGACGCGGTTTCCTCGCGAGACGGTTCGGACGATTCGCTTGAGCAGGACATGAAGTCAATTGATGACGGACTTGCCGATGTTGACGCAAACTCCGCCGCGGTCGACAGCGGTTTGAATGACCAACCGGTGCCCCAGACCGAATAATTTTTTATTACCATGATAAAAATCACATTCACTAAATTTCTCGCGTCATTTGCGACCGGGGCCATCCTGCTTGCCGGCGCCATTCCGGCCCTAGCCTTGTCGCCTGGAGCTGACGGGTCAATACGGGCGTCTGCCAAGACATCCAAGGTTGGCACCACCACAATTAAAGCAGGCGTGAACCTTGAAGCGCGGATAGCCAAAGCCAAAAGCCGCGCTGACCAGGAAATAGAGCGGCGGATTGAAGCACTGACTAGACTGACCGCGCGGATACAGTCAATGAATCGCGTTTCAGCGGATGTCAAAACCCAGATGGCGGCGGCAGTAACGGCTGAAATCAGCAGCCTCACGGCCCTCAAGGCCAAGATTGCCGCGGATGCCGATATTGACGCTCTGAAGATTGACATTAAATCAATCAGCCAATCGTATCGGATTTTCGCTCTCATTATTCCCGCCGGTCATATCGCGGCCACGGCGGACAAAATCAAATCAACCGCCGATATGATGGCCGCGGTCGGCGTGAAATTGCAAACGAGAATCGCTGCCGCCAAGACGGCCGGCAAAGAGGTGAGCGCTCTTGAGACGACACTGGCGGACTTTAACGCCAAACTGACCGACGCCAAAGCGCAGGCGGACGCCGCGCTCTCAATCACGGCCGCGCTTCAGCCCGACCAAGGCGAAGCGCAGTTCCAAGCCAATAAAAAAGCTCTGATGGATGCGAGGCTCAAACTGAAGGCCGGTCGGGAAGATTTGAAAGCGGCGCGGCGGGATGCCGGAGAGATTGTGCAAAGTTTGAAATCAATGATGAAGATGGAAGTGAAAGGGGAGCTCAAGGGCGAGACGCGCGGTAACGCTTCATCTACAAAGTCAGAATCTGAATCAGACGAATCGCGCTAGAAAAAATTGATTGATTTAAATTTTGCCCGCCACGGTCCCGCCACGCGGGGCCGTGGCGGAGGCTGAAAGGAAAATAAAGTTTGGCCTCGTTCTATCCCCGCCACAAAGCGGTCGGGGTATGAGGCGAGGCATCGGGGCAAACCTTGTTGTATAAGAGTCGGCTCCGCCGACTCGTCTTTCTCGTTGCGGATTCATCCCCGAGGCAAAGCCTAGGGGTATTCTCCGCAGTTACAATAAAATGCCGCGCTCCGATGTTTACGGAAGCGCGGCTAGAGTTATTGACTAAGACGGGCGGCATTTTTGAGCACCGGAGCGAAGAAGGACCGGTCGCTTTGGGTTAAAGTTTGCAGCCCCGACAGATGAGCGACCAGCTTCAGCGACCGTTTTTTCATTCGTCGCGACACCTTGTTTAACCCCCGAAGATTTTTAGTTTTTATTTCTTCAAGTGCCTGGGCAAGCGTTTTTGCTTCCAATTTAATGTCCAGTACTTTCCGCTTGGTTGTGATGACGCCGTTCTTTGATTGCTGCGGCGTGACGACAATCCGATAGTACAGTGTGCCGGTGTTTGACTCCTGGATGTTCGGAGCTATCGTGACGCGATATTCTCTTCGGCGTTTTTTGCGCCGCAGGGAGCGAGGCGGGTGATGCCGCGAACCGGTTTTAGAATCGCGCTCCAGGATTCCTTTGGACTGCTCAATGACCCGCGCCTTGGTCGCCTCGTCGAGATAATTATTGCCTTTGTCGTTGCAATTGAATGGCTCCTTAAAAACCACTTCCTTGTACGGGTCGCCGATGGTGAACACGTCCGAAGCGGGTCCATATTTCCCCTCATACTTGTCCCAGAACCACTGGAGCGCTTTCCGTACGGCCGTCCGGCGGTTGGGTGCCTCAATCCCATATAGGGCGATGGCAGAGCCGTTAGCCGTTACCTTAGAGGGATATATTCTTTGCTCGTTCATGCAGGCCTTTCTTTTTTCTGTTTGAACTGTATCACATTGAAAAAACAATTGCTAATTTTTAATTCAAACGCACGCTTTGCTTTTTTGAATGAAATAGGTAGAATGGCGGGAGACAACAGAACAGGACTTTTACTATGAGTATTACCGTTTCGGCTCTTTTTTATTCGCCGATTAAATCGGCCGGCGGCGCGCGGCTTAGCGCTCAAGGCCAAGGTGTTGAGGTTACCCCGCGGGGTTTCAAGCACGACCGGCAATACGTGGTGGTGGAAGGCGACATGTTTGTCGCCCAACGCCGGGACAGTTTGCCGTTGCCGTTACCAGGATTGGTCAAGGACGCGCTTGGCCCTTCGGGGCTTGGCATTGAGGTGCGGCGGCTGTGCCAGGTTACTCCCCGCGTTTCAGGCAAAGAACTTATCGTCTCTGCCCCGGACATGGCTCTGTTGCGTTTGCCGATAGACGGTTTCCCCGGAAAAGAAGAAACGATTACCGTGTGGCAGGACCGTAAACTAAAGGCGGTGGACCAAGGGAAAGAAGCTTCTCTGTGGTTTACTAAATTTCTTTCGCGGGAGCGGCCGGGGTATTACCGACTGATGCGCATGGCCGATACCTGCCGGTGGCAGAGCAAGGGCGGCTCCGCGCTTCAAGGTTTCCATGACGGTTTTCCTTTTATGATGATTTCCGACGCTTCGCTCGGCAATCTCAACGACCTGCTTCTCGGCAAAGGTTCACTGTGCGTGGAGGCCAACCGTTTCCGACCCAATATATGGCTTCGCGGTTGCGAGCCGCACCAAGAGGACCACTTTTCCCTTATCCGTATCGGGGAGGTGGTCTTTGAAGGCAAGAAACTTTGCGACCGTTGCGTCGTCACTTGCACGGAGCAGCATACCGCTCTGCGCGGCAAAGAGCCGCTGGCGACACTGGTCGCCTATCGCCTAGGCAAGCACCTCGGCATTGAAGGCGATGCCGAAAACAAAGTGTTTTTTGGCAGAAACTTTGACCACCAGAACACCGGTATCATACGGGTGGGCGACGAGGTGGAGGTGCTTCGGCTTGATTAGCCCGCAGTTTTAAGTTCACGGCGTCTTGATGATATCAAGGCGCTTTTTCTTTTGTTTTTTACTTAAGCTTCCGATGATGTTAGAACCTATGAAATGAAAGTCAGCAGGGGAACGGAACTGGCGGTGTTCGGCGGCGGTTCCCTGAAGCCGGAATGACTCTGTCGGGCTGGCGTTTCGGTACGGGCGGGTGCTGCGGGGATGAATCCGCAAGAGCAAAGGGGCGTCGGCGGAGCCGACTCGTCTGCAACAAAGTTTGCCCCGACGTCTCGCCTCATGCCCCGTCCCCGCAACGCGGGCGGGGATAAGACGAGGCCAAACTTTATTCTGTGTTATATTATATTGTATAGGTAAGCAAGAGTCCCGCTTGATGTTTGCTTACAGAAGAGATGAAAGAGCGTCTTGAAAAAATGTTTGAACACAGACCAAAGCTGACGAAAATTATCGGCGTTGTTTTGGTGGCAATTGGTTTCATTGCGCTTATTACGCCCTTAACGCCCGGCGCGTGGCTTATTTTCTTGGGTTTGGAATTGTTGGGCGTAAAGTTGCTTCTGTGGAGGAAAATCAAGAGGTGGTTTTAGGGAGATAAGCACTGATAGGGTTTTTATGTTATAATTATGGTCATAACAAGAGTATAAAAACCTTAGTGGCGGTATTCGACGGCCTCTCCCCGAAGCACCCCGATGTCCATCGGGGCCTACGGGGCAGGGCTTTTTCCAAAAACAGCCCAGATATTTTTTTATAATCTTGTTTGTATGGTTAAAGAGAAAAGAGATGTTAGTGAAATAGCAGTCTTCGGTGGAGGCTGTTTTTGGTGCACCGAGGCGGTGTTTAAGATGCTCCGCGGAGTGAGTTCGGTTTTACCCGGCTACGCCGGCGGCACGACCAAAAATCCCACCTATGAGGAAGTAAGCGGCGGCGGGACGGGACACGCCGAAGTAGTACGAATAACTTACAACCCACAACTTACAACATACAAGGATTTGTTGACGGTCTTTTTCGGCAGCCACGACCCGACAACCCAAAATAGGCAAGGGAACGATGTAGGCACACAATACCGCTCGGTCATTTTTTACACCACGCCGGAGCAGAAAAAGACGGCTGAAGATTTTATCAAAGAAATCAACATCTCAAATAAACACGGCGCGTCCGTGGTAACCGAACTGGTGCCGCTAGACGTTTTTTACGAAGCGGAAAATTACCACCGTGATTATTTCGCCGCCCATCCGGGCAATCCCTACTGTGAAGTGGTCATCAACCCCAAGCTGGAGAAGGTGCAGAAACAGTTTGTCGAGCTTTTGGAGACAAAAGCAGATTGAAGTTAAGAGATTAAAGATTACAGTATGAAAAAGGAAATGGCGAAAAACGAGGAGGAGTGGAAGAATAAACTGACGCCGGAGCAGTACGCGGTTTTACGCGGCAAAGGGACCGAGGCGCCGTTTAGCGGCAAACTTTTGCACGAGAAAAAAGCCGGCACCTATAATTGTGCCGCCTGCGGCCAGGCGCTTTTCTCCTCGGATGCCAAGTTTGACTCCGGCACTGGCTGGCCTTCTTTTGACCAAGCCCTTCCCGGCTCAGTTCGGGAAATTTCCGACAATGAATATGGTACGCGCCGCACCGAAATTGTTTGCTCCCGTTGTAACTCGCATCTCGGGCACGTGTTTCCCGACGGTCCAACGGCAACCGGCAAGCGCTATTGCCTCAATTCGGTCTGTCTTGACCTTGAAGAGGGGCCAAAACCCTAAGTTATCCGACATCCGATGCCGTACATGAGGGCATTTAGTTATCCACTTTTCAGTATTCCGCGACTTGCGGAAGTCTTGTATAATATAACCAAGCTTTAATAGGCCTAGGTCGGAGGTTTTTATATAATGTAAGAGCGGAAGCTCTAAATATATTTTATGAAGGGACTACACATGGTTGCGTTTATTCTCCTTATCATCGGAGGATTAAACTGGGGTTTGGTCGCGCTCGGCTATAATTTGGTTGAGAGCCTTTTGGGGGCGGGGTCAACTCTCGCCACGGCTGTTTACGCGCTCGTCGGCCTGTCGGCGGTGGCTGAAATTGTAACCCACAAGAAGAACTGCAAGAATTGCAGCGCCGGTACGGGCATGTAGTTTGCTATAGTCAGGTTCAATAAAACCGCCTCGATGTACGTCGGGGCGGTTTTCATTGGCCCGCTTGCAAAATTTTTTATGGGGTATAGCATAGGGGTATTAACAAAAAGGTCCTTTTATTAGATATAAAATTTATAAACTATGGAAGACAACAAGCCAAAGATTCTTAGTTGGGTCATCCTTCTGGCCGTCATTATTGTCGGCGGGTTCTTTTTTGCCCGCACCGCCAAAGCGCCGGAAGTCGCCGGGCCGATCAGCCTCGGAGTAATTTTGCCCCTGACCGGTGACGGGGCGGTGTACGGCGAGCCGGCTCTAAATGTCTATCAGCTCGCGGTGGATGAAATAAATAAGTCGGGAGGCGTTGGCGGGCGAGACCTTGTCCTGGTAGTGGAAGACGGCAAATGTAACGGCAAAGACGGAGCCAACGCCGCTCAGAAGCTTGTCAATGTGGACAAGGTTCAAATTATTATCGGCGGCATTTGCAGCAGCGAGTCGTTGGCGGCGGTGCCGATTGCCGAAGCGGGCAAAGTCGCGCTCTTTTCTCCCGGCGCCAGCAGTCCCGATTTGACGGGCCGAAGTCCGTATTTTTTCCGCGATTACCCCAGTGACGCTTCGCAGGGCAGGGTGCTGGCCGAACTGGCCTACAAAAAAGGCTGGCGGACCGTGGCTTTCATCCAAGAATCGCTTGATTACCCGCTCGGCATTTTTAAGGCTTTTGACGCCAGATTTTCCGAACTCGGCGGCAAAACCGTCAAGGAAGAGTTTCCGACCGGCGCGAGCGACTTCCGGTCTTCAATCGCTAAACTGCAATCTCAAAAACCGGACGCTTTGTTTGTGGATACCCAAGCGCCGGCCGCCTCCGTTCGAATCGCCAAACAGGTAAAGGAGCTTAAATGGAATCCGCCGCTTCTGGTCGCCGATATAGTAGTAGGCGATCCAAAAACGGTCAGTGAAAACAAAGCTCTTTTTGAAGGAGCGTTTGGAGCGGAGTTCGGCGTTGACCCGAACAACCCCAAGTTCCAGCATCTCTTGGAGAGTTATAAGCAAAAGTATAATGCTGAATTGCCTTACCAAGCGTATGGCCAAACCGAGTATGACGCTTTGTACTTGGTGAAAGAGGGTATTGCCGCGGTCGGTCTTGACGGGCAGAAACTGGCGGCGTGGTCGCGGACTATTAAGGATTGGGATGGGGCCTCCGGCCAGGTTACCATTGAAGCGACTGGCGACCGAGCATCTGGCCATGTTCTCAAGATTGTTAAGGACGGCAAAACGGAATTGTATACCGAGTAAAGGAGCAAAGCAGTCTCTCCATGGACATTCTGCCCCAACTCATCCTCAACAGTCTCATCGCCGGCTCAATTTACGCCATTCTGGCGCTTGGTTTCAATCTCATTTTCAGCACGGTTAATTTTTTTGACTTGTCGTACGGAGCAGTCGCGGTCATCGGCGCGTACGCCGTTTTCTATTTTTCCAAACTATTGGGGTGGCCGCTTTTTGTCGCCGTCCCTCTTGGCGTTTTGATTTCGGGTACCATCGGTTTTTTGCTTTACACCAGCGTGTACCGGCGCCTCCGGATGAGACGGTCTTCAAACACCGTGCTTCTCGTCGCTTCCCTCGGAGTGTTGACCGCTCTCCAGGCGCTTCTGGCGATTTTCTTTTCCAGCCAGTTTCAGACTCTCTCCGCCACCTCCTCGGGAGAGAGGTTATTCTCCTTATTTTCCGGGTCCATTACCGAGACGCAGGTCATTATCCTTTTGACGGCCGTGGCGGTGCTTTTAGGTTTAGCTTTTGTTCTCAAACTGACGCTGTTTGGCAAAGCGGTGAAAGCGGTCGGGGATGACGAAGAAGTCGCCAAAATCGTCGGCATTAACACGGACAAAATAATTGGCAAAGTTTTTTTCATCGGCTCGGCCATTGCCGGGCTGGCGGCGATTTTAGTCGGTTTTGACACTGGCATTGAGCCGATTATGGGTTTGCCGCTTCTCCTCAAGGGCGTTATCGCGTCAATTGTCGGCGGTATCGGCAATGTCTACGGCGGCGTGGCGGGGGCGTTTCTTTTGGGTTTCGTTGAAAACTTCGGCATTTGGAAAATCTCCGGCGAATGGAAAGACGCCATTGCCTTCGCGGTTCTCATTCTATTTTTAGTTTTCCGACCGCAAGGAATTTTTAAAAAATAACATGCCATACGTTATTCATCTGTTGATAATGGTCTCAATCTATTCAATACTCGCCCTTTCTCTTAATCTGGTTGTCGGCTTCACGGGGCTGGTGTTTGTGGCGGCGGCGGCGTTTTTCGGCATCGGCGCCTATGTGACCGCTATCGTGATGACAAGTTTCGGCTTCAACTTTTTTCTCGCTTGTATTGTCGGAGCCCTTTTTAGCGCGCTTATCGCGTTTGCTATCGGGGCCGTTTTGTCAAAATTCAGAGGCGATTACTATACCCTGGCCTCGGTCGGTTTCAATATTATTATCTACAGTGTTTTTCTTAATTGGCAAACTGTTACCCGCGGCCCCTTGGGCATTCCCGGCATCCCGCGGCCGTCTATTTTTGGTCTCTCGTTCAGTGACAATTTTTCTTTCCTAATTCTTGCTTCGTTACTCGTAATTCTGGTCTTTTTGGCCTGCCGTTTCATTGAACAATCTTCTTTCGGGCGCGTCCTTAGGGCCATTCGCGAGGATGAAAAAGCTGTTAGTGTGTTTGGTTATGAAGTTTTGTATTTTAAGCTCGCGACTTTTGTTGTCGCCGCGGCGTTCTCGGCCTTTGCCGGCTCTCTCTATGCCAGTTACATTACTTTTATTGACCCTTCAACCTTTTTCGTCAATGAGTCAATTTTTATTTTGGCAGTCGTTATTTTGGGAGGCCTGGCGTCTAACCGCGGCGCCGTCCTCGGCGCCGCGGTTCTGGTACTCTTGCCGGAAGCTCTACGTTTTGTCGGTTTCCCCCCCGACATCGCCGCCCAGATGCGGCAAGTGGTCTACGGTCTCCTTTTGGTTATACTTATGATGTACAGGCCGCAGGGCTTGATGGGGGAATATAAATTATAAATTTCATGCCGATTATCGAAACAAAACATTTATACAAGCATTTTGACGGCGTCCGGGCGGTGGACCATCTTTCTGTTGCCTTTGAAAAAGGCCAAATCACCTCAGTGGTTGGGCCGAACGGCTCCGGCAAATCCACCCTCGTCAATCTTTTGACAGGTATGATTCCTGTTGATGGCGGCGAAATCGTAGTGGCCGGTTCGGTTCGCTTTACCAAAATAAAGTCGCATGAGGTGAAGGACTATGGCATCACTAGGACGTTTCAGGATGTGCGGCTGTTTGAACAGATGCCGGTTTTGGATAACGTGCTTGTGGTTTTGACGGAGCGAGGAGTGTTCGCGTCGCTTTTTGAAAAACACAGTCCCTATCATTTGGAGAAAGCCGAGGAGGTTTTAAGGCGGGTTGGCCTGTGGGGTAAGCGCCACGAGCTTGCGCTGGGACTTTCCTATGGCCAACGGAAACTTTTGGAAATAGCGCGGGTGCTGGCCACGGACGCCGATACCATACTTCTCGACGAGCCGTTCGCCGGTCTTTTTCCTGAAATGCTCAAGGTGGTGGTTGACATTTGTAAGGAGTTAAAGGTTAAGGGTAAAACGTTAATTTTGATAGAGCACAATATGGATTTGATTCGCGAACTCTCGGACCACATCTATGTGTTGGACGCCGGTAAACTTTTGGCCGAAGGCAAACCGCAGTCGGTACTTGCTCGCCGAGATGTTATTGAAGCGTATTTAGGAGAATAACGAATTATGAATTACGAATTACGAACGGAACGAAGCGCAAAGATTCAGACCTTCACTGACCTGAATGCATGGAAAGAAGCGTATAAGCTTACTCTTATGATATATGAAATAACCAAAAGATTTCCCAAGGAAGAATTATTTGGTTTGGTAAGCCAGATGCGTCGTTGCTCGGTTTCAATTACATCCAATATCGCTGAAGGATTTAGTCGTCAATCGTACGGAGAGAAAGTTCAGTTTTATTCTATCGCTCAAGGTTCGGTTACAGAATTACAGAATCAGCTTCTTGTCGCCCAAGGGGTTTCTGTTTTGGACGAAAAAGATTTTTGCCGGTATTTCAGCAGTCAACCGAAGTGCATAAAGTTTTGAACGGTCTAATTAAAAAATCAAAAGAAATTCGTAATTCTTAAATCGTAATTCATAATTTGTCATTCATGATTCGCGAAATTTTATTGCAACTTCAGGATATCCGCGTCCACTACGGCGGCGTCAAAGCGCTTGATGGCGTGAGCATCTCGCTTGACGAAGGCGAGATGGTGGCTTTGATGGGGCCGAACGGGGCCGGCAAGTCCACGATTCTTAAAAGCATTTTTGGACTGGCGGAACTTTCTAGCGGGAAAGTGCTATGGCACGAGAGGCCGATTCGACCGGTGCCGCACGAGATTGTGGCGCGGGGCATTTCTTTCGTGCCCCAAGGCCGACGGGTTTTCCGGCACCTGACGGTTTTTGAAAATCTGGAAATTGGCGCTTTCACGGTGCGAGATAAAAAAGAAGTTGCTCGCCGAATTGCGGAAGTGTTGGAAACCTTTCCGGCGCTCAAGCCTAAAATCAAAACAAGGTCCGGTACGCTCTCGGGCGGACAGCAGCAAATGCTCGCCATTGCCCGCGGTCTCATGACTGACCCGAAGGTGCTTTTGTTAGACGAACCGTCGCTTGGCTTGGCGCCGAAAATCGTCAAAGAAGTTTTTGCAACCATCAAGCGGATAAATGAACGGCACAAGACCGCGGTGCTTGTGGTGGAGCACAATGTGAAATCGCTTTTTGAAATCGTCAGTCGGGCGTATGTGTTGGACAAGGGCGCCGTTGTGGCGGCGGGCAAACCCCGCGAGCTTATTGCCTCGGGCATTTTTGAGAGGGTACTCCTCGGTCATGTTGGATAAATACGAGCAGCGGTATAAGAATCTTTTGTGGTTGTGCCAACGGTAGTAGTTTCTCTATGAGTAATAGTTTCTCTATGGGTAGCAGTAGGTAGTAGTTTCTCTACCGGCAGTAGGTGGCAGTTTCTCTGTGGCAGACAACACATCAATTTTTCACTATAGTGCAAAATTGATGTGTGAGCCGATGACTGGCTGTAACAAATAATGACTAGCTGGAACAAATGTGGCAAGCAGCATGACGTTTTTACGAATCCAAACGTAGGCCAAAAGCTTGCCGAAGCCGGGTATCATATTCAAGAGACTCAACAATCATGTACAGCATGTCTTTGCCGATATAAAAATCGGCTTTAAGCAGGTTTATCAAATCTTCGCAGTCGTAGGGATACACCCATACGCTATCTTGAAGCCGGACGAAGCCGATAGCCGCGAGTGTGCGGCGGATTTTATCCCGTGTCGGACGCCTTTCTTCCCGAATGTCAAAAATCAGGACGCGCCATTTTTTGTCCCACCGTTTCGGTTTTTTGAAACGATACTCATGAATCGAAAACTGTCGGAGTCTCGCTTCCCCTTTTAGAGTGAGTCGCAGTAATTTACTCGGCGTGTATTCAAGATAGCCTAATTTCACCAGTTTTCGCCGCGAGTCGCGTATGACGTCTTTCTGCCGCCCGTGAGGCATAAACCCCAACTTTTGCAGGGCGGAGAGCACATTGGGCGCAAAGAGCGCCACACTGAGCAAGCCAACCCCGGCGACTGTTTGCAGGATTATCTTTTGGATATTTGCCCGTTTTGTCTTTCTGCGCGATTCTTGTTCCATTTTCCCCACACATCAATTATACACTGTAGTGTAAAGTTGATGTGTGGGAGGAGGATAAATCCAGAGATAGACCAGCAGTAGAAAGGACGGTAGAAAAAACAAAGGAAATATGCTACGGTATATGCCATGGAACTGCTCCGCGATTTTAAGGCTATAAACAAAAACGACGCGGCGCTGGCCGGCGGCAAAGGGGCATCACTTGGCGAGATGACCCAAGCCGGTATTTCGGTGCCGCCGGGGTTTGTCCTGCTTGCTTCGGCGTTTGAAAAGTTTTTGGAAGAGACCGACCTTAATGTTGAAATTGACACCGTGCTTCACGCAGTTAACCACCAGGAAATTCACACGGTAGACGCCGCTTCGGAAAAAATTCAGGCGCTCATTCTGACGGCGGAGATGCCGAAGGACATCGGAGCGGAAATCAAAAAACATTTCAAAAAGTTGGGTGCTAAGTTTGTGGCGGTGCGCTCGTCCGCTACGGCGGAAGACTCAAGCTCGGCGGCTTGGGCGGGGCAACTTGATACATATCTAAATACCACGGAAGCGGAGCTTTTGAAAAATGTTCAGCGCTGTTGGGCGTCGCTTTTCACGCCCCGCGCCATCTTCTACAGATTTGAAAAAGATTTGCACAAGACCAAAATTTCGGTGGCGGTGGTGGTGCAAAAAATGGTTGAGAGTGAAATTTCCGGCATCGCTTTTTCCGTTCATCCGGTAACCGAAGACAGAGTGGTGCAAAAAATGGTTGAGAGTGAAATTTCCGGCATCGCTTTTTCCGTTCATCCGGTAACCGAAGACAGAAACCAGCTCATCATTGAGGCAGGGTTCGGGCTTGGAGAGGCGATTGTCTCGGGGCAAATCACGCCCGACAGTTATGTTGTTGAAAAGTCGCCGCGCCGAATCATTGATAAAAATGTTTCGGAGCAGGAACGCGGTTTGTTCCGGGCCAATTTTACAACACAAAGAAAACATCCTTACAAACTTGAGAATATAGGGATGTTAAAAATGGAGGAGAGCGGGTCGCGAAATAGTTTTGCCTATATTTCAAAAGAGAAAGGCGCGGCGCAAAAACTTTCCGACGACCAAATTTTTTCGCTGGCCGAACTGATTTTAAAAATTGAAAACCACTACGGTTTTCCCTGCGACATTGAGTGGGCTTTTGCGTCAGGAAAATTCTATATTACCCAATCCCGCCCGATTACCACGCTTAAGAATATTTTAGGAGGATCCGCCAAATCTGCCGTCGAAGGGGAAGTTTGGATTGAAAATTTTTCCGCTGACTGCGGTTATAATCTTGTTTCTCAATTCTTAAATTTCGGCATGTGGCAGTTCCAGAAAACCCTCTTTGGCAAGGACAACCCTACTGAAAAATCATCAAGAGTCTTATAAGTTAAATGACGAATGTTTCAATGCGGCGAGGAAGAGTTTGAGGAAAGATTTAAAAAAGGCGACAAACAAGGAATTATCGGCCATTTACCTTAAAGTTCTTGCGGCCTACGAAGAGTCTCACCAACATTCGCTCGGCAGTACTTGGTATGTGGACAATTATGGCGGCACTTTTGCTAATTCACTTCTTGAAAAAGCCAAAGCTCTAATTTCTGTAAACAATTCAAAGTTAAATCCCGCCGAAGTATTTACCGCTCTCACCACATCGGAAAAAACAAGCTTTGGCCAAAAAGAGGAATTGGAATCTTTGGAAATAGTTCAAAAAATATCGGAAGATAAAGAAGCCGGAGACATATTTAAAGAACTTAAAGATTATTCCAAAGTTCCCGCCAATCTTAAGCCTTCCCTTAAAGAGGCGATATTAAAGCATTATGAAAAGTGGCGATGGACGCCGTTTGGTTATTTAGGTCCGGCTTACGGAATTGATTACTATTTGTCGGTATGGTCGGGACTGATTCGCGAGGGAATTGACCCAAAAAAGGAAATCAAAAAGATTGTTGACCGGCCGAAGGAGATTAAAAAACAAAAGGCGGATTTAATAAAAAAGTTAAAGATTCCGAAAGACTTGCAAAAAGTCTATGAACTGGCGGCCGATATCACTTTTCTCAAAGGATACCGAAAAGATTCTTGTTATTTCGCCTTTTTTGTTCTGGATAAGATTATGAATGAAATAAGCAAGCGTCTTGGCCTAAGTGTCAAAGAAACGCATATGCTACTTCATACGGAAATTGAAAACCTTTTGCTTAACAACAGAAAAGCCGATAAAGCGGAAATTAAAAGGCGGAAAATCCACGCGGTTGTGATTCGTAAGAACAACAAACTCTCCGTTCTTACAGGCGAGGAAGCCGACAAATTCATTAAATCAAAAACTATTAAAAAAGAAGAAGTCAAAAGCAGCGAGGATACATTCAAAGGCACATGCGCTTGTAGCGGCTATGCCAAAGGGATAGTAAAAATCGTCAATCAGCCCGAGGAAATGGGCAAAATGAAACAAGGCGACATTATGGTATCCCATACGACCTTCCCTTCGCTCGTGCCCGCCATGAAAAAAGCGGCGGCCATTGTGACCGAAGACGGCGGTATCACCTGCCACGCTGCCATCGTCGCCCGTGAACTCAAAACCCCATGCGTGACCGGCATTAAAGTCATTACTCAAGTGGTAAAAGACGAGGATTTGGTGGAAGTGGACGCGGATAAAGGTATTGTGAAAATAATAAAAAAAGCTTCTTAATTTGTTCATTTTATGTTATGGTATTTGTATGATAGAAGTGGACAAAAAGAAAATAGCAGAAATGGCCAAAAAGCATGATCTTGGGCTCGTGGTGCTGTTTGGCTCGCAAGCAACTGGGCATACGCACAAAAAAAGCGATGTGGACGTGGGTTATTTGTCGCGAAGAGATATTGGTTACCGCGAATCCTACAATATCGCTCTTGAACTGGCTCGTATTTTTAAAAATCCAGACGTGGAATTTGTAAATATGCGCAATGTATCGCCCGAGCTCAAAAAACAAGCGGCTGATCAGAGCATCGTTTTGTTTGAAGAGGACAGCAGTACGTTCGACATGTTTTCAATGTATGCTAATCGCCTCTATATGGAGACCAAACCACTTCGCGTTTATCGGGATAGTTATGTAAAGAATTTTCTAAAAAGCTATGCCCAATGAGGATGTGATTAAAAGCAAGCTGGCGGCAATGAGTTTGTATCTTCGCAAGCTTATGCCATATCTTGAAAAATATAGGCAGGGCAAGATGGAACTTCATGACCCGGAGATATTTATTGTGGAGCGGCTGTTTCAACTTATTGCCGATGCGGCGATTGATATCAATACGCATATTATGACTCGCGCTAAACTTGAACCGTCGGATGATTATGAGGGAACGTTTCGTATTTTAGGCAAACACGGCGTCCTGCCGGTTGATCTTGCGGAAAAGATTTCAGGTTCGGTTGGCTTGCGCAATCGCTTAGTGCACGGATATGAGAAAATTCAAAGAAAACTTGTGATGGATGATATTTCAGGCGGTATCGGGCAATATGTAGAATATATGAAATACATAGCAGAGTTTGTGGAAAAATCGGCTGGGAAAAAGACATAAAATGTGCTAGTATAGAGCGATGAAAGTTAAAAAACAGCAGACCAAAAAACTGCCTGTGATGGTTTTTCGCCAGTCGCTTTTTTGGGACGTGGACCCGAAAACCATAGACCCCGAAAAGCACGCGGTGTACATCATCGAGCGCATTCTTGATTTTGGCAATACGGAGGAGGTGCGTTGGCTTTTCCGGTATTACCCGAAAAGCGAAATCAAGCGAGTGATGGAATTACCTCGAAGTCAGGTACACGATAAGTCAAAAGCTTTATGGTCGCTTCTTCTCACATAAATGCCGGCGTTTTGGAACAGTTGCGTCTTGAAGCGCTTCCCACTGTGGCGCGTGAGGCTTTTAAACGTTGTATTATAACGCCGTTTTTTTCGTCGGGCGGATGGTATTTGGCGGGTGGCACGGCGCTGGCACTCCAAGCCGGTCATCGCCAATCCGTTGACCTGGATTTTTTTACGCCGGAAAAATCTTTTGACGAAAAGAAAATAGTGGAACAATTAAGTACGACTGGGAAATGGGAAACAGACTCGCTTGACCGGGGAACGGTTTACGGAAGATTGTTGGGGGCGAAAATGAGTCTGATTGCTTACCCATTTTTTGATCCCGCGGAATCGGTGCTCAAAATCGGTTCGGTTTCTATTTTAACTCCTCCCGATATCGCCGCCATGAAAATCGCGGCGATTAGCCAGCGCGGTAAAAAACGCGATTTTGTAGATTTGTACTGGATTAGTAAAAACATCCAACCGCTTAAAGAGAGCATACGGCGGGCAGAGCGGCACTATCGCGTAAAACAAAATCCAAATCACATTCTTAAAAGTTTGGTGTATTTTGTTGATGCCGAAGACGACCCGATGCCCACACTTTTTTTTAACGCCAGTTGGGGTAATATCAAAAAATTCTTTCAAGAAGAAACTAAAAAAATCGCCCGCGAACTTTTGGGGCTTGATTGACATCACAATGACAGTTTTCGTTTGATGGATAATTTCGCATCATCGGCACCAAAATTGCCACAGAAGTTTGTCCTCCAAAGGAGGGCCCTCCTCTGGAGTAAAGGACGGGGATGTGGTGGAAGCCTGCCCCGTAGCGATCTGCCAGCTGGCGGATCTGCTACTGGGGTGGATGCTGATATCGGAGTTGTGAAAATTTTACAAAAAGGGTAATCTTGTTTGAAAGATGGAAAGCCATGAATTGAAAAAACTCTCCGAGGCTGTTTCAAAACGTTTGGGCCGACCCATTCTCTTTGTGAGCGCCAAGGCGATGAAGGGCGGTTTTCAGTCGGAGGCCTTTCAGCTGACCGCCCAAGGCGGCGAGCGGTTTTTTCTGAAGAAGATGAAGCGCGACGGTGAGGCCGGTTTTGAGATTGCGGAGCGGCATCTGTTTTCTTACGCGGTCAGCCACGGCATGGCCAAAAGAGCGGCTCTTTCGCCGGAGCCTATCGGCGTGATGGTCGGGCGAGAAGGCGAGACGATTATTTTGCCTGACCTTGACGAGCGCGCTTCCCTCTATCATTTACAAAAGTTTGCCGATGATTTGGGCGACAGTTACTGGGCATCGCTTGCCGGCAGAAAAGCCAAAAAAACGCCGGATGAAAAAGACAAAAAAGAAATTAAAGCCATTGCTGACCTTCTTGTCCGCATTCACGCCGGTCCGCGCCCCGACTTTTCCGCCGCCGCTCTAAAAACTCTTTATAACGACAGCCTGCAGTCGCTCCTCGCCTACCCCGGCTACTTTTTTTTGTTTCTAGCCGATTTCGGCGACAAGCATCCATTATTACCACGCTCCTCGCACGCCGATTATATCGGTTTGATTCTTGACCTTATCTACCGTTGGCAAGGTCGCGCGGACCGCTTGCGGCCGCTGCACGGCGATTTTTGGGGCGCCAATATTTTTTGCCAGCCCAAGGGCAAGGTTTCGGTCATTGATTTTTCCCGCATTCCTTACGGCGAACCGGGCATTGACGTCGGCTATTTTGTCGCCCAGTACCTTTGGTTTTATCACAGCACGGGCAATTCTTATTTTAAGAAACTGGGAGAATTATTTATTGAAAGCTACGCGGCTAAGGCGGGTGACAAGGAAATCAGACAAACTCTTTGCTTGCCCCTCGGCTTGCTGGCGCTTCTTTACTGTAATCCGGGCTTTCATCCAGACAATGAGGCCGCCGCCGAGCAAAGCTTCTTTGCGGCGGTTAAAAAAATTCTAAAGCGTCAGGTTTTCGGCTGGCAATAAAAAAGCGGCCAGTTGTCCGGGCCGCTTTGAGGCAAACTTTGCTAAAGTTCAAGCAGGTTTGCTTCCTTGTTGCCGAACGGCTGTTCACACAATCGGCGGATGGTCGCTTTGCCATCTGTGGCGTCAAGGAGCGCCCACGACCCGCGCTCCAGTTCCTTCACTTGATGGTTGGTAAAGACCCTGACGGGAAAAGCCGCTAACCCCCCGTGAGTCACGAAAATCCACTGGCGCTCCGGCTGTCGCGCGGCGTTTCTGATCGCCTCCTTGAGACGCTCAAGGCAGTGCGCCGACGTCTCAAAAGATTTGACGCGACTGGCGAAACCCTCCGGCCATTTTTTGAGGACGGCCCCTGGCAGTTTGTGCAAGCAATCAAAGTAGAAGTAGTCGTCGGCGCCGAGGCCTTTCGGGTTGGAGTCTTGAGGGTCAATGACCCACATATCGTCTCCAAACTCCGTGTAGCCGCCGTTGACCAGAGCCAGGAACAGCTTCCAGTCAAAGCAGCCGACTTCATCCAATAGAGGCTCGTGGTGAATCGCCCAAGGACCATCGTGCCTCTCGAATGCTAGTCCCTCACTCGCCAGTTCCAGCTGAATGATTTTCGCCGTGCTAAGGGTGCGTCCCGTTCCTGACGAGTGGATGACGGTTCTCTTACCGGGGTTGATATAGTAAGATAATGCCTTGGCCTTATTTTTCAGGTCATTTACGGCGTTCAGGAATGAGTGCTCGGGCGGCTCGCCATCCGCCGAAGGCATTGACAGGTCGTTCGCCATCTCAATTGAGACGGACCTGTTGCCCTGTCGGTAGTCCGTATGGCCGTGGCGGAATATCGCTATTGTAGTGTTCACTTTGCACCTCCGTAGCCGTTCTGCTTTTTTGTCTGTTGTTACTCTACAGTATAAAATTTTCGGTGTCAAACGGTTTATACGAGTCCTTCTTTCGGCGGTGAGCGGAAACCATTGTATAATGTTAAGAAATTTCTTTATGACTAATCCCACAGCCGTCGTCATTTTTGGGGCCACGGGTGATTTGTTCCGAAAAAAACTGGCCCCGGCGCTTTACAAGCTTTTCGCTAAAGGGCAAACGCCTGAAGTTTTTCGGGTGGCGGCTTTTTCCCGCAGGCCGTGGGGCGATGACCAGTTTCGGCAGTTTTTAAGCGATACACTTTTGGAAAAATCGCCAAATTTGCCGTCCGAGACGTTAAAAAAGTTTCTTGAGCATTTTCTTTATATTGAAGGTGATTTGGGCAGTTCGGATAGTTACCAAAAAGTGGCCGAGGTCCTAGGGAGGCTTGATGCCGAAGCCGGCGTGTGCATGAACAAACTTTTTTATCTGGCTACACCGCCTGTATCCTATGAAGGCATATTGGATCATATTTCTACATCTGGCCTCGCCATTCCCTGCGCGCCGGTTGAGGTTGGAGAAGGGTGGACCCCGTTAGAAGTCCGTCCCGATGCGGCATCGGGACGGCCGGCATTTTATGACGGACGTCTAACAGGGTGGACCCGTATTCTGATTGAAAAACCGTTTGGCAGTGACCTCAAAAACGCCGAAAAACTTGACCGTTTGCTCGGCGAGCTTTTTTCCGAAACCCAAATTTTTCGGATTGACCATTACCTGGCCAAGGAAACCTTACAGCATATTCTAAAATTCCGATTTTCCGACGGCGCTTTTGAGCCGTTTTGGAATCGGGAGCATATTGAAAAAATTGCAATCAAACTTTTTGAAAAAGAAGGCATTAACGGCCGCGGCGCGTTTTACGACGCCCTTGGGGCTTTGCGCGATGTCGGCCAAAATCACGCCCTGCAGATGGCGGCGCTGGTGGCGATGGAAAAGCCCGAAGATTTTTCAGCGGCCGCGGTGCGGGCTAAACGAGCCGCGATTCTCAAGAAATTTAAATTAGCAAAGGACGCGGCGCGCGCCCAATATCAAGGGTACAAGACAGAGCCCGGGGTCAGTCCGAGTTCAACTACCGAAACTTATTTCAAAATAGAGCTCGGTCTGGCGACGCCGCGCTGGCGCGGCGTCGGCTTTATCCTTGAGAGCGGCAAGGGTTTGCCGCAGTCTTACGCGGCCATTGAGGTTTATTTTAAGAAACCGATAGAGGTTACAATTTCAGGCGAGCGTGTTTTGGCGGCGGCGGTAAAATTCAAAATCCAGCCGAAAGAAGAAATTTCAATCATGCGCCATTCCGGAAATCCTGCCGAAATTCCTTTTTCAACCTATGGTGGCGCGGTTGGCGAAACAAAAAACGAAGCTTACGAGAAAGTTTTGCTTGACGCTATCAAAGGAGACCAGACGCTTTTCACTTCTACCGACGAAGTCGTCGCGGAGTGGAAAATCGTTATGCCGATTCTGGCGGCGTGGCGCAAAGCCGCCGCGCCGCTTCTGAAATACGCCAAAGGCACGATGCCCGAAAGGCGAATTGACATTGAGAAGTAACTAAAATTTTAAAACGGCGTACGCAAGGGCATGTAACACAACTAAAGCGATAGCTTGAGTTGTGTTACGTGACGTTTTAAGTGTTCTCCAGAAAATAAAAAACCGCCCCGATGTTGCATCGGGGCGGGCGCTGTTGGCAATATTTCTACCCCAACAACTTAATGGCACTGTTTGTGACTTTGAAGACCCGAAAACCATTACCGACCAACTCCTTGGCGTCCAGAATTTTTTGGATTCCCTCGCCGTCGGTGATGCCTTGCGCTTCGGGAGTGGAGAGCGAGAAGATTCGAGAATTTTTCAAAATTGATACGACTGATGTTTCCGAACTTCGCGGAACAACCGCCTGCCGCGGAAAAGTGCGGGGGCAAGCACGGCTTATTTTTAAAAAAGAGGATTTGGAAAAAGTAAAACCGGGTGATATTTTAGTAACAAGCATGACTACGCCCAATATGGTACCGACGATGAAGAGGGCCGCCGCCTTCATCACGGACGAAGGCGGCATCACTTCTCACGCGGCGAT
>JACPHR010000031.1 GCA_016188455.1 Candidatus Tayloriibacteriota bacterium | reverse complement strand
GTTTTCTCCGAAAAATTGGTTTAAGGCTTCGGCCAGTTCCTGTTGGTCGTATCCGAGAGCGATAACATCCGGTTTATGGTTTTTGACGACAAGCCAGTCGCCGAGGACGCGGTCTCCGACGACCACCATGTCCGCCAGCTTTTCCCTTTGCAGATTTTCAATGCGCCTTGGGAGCGGCTCGCGGGGCAGCCGATTTTTAATTTCCTTGACCGCCTCATCCGGCGCCACCGCGACTACCAACCTGCCGCCAAGCTTTTTCGCTTCCTTCAAAAAATGCCGATGGCCGTCGTGCATCAGGTCAAAGACCCCGAACGCCATCACGGTTTTTAACCTTTCCTTCATAATAGTATTCTAGTATACTCTAGCGCATGAAGAAAACCTCGCTCGCCGTCATGGCTATTGCCGCGTTTGCCGGCGCGCTGATGTTGTTTATTGTCCGCCTCCAACCGACGTTGGTGGCCGGGTTGGACGAATCTTTTTGTTGCCGTGAGCTTTTGGGGGCCGCCGTTGAATGGGAAAATTCTGGAAGGACCCAAGTCATGATATAATTTACAGGCAGCAAACTAATATAATAAAACGTTATGGAAAAAAGGAATCGCATTACCATTATTGCCGGCATCATCGCTCTGGTCATTATCATCGGCCTTTTATTCTATGCCGGCCGGGCGGAAGGCGGGCCGGGGAAGTTTGACGGCTTTGCCCAGTGTCTCAAGGACAAGGGCGTGATTTTCTACGGCGCGTTTTGGTGCCCGCATTGCCAAAATCAAAAAGCTTTATTCGGCAGTTCAAAAAAATATCTTCCGTACGTTGAGTGTTCCACGGCCAATAGCCAAGGTCAAATCGAAATTTGCAAGGCCAACAAGATAGCCAATTACCCGACGTGGGCATTTGCCGACCAAAGTACGACGACAGGGGAAATGGCGCTAGCCGCTTTGTCGGAAAAAACCGGCTGCGAACTGCCGAGGTAAAAGATGGGAAACTTCGCCGAAAATTTAAATACCCTCGCGGCCATCGGCACTTTGGCGGGGCAAATTTTTCTGCTTGGTGTTTTCTTTCTGTGGCTTGCCGCTCGCTTCAAGAAAAATTCTCAAAGCGGCGATTGGGACCGGGCAGTCCTCAAAAAAATCGGCTCCCACGGCTTAATTTTCGGTTTTATCGTCGCCTTGACCGCCGTGGCCGCCAGTCTTTTGTATTCCGACGTCATCGGCTATGAACCGTGCAAGCTTTGCTGGCTTCAGCGGATTTTTCTTTACCCACAAGTAATTATTTTGGGTCTGGCGCTTTGGCAAAAAACCAAAGACGCGGCGACTTATTGCCTCACGCTTTCATCTTTGGGAGCCGTTGTTGCCGGTTATCACTTTTACGGCCAGTCAATTAACCCAAACGTCCTGTCGGCCTGCGACGCCGCCGGCGGAGCTTCGTGTGCCGTCAGATTTTTCGTTGAGTTCGGCTACATCACCATTCCCATGATGTCTCTGACGGCCTTTCTCCTCATCATCGTCTTTATGCTTTTGGCGAAAGCGGCAGGCAAGGTTTAAATCTAGTGAGTCTCTGTAACAAGGTTGGCGGGCGAGGTAGTGGTGTTTTCCAGCGTAAACTCCACCCGGCCAATGATGTCTTTCCGAGCGGTTAGCGCGTCAACGCGCCACTTGGCGGGGAAAACACCTGATTTCATTGAGTAGCCGCGGAAGCCCTGGTCGCGGCCGCCCCTGATGGGGAACTCCACCAGGTCGGTGGCCACCCACTTTTTGTCTCTCTCGTCGTAATACTGCCAAAGGTGGAATACCGGCACAGTCAATTTACCCGGGGCAAAGATGGCGCTCCAGACATAGACCGGCTCATTGCCTTTCCGATGGAAGACGCCGGCGGGTTTTGACGTTAAAGGATACCACCAACTCGGCTCAAAGGTCAGAGCGTAGGTTTTGTCCGTTTGGCGCTTGATTGAGTGATAGACGCCGATTGCTTTGAGGGCGAGCGGCACCGGCGGAATGACATTGGTGAAGTAGGCAAGGTTAAAAAGCAAGTATATGACCGCGACGGTTACCGCGAGCGAGCGGCGGCTTGCCCTAAAATGTTCTTTGGCGATTAAGGCCAGCAGTTTTGAGAACAGCATAATCACGAACAAACTGGCGAGGCCGCTTGTGATAAAAATTTCCGGCCCCATTGAACCCAAAAGAATCGGGAGCGAAAATATGCCGTAAGAAAAAAGCACCGTGAATAAAATGCTTACCGGCAAAGTGATGGAAAGGTAGCGCTGGCGGAGCAGTTCGTTGCTCACAACCAAGCTCACCAGAAAGAGAAGGAACGGCCAGTCGGTGGATAGGGAAGCGCTGCGGGTGTAAAAAATGATATAAGCGCTGAACAAACTGCCGAAACAAAATTGCAGGACTATGGGCAGCCACTTGGCGGCTTTTTCGGTGAAGCTTGCGCGCCAGCCGGAAACAGAGGGCATGTTCATCACCAGAATGCTTATGGCCGATATTCCAAGGTAAGAGCCGAGCATCACATTGGCGAAAAGATGGTCAACTTGCGTGAGCATAAAGTTGTCCCAAATAAAGCCAGTAATGAAAGCGACAGCGCTTCCGTGGCGCTTGATTTTTTGGTAGAGAGAGTGCATGAGGTCAATCAATGTCCAATGCCCGACATTTCATAGGTTAGCCAACTTTATGGCAGCGTATAAAACCGCCACGCCGAGTACTGTCATGGCTGTTGTCCAGATGGTCGGGTGGGCGTGATGGCTTTCCGGCAAAAGGTCGCTGGCGCCGATATAGAGGAAGAAACCGGTAAAAACCGCCAATACCAAACCGAGAGTGCTTGCCGGTAAGGTAAAGAAAAGAGTTGAAAGCACGCCCAAGACTGGGGCGAGGGCGTCGGCAACGAGCCAGCGAAATGCTTCCCGCGATTCGCCTTGATTTTTAATAATCAAATTGACCGTGTTGATGCCGTCGGAAAAATCATGGGTGAGCACCGCAATTGCCACAATCACGCCGACAGAAGGGGAGACCTTGAAAGCCAGGCCGATAGCCACGCCGTCAAGGAAACTGTGAATGGCGAAACTGCCCGCGCCGATTTTGCCTCTGGGCGGACTATGAAGCGCATAATGCTCATCGCCATGGCTGTGGCTGTGAAAAACCATAAGCCGGTCAAGGAGCATGTAAAAAATAAATCCCAGCGCCACGATTGAAGTGATGGCCGGCACGCCGTAATGCGCTCCGCCCAAGTCAATGGCTTCCGGCAGCAAATCAAAAAAGGCCACGCCGACAACGGCTCCGGCGCTGAAGCCCAAGATAAGATGCAGTCGGTCTTTGAATCTCAAAGCAAACAAACCGCCAAGAAGGGTGGCAACAAATGTCGCGATGGTAATAAGTGGAAGCATGACTGGTCTTAATTATATTACCACAAAAGGCGGAACACGCACTTGACCGAAGAGGGGGCTTAGGCTAGGCTTGTTTTCAGATTGTTCGCTACATCAACCCTTCAAAGGAAACAGACATGGATACCACCCTAATACTGAAAAAACTGGAATCGGGCGGGCCGCTCTTTACGGCTATGCCGGTTGTAGGGGAAAAGCGCATTTGCGGCACGGAAAGTGAATTGGCGCCTTCAAATAAAGCGTGGGAACCGGCGGCTCAGTTTGAACGACTGCCGTTGATATTGCAAAACGGCGGGGAAGTCTATGAGGACAGAGGACATATAGAATACGCCTCGCCGGAATGTTCAAACGCCGCTTCTCTGGTCGCCTATTACGAAGCGGGCAAAATGTTCTGTTGGCGCGCCCAGCTGTCGGAGAAGCTCTACTGCCATAACAACGACTGGCGGGGAAACACCTTCGGCGCTCATGAAAATTATTTCACCCGGGCGCCTCGGAAAGAGTGGTTTCAGCTTCTGCCGTTTCTCATTGCCCGCAACATTGTGTGCGGCGTCGGTTGGATTAACGACAAGGGTGAATTTGAAATCTCCCAACGGGCGAAACACATCACCTGCGCTATGAGTGATTGCACGACCGACCACAGGGCCGTCATCAACCTTCGCCCGGAGCCGCTCGCCGAGGTCAAAGGCTGGGACCGCCTCCACCTCATTTGCGGCGATGCCACCATGTCCGAAGTTTCCACATTTTTGCGAATCGGGATGACGAGCCTTGTTATTGAGATGCTGGAGATGGGCGCTTTGCCGCACATTCAGTACAAAAGCGAATCGGCCGCGGATGATTTCAAAGCCGTTTCTCGGAAAACTGACAATTGGCATCTCGCCGGCGTTACCAAGGGACCGCAAGAGGGCCTCGAAGTTCTTCGTCTATACTTGGAGCGGGCAAAACAACTCTTCTCGCACCGGGATGAAGTTACCAGGACACTCTTGGTTATTTGGCAAGACACCCTCAATCAACTGGCGTCCGACCCGATGAAGCTGTGGCGCCGCCTTGATTGGGTAGCAAAGCTCCTTATTCTTATCACCTTTCAGGACTGGGAGGCTGGTTCAACGGCTGAATGGTTGAAAAGCCAAGATATGGAATATCACAATCTCAATCCCCAGGAAGGGTTGTACCACCATTTGCGCCAAATGGGGGAAGTAGAGCGGATTGTAAGTGATGAACTCATAGTCCACGCCGCCTTTGAACCGCCGTCCGACACGCGAGCCTATGTCAGAGGAAAAATCTCTCAACACCTCGCGGCGGAAGGCGATTATCGGTCACTCTGCGCCAACGGCTGGGACCATCTCACTGTGGTTGATAAAATTTGCCGTGGACACGACCGGTATGAGTCTGATAATTGTTCCTACTTGTCGGAGAGGACTGACAATCCTTTTGAAACCTACGCCAATCTGGTGGAGAAAATCAAAAATCGTCTTGATGGCCTAAAGCAGGGGAACTAAAGGGGTCCGCGGGAC
>JACPHR010000028.1 GCA_016188455.1 Candidatus Tayloriibacteriota bacterium | reverse complement strand
TGTCCGATATACTTTGAAAGAACCGCAGAAAACGCACTTCTTTCCTCTCAAAAAGTTGGCTGCGCACCCGAAAACGTTCTTTTTTGCTGTAACCATAAGGATATTGTAGCTCCTCGTGGTTACGAATCCAACTAATTACCTTAATTTATATTGTAGGAGCTTTAATAATCATCGCAGTTGCGGGCTTGGGAATTTATTCTAATCAAAAAACAGCAAAAGAGTCCGCTTCAAACGTTTCGGTGGATTCGAGCGGCGGGAAACTTTCGGTTACAGAAACCCCGCTTGAGCCGGCCGCAACTACCACCACTCAAAATAAAACCATGAACAAAGTGACGCTTGACACCAACTTCGGCAAAATCGTTTTGGAGCTTTATCTCAAAGATGCGCCGAAGGCCGCGGAGAATTTTCTGACGCTCGCGGGCAAAGGTTTTTATAACAACCTGACCTTCCATCGGGTCATTCCGGGTTTTATGATTCAAGGCGGCGACCCGAAAGGCGACGGCACGGGCGGGCCGGGCTACACTTTCGCCGACGAGCTTGACCCAAATACTCCGTCATACAAGGCGGGTTATAAAAAAGGCGTTTTGGCCATGGCCAACGCCGGGCCAAACACCAACGGCAGTCAGTTTTTCATCATGCTTGCCGATTACCCCTTGCTGAACAACTACACCATCTTTGGCCGCGTCTTAACCGGCCAAGATGTCGTGGACAAAATCGGCGCTGTCAAAACCGGAGCGAACGATCGTCCTCTCACGCCTGTTGTAATGAAAAGTGTGACGGTGGAATAATAAATATTTATATGTCTATGGCTGGAGTTTTTGAAAAAGGGGATTACAGGGAGCCATTACCGGAATTTAAAGAACTTGGAAGATTGATCTTTCTATTTTTGCTTTTCAACTTGTAGTTGTAGCTTTAAACTTATGTACGTAACCTGTTACTAGAGTTTCCTCTGGAAGGGTAGTATTATTTATCCTATGAATAAAGAGCTATCTGAAATTCTAATCACTTATACAACTAAGGCGCATAAAGATTTTACGGGGCGTCTTTTGGACTTATCCAAAGATTCCCTTATCAGTCTTTTTACCGACCTGCTCACTATGTACATAAACGACCGAAACTCTTCTCGGTTGAGGGAATATATAACTGTTATTACAGCAGGATATGAACATAGCGAGGGAAAGATCGGCTTCAACGGGTACAAGCAAAATAATATAGTAGGAGGACTTCCGATAGCTTGTGAAGCAAAACCGAGAAATATATTTACCGCTGATTTCAAAGCACATGCAGATGGTAAAAGAAAGACGAAACCAGCCCTACTTAATGGCGGTGGTAATTTTACAGATTATACCCCTGATCGTTTAAAAAGAGACAGAAAAGAAAATCCAATGATGCTTACCAGCGGCTTCATTGACGGTAAATTGATTTATATTCTTGAATTTCCATTTCGTACGGTCTCATTTGTTAAATGTCTTCGCAAAAGTTTGGAGAAACATTTCCCCAACGGAGTTAGGAAAAGCGGGACATTTTTGCGTTCCGCCACTTTTGATTTTAGAAGCTATGAGTCTGCTAACACACTTCAAGTTATCTATCGCTTACCAGCTACTGAGCTAGAAACGTATAAGAAATTCTTTAATAAGAAGTTCTATGAATTTCTATTGCATTTATGAAGAACACAATTTTAAAGGGAGATGCTTTAAAAATGCTCAAAACTCTATCGTCTGACTCGGTGGATGTGGGGGTAACGTCTCCTCCATATAACAAACAGGAAAATAAGAAAGGTTGGCTCGTGAAAAATGTAAAATACAGTGGAGCTTGCGATAAAGAGAGTGAACTAAAATATCAGTTGGATCAGGTAGCAGTGTTGAATGAATTGTTCCGAGTTATTAAACCTGGTGGTTCTTTTTTCTACAATCACAAAACGAGGTGGGAACGAGGGAAAATGATTCATCCGATGGATTGGCTACGACAGACTTGTTGGACAGTAAGACAAGAGATAATTTGGGACAGAATGATTGCCGCAAATATAAGAGGGTGGAGGTTTTGGCAGAAAGATGAACGCATTTATTGGTTATACAAACCCATTGACAACAATTACATAGGGAAGGAGTTGTTGGCAAAGCACGCTCTTTTG
The DNA here is from genome assembly GCA_016188455.1 of Candidatus Tayloriibacteriota bacterium. Taxonomy (GTDB): domain Bacteria; phylum Patescibacteriota; class Minisyncoccia; order Phycocordibacterales; family SIBU01; genus SIBU01. Next base: position 8,893 of record JACPHR010000028.1, on the reverse strand, counting down.
TCCTCTATTTGGCGCTTCCCGCCAGAACGAAACAATCCCCATCCCGCTCCCTTTCCTCTTATATTGCCCGCGCGGTGTATTTATTCTATTCTTGATAAAAAGTCGGGTGTAGTGATTGATCCTTTTGCAGGTAGCGGTACCACACTTGTGGCCGCTTCTCTTCTCGGAAAGAATTATATAGGCATTGATATTTCGGAGGAATATATAGCCGTGGCAAAAAAACGTTTGAGGAACGTGACTCAGGAGGGAGAAATTTTAATGAGAGAATTGGAAAAGCACGTTGTTCGTAAAACTTTTAAGGAGAGAAAAGCGAACGGCGATTTTGTCGGACGTTTTCGGGAAGCAGATGTGGTAATTAGTCCCCCTTCTCTATTTTAGAATAAGCTATAATTGCAGAGATAAACATGAAAAAAGAAAAGAATAAAAATTCCAATGAGGAGAAATGGGAGGGTTTTGATGATTGTTTGATTTGCCGCGCCATGAAGGCGGCGGAGAAAGAAAAAAGAGAGCTTGGCATGGCAGAGCTCAAGGCGGCGTTTGACGCTCAAAACCGGCGGCAAAATTTTGCTCCAAAAAATCCCCGCTAACTTAAAATGGATTTCATTAAATACAGTTTATGGCCCGCGGTGAAAGTGCGCTCTCGGTATTGGTGGTGGGTTATTAAATATGGTGGCAAGAAGAATATTCCCCGCGAAGTGATATTTGGCGCTATGGAGAAATCAATGAAATGTCTGACAGAAAATCTTAATCAAGCCGTCAGATTATTGCCCACTGATGCGGACGCGGAAGAAAAAGGGCTTGCGTTCGGGGCCGTGGCCAAAGTTAAAGAATTTGAGGAGGAAATGAGCAAGTTTAAGCAGGATTCCCGTTCAGTGGTCCAAACGGACAAAAAAGAAAGCGATAATTAAGGAGAAGCGCGTGTTTTCACTTTCTGACTTGCAACTTTAAACTTACCCCCGTATTTTTGTTTGACAAAAATACGGGGGTAGTCTATACTTCCTCAATCTTCGCAAGATTGTGTCACGGGGGAAAGACGCGTAAAAACGAAGGATTAAAAGCTTATTTCGGCTAGCGAGGAGCGCGTGGAAAGCCTTGTTTTACAATGGTTTTACACAGCGTCCGAGCGAAGACGAACTATAGGGTCAGTGACCCTATATTGGTCCTTTCATATCTTGCCTAACAAAAACTAAATAAACTAAATTCTTTTTAGACTGCCTTGACGAGAGGTTGTTTTTGTTTTGTATTCTATTTAACTTTTGGTTTTCGTTCGCTTATTTTTAATGTTTGATATTTAATTTTTAATTTGACTAAGATGGATACCCACAAAATTTTTCATAACGGCTCTATGGCGGAAATCGTGCCGCAGGAGATTGCTGCCAACCGGCCGAAAAAATATTTCGGCAAGTGGAAGAAGCCTCTTACTTCTCTGCCGAAACTGGTGGAGCCTCAGCTGAAATCTTTTGAATGGCTGGTGAAGCACGGCCTTGAGGAAGTTTTCAAAGAATTTTCCTCAATCAAGGATTACGCCGGCAAGAAATTTGAACTGGATTTTACCGGTTTCAAACTCTCCGAGCCCAAATACGACGAATACTACGCCAAGCAAAACAAACTTTCCTACGACGCGCCTCTCAAAGGCACGGTGCGCCTTAAAAATAAAGTCTTGAACTCGGTCAAAGAGCAGGAAATTTTTCTGGCCGACTTTCCCCTGATGACCAACCACGGCACTTTTATCGTCTCCGGCATTGAGCGCGTCATCGTGCCTCAGCTGGCGCGCTCTTTCGGCATTTCCTTTACCGCCCAGGACATCAAAGGCGGTCGCTATTTCGGCGCCAAAATTATTCCCAGCCGCGGCGCCTGGATTGAAATTGAGTCTGACCCCGACGGCGCCATTTACGTCCGCATTGACCGCAAACGCAAGTTTGCCGTGACTTCGCTCCTGCGAATTCTGGGCGCCAAAACCGAGGAAGCCATTTTCGCCCATTTCAAAGATAATGCCTTCGCCGCCTCGGCCCTTCAAACGACCTTTGCCAAAGACCACGCCAAAACGGTGGACGAATCCTATCTGGAAATTCACAAACGGCTGCGCGACGGCGACCTCGGCACCGTGGACAACGCCCGCGAATTTATCAGCTCCATTTTCAACGCCGAACGCTACGATATTTCCAAAGTCGGCCGTTTCCGTTTCAACAAACGTTTCGGCAAAAGCCTGGAAGCCAAAGCCATCGCCGTCCGCGCCATCACCTTGGACGACGTCGTTACCATCGTTTCCCAAGTCATTACTTTAAACAACACGCCGGGAGCGACGGAAGACGATATTGACCATCTGGGCAGCCGCCGCGTTCGCTTTGTCGGCGAGTTGATGCAGCAGAAAATTCGGGTCGGCATGTCGCAAATCAAGCGCAATATCCAGGACCGAATGTCCACCGTTGACACCGATGTGACGCTACCGGTGCAGTTTATTTCGCCGAAACCGCTGCAGGCCCGGCTCAAGGAATTTTTCACCACTAACCAGCTGTCGCAGTTCATGCTTCAGGAAAACATCCTCTCCGAGATGGAGCATCTCCGCACCCTTTCGGCTCTGGGTCCCGGCGGCCTCACCCGCGAGCGCGCCGGCTTTGAAGTGCGCGACGTTCATCCCAGCCACTACGGCAGGCTTTGTCCCATTCACACGCCCGAAGGCCCGAACATCGGTTTGATTTTGCGTCTTTCCACTTATGCCACTTTAAACGACTTCGGCATGATTGAAACGCCTTACGCCAAGGTGACCGAAGGCCGCGTGACCAAAGAGATTCACTACCTGGACGCTTTAGCCGAAGAGAGTTTCAAAATCGCCCACGCCGCCACCGACTACGACGCGGAGGGCAAAATAACGGCCGACGAGGTGGAAGTGCGCATCTCGGGCAAGCCGGGGTTGGTGTCGCGCCATGAAGTGGATTACATAGACGTGGCCACCAACCAGGCTTTTTCGGTCGCCACCTCCATGATTCCTTTCTTAAATCACGATGACGCCAACCGCGCGCTCATGGGCTCAAACATGCAAAAGCAGGCGACGCCCTGCCTGATTCCCGAAGCGTCGCTCGTGGCTACCGGCATTGAAGAAAAGGCCGCCGTTGACAGCGGCCGGATTGTTTTGGCCGAAGAGGCCGGCACGGTGTCGCACATGGATGCCACCAAGATTGTGGTTAAAAACGCCAAGGGCAAAGAGCGTGGCTACGGCCTGGTTAATTTTTCCCGCACCAACGGCTTCACCGCTTTTCACCAAAGACCGAGCGTCAATCTGGGCGACACAGTGAAGAAAGGCGACCTTTTGGCCGACACCTCCTCGAGTGCTCACGGCCAAATCGCCCTGGGGCAGAACATCCTCGTGGCTTTCATGTCATGGTCGGGCGCCAACTACGAAGACGCCATTATCATTTCCGAGCGTTTGGTCAAGCGGAGCAAATTCAGCTCCATCCACATTGAGGAGTTTGTGGTCAATGTCCGCGACACCAAGCTTGGGCCGGAAATTACTACCCACGACATTCCGAATGTCGGCGAAGCCAAGCTCAAAAATCTGGATGAAGACGGCGTGGTGCGCATCGGCGCCGAGGTCAGGCCGGGCGATATTTTAGTCGGCAAGATTACGCCCAAAGGCGAGACCCAGCTGACGCCGGAGGAGCGTCTGCTCCGCTCGCTTTTCGGCGAGAAGGCCCGCGACGTCAAAGACACCTCAAAGCGCATGGAAGGCGGCAAGCGCGGCCGGATTATCGGCATCAAAGTTTTTTCCCGCGAAAAAGGCGACAAGCTTGACTCGGGCATTATCAAACGCATTCACATTGAAGTGGCGGAACTGCGCACCGTTTCCGTCGGCGACAAGCTGGCGGGGCGGCACGGCAACAAAGGCGTGATTTCCAAAATTTTGCCGGAGGAGGACATGCCTTACATGCCCGACGGCCGGCCGGTTGACGTCATTCTGACGCCCTTGGGCGTGCCGTCGCGCATGAACTTGGGGCAAATTTTGGAGCTTCACTTGGGGCTCGCCGCTCAAGTGCTCGGCTATCAGGCGGTGGTGCCGCCCTTTGCCGGCGCCACCGAAGCCGAAATTAAAAATGAATTGGCCAAAGCGGGCATTGCCGAGACGGGCAAAGTCAAACTTTACGACGGCAGAACCGGCGAGCCTTTTGAGCAGGACATCGCCGTCGGCTACATGTACATCATGAAATTGCACCACATGGTTGAGGACAAGATTCACATGCGCTCCATCGGCCCGTACTCGCTCATCACCCAACAGCCGCTCGGTGGCAAAGCCCAAGGCGGCGGCCAACGGTTCGGTGAAATGGAGGTCTGGGCGCTCTTGGGCCACGGCGCGGCGCACACCCTCCGGGAAATCCTCACCATAAAATCGGATGACATTTTGGGCCGTTCGGCCGCCTTTGACTCCATCGTCAAAGGCCAGGAAATCACGGAGTCCAACGCTCCCGCTTCTTTCAACGTCCTGCTCAACAATCTCCGCGGCTTGGCGCTTGACGTGGAGTTCAAAGGCGAAATTGTTCGTGAGGAATCGGAAAACAAAAGGTCGCGTAGAGAAAATTAAAATGCAAAAATCAAAAATCAAAATGACAAATAAAAATTTAAAAATGAGGAGAACGCAAATTTCAAAATTTTTTAGTTTTGCATTGTCATTTTCCATTTTGATTTTTTAATTTTCAACTTTTATGATGAAACCAAAAACCATCGCCAACATCAATAATTTTGACAGCATCAGCCTCAAGATTGCCTCTCCCGAGCGCATCAAAGAATGGTCCTTCGGCGAAGTGACCAAACCGGAAACCATCAACTATCGGACCCAGCGCAGCGAAAAGTCCGGTCTCTTTGACGAGAAGATTTTCGGCCCCGACCGCGACTACGAATGTTACTGCGGCAAATACCGCGGCATTCGCTACAAAGGCATAGTTTGCGAGAAGTGCGGCGTGGAAATTACCCGCAGCGTTGTTCGCCGCGAGCGCATGGGCCACATTGATTTGGCCACGCCGGTTTCCCACATTTGGTTTTTGCGCTCCATGCCCTCGCGCCTCGGCCTGATCCTCGGTATGGCCACCGCCGACCTTGAAAAAGTCATTTATTTCGCCGGCTACATCATTACCAAAGTGTTTCCCGAGGAGCGGGCTCAGATTTTGAAAGACCTTGATTCGGAATACAAAGCCAAAATCAAGTCGCTTCAGGACGACAAGTCCAAAGAAGCCATTAAAGAAAAATGCGCCGCCGCCAAGAAAGAAATTGAGGGGGTGGCGGAGGGGGCGGTGCTTGACGAAGTCGCCTACCACGCGTTTTCCATGAAGTATGGCACGCTCTTTGAGGCCGCCATCGGCGCCGAGGCCATTTACGATTTATGCCGCAAGATTGATTTGAAAAAACTAGAGCAGAAGCTTGAAGGGGAACTGCAAAGAGCCGGCTCGCTGGAAAAAGAAAAGCTCAACAAACGGCTCTCTCTCGTCCGCTCCATGATTAATTCAAACATCCGCCCCGAGTGGCTGTTTCTCACCAGGATTCCGGTCATTCCGCCGGCCCTTCGGCCGATGGTGCCTTTAGACGGCGGCCGCTACGCCACTTCGGACGTCAACGACCTCTATCGCCGCGTCATCAACCGCAACAACCGCCTAAAAAAACTGAAAGAAATCAACGCGCCGGACGTCATTTTGCGCAACGAAAAAAGAATTCTTCAGGAGGCCGTGGACTCGCTCATAGACAATTCAATCCGGCACGGCAATACGCCGTCCGGCGCCCTAAACCAGTCCCAGCGCCGGCCGCTCAAGTCGCTTTCCGACAATCTCAAAGGCAAGCGCGGTCTCTTCCGCCAAAATCTTTTGGGCAAGCGGGTGGACTACTCGGCGCGTTCCGTCATCGTCGTCGGTCCGGAACTTGCGCTTGATCAGTGCGGTTTGCCGAAACACATGGCGCTTGAATTGTTCCGGCCGTTCGTCATCGGCGAGCTTTTGCGGCGCGAGCTGGCCTACAATATCCGCGGTGCGGGACGGCTCATTGATGAAGACATTCCGGAAGTCTGGGCCATTCTTGAAGAAATTACCAAAGATAAGTACGTCCTGCTCAACCGCGCGCCGACCTTGCACCGCCTCGGCATCCAGGCTTTCCGCCCGGTCCTGATTGAAGGCAACGCCATTCACGTGCACCCGCTTGTCTGCACCGCTTTTAACGCCGACTTTGACGGCGACCAGATGGCTGTCCATTTGCCTTTGGGCGCCGCCGCTCAGCTTGAAGCCAAAGAGATTATGGCCTCGGACAAAAATATTTTGAAGCCGGGCAACGGCGATCCGATCGTTTCGGCCAAAATGCTGGACATCGTGCTCGGCTGTTATTGGATGACTAAAATTATTCCGGGCGCCAAAGGCGAAGACAAGGCATTTTCCAGTCCCAATGCCGCCATCACGGCTTTCAATTTCGGCGAGGTTGATTTTCGCGCCAAGGTCAAAGTTTTGGGCACGGAAAATTTGAGGTACAGGGAATTTGCGGGCGCGCTTTTTGAAACCTCCGTCGGTCGGCTGCTTTTTAACAGCGTCCTGCCGTCGGACTACCCCTATCTCAACCATGAAATGGAGCGCAAGAAAATGGCGGTTTTGGTTGACGACCTCATCAATCGCTACGGCATTCCGCAAATTCCGGCCATTATGGATAAAATCAAAGCTTTCGGTTTCAAGTACGCCACCTACTCCGGCGTCACCTGGGGCATTGACGACGTGAGAATTCCCGAAAAGAAGCCGGCAGTCATCAGCGCGGCCAAGAAAAAGTCCGACGAGGTGCAGGCCCAGTACCACGAGGGACTGCTCTCGCAGGACGAGAAACTGCGCAAAAATATTGAAATTTGGCACGGCGCCAAGAATGAAATTGAGAAACTGATTCCCCAGACGCTGCCGGAAAACGGCTCGGTGCACGACATGGTTTTCTCCGGCGCCCGCGGTTCGTTTTCCCAAATCACCCAGATGGCCGGCATGAAGGGCCTGATTCAGAATACTGCCGGCGAAACGATTGAATTTCCGATTCTGTCGTCCATGAAGGAAGGTTTGACGCCGATTGAATACTTCATTACCACTCACGGCTCGCGCAAAGGGCTCACCGATACGGCCCTCAACACGGCCAAGGCGGGGTACCTCACCCGCAAGCTCTTCGTCGCCGCCCAGAACACCATCATCACCGAAGAAGATTGCGGCACGAAAGACGTCATTACGGTCAAGCGTGGCGGCGTCACGGGCTCCGATAACGCCCTTGGCAAACACATCAAAGGTCGGGTGCTCGGGGGGGAGGTTTTGGGCAAGAATGGCAAGGTTTTATTCAAAAAAGGCGCTCTGCTCTCCAAGATGGACGCGGCCAAAATTCAGGACGAAGGCGCGACCGAGGCGAAAGTCCGGTCTCCTTTGACTTGCAAATCAATCCACGGCGTTTGCGGCCTTTGCTATGGAGTGGACCTCGGCAAGTATGAGCCCGTGGGCATCGGAGAGGCGGTCGGCACGGTGGCCGCTCAAGCCATCGGCGAGCCCGGCACCCAGCTTACCATGCGCACCTTCCACGCCGGCGGCACGGCTTCAGTCGGCGGCGACATTACTCAGGGCTTGCCTCGCGTTGAAGAGCTTTTTGAAAAACGCTCGCCGAAAAATCCGGCGGTTGTCAGCCGCGTTGACGGCGTCATTTCTGAAATTAAAGATTCAGGCAAAGAAAAAGTCATCATTGTCATACCGGATGCCGCCGATAAGTCAAAGACCAAGAAGAAAAGCGAAGTGGAGTACCCTTTGAGTTACAACCGCATGCCGCTGGTTAAGGTTGGGGATAAAATCAAGAAAGGAGAGATGCTCACGGACGGTTCGGCGGACATTGACGAACTTTTCAAATATGCCGGCCATGAAAAAACCCAGGAATACATTATTGCCGAAGTGACCAAGCCGTATGAACTGCAGGGCGAGACGGTGTCGCGCAAGCATATTGAAGTTATCGTTCGGCAGATGTTTAGCCGCCGCAAAGTTTTGGACGGCGGCGGCACGGCGCTTTCCGCGGGCGAGGTGGTTGACCTCTATCAGTTGTCGCTTGAAAACGGCAAAGCCAAAGAGCTTGGTTTGGAGGAAGCCAAAGTTGAACCTTTAGTCATGGGCATTTCCGAAGTGTCGCTCTCGCGCAGAAGTTTCCTTTCCGCCGCTTCTTTCCAGCATACCACCCGCGTACTCATCAACGCCGCCATCCGCGGCAACGAAGACAAGCTCCTCGGCCTGATGGAAAATGTCATCATCGGCCGCTTGATTCCGGCCGGCACTGGACTTGCGGGCGGAGCCAAAGAAACTCTCATCAGGGAAAAAATGGCGGAGATGGAGCAAACCAAGTAACCTTTTTCGCTAGGCCAAGTTCGGAAGACTGCATAGCAAGGAGTCTCCTTGCTAAAAAAATATGTTTAAAAATAAGCCCAAAATCACACAAAGGTTGAACCTTTGCAATCAAACAAAGTAACCCTTTTGCTAAAGCGCTCCGTAGAAGGGTAAAGGGGTCAGGTACCTTTGATTTGGAGGGAGAAATCGGTGTCGGACCCCTCACAACTATAGAAAACCATTGTCTGGCATTTCTTTCGACATTAAGGGCATTTCTATCTGATTTATGATAAAATTTCATTATAATTACTTATCAACAGCCGAGTTGACTTTTGGATGTGCTACTTGCTATAAATGCCGGTACTAATCTCACTGCCTTCTTGGCGCAAGCTAGGACGGCAGTTTAGTTTTAGGTAATTAGTTGGATTCGTAACCACGAGGAGCTACAATATCCTTATGGTTACAGCAAAAAAGAACGTTTTCGGGTGCGCAGCCAACTTTTTGAGAGGAAAGAAGTGCGTTTTCTGCGGTTCTTTCAAAGTATATCGGAC
>JACPHR010000029.1 GCA_016188455.1 Candidatus Tayloriibacteriota bacterium | reverse complement strand
TGGATTACCTTGTGTTCTACAACACTGAGCGGGTACACTTCGCCTTTGAGAACAAACTGTCGCCGGTCGGCTACATGCTATCATTGCCTCGTTACCAGCTAATCGGAGGCCAAGAGTGCAAAGATGGGTGGCCTTATACACGGACTTGCGCCGTGCCAACGGTGGAGTAAAATGACTTCAGATTAAAACCGTTGATTTTATGAATAAACAAAATCCGTTCACGGAGTTGCGTTCCCGCTTTCCTCGACACGTCGCGCAGATTGACCTTCTGGAGCAAACGGCTTCTTCATTGCGCTATGATTCTCGCGTGCTCGACGATATTGCCAGATGGTTTAAACGCGGCGAACGTTGGCATGAAGTTGACGAGGCGCGCAGGCTCAACTTTCTCAACACCTACATCCAGTCTTTGGTTGCCGGCAGAGACGACTTCGACTTTCTTCGCGCTGAAGCCGAAAGAACTCGCAGCGAAACGGAACAAGCCGCTCCATCGGGCGTTCGCGGCTTTCTGTTTCGCGTTGTCAACGTATGCGTGGCAATCGCGAGAGCGTTAGGGTTTTCCTGATTCCGGGCGGCGGGAGATGTTTGTTTCTCCCGCCTTTTTCTTTTCTGCTATAATACGGCAATGTCAGAGCTCGCTTTATATCGCAAATATCGGCCGAAGGCCTTTTCGGAAGTCATCGGCCAGGATCATATCGTCAAAACCCTTGAAGGAGCGCTTAAGCTCGGGCATATTTTCCACGCCTATCTTTTTGCCGGCTCGCGCGGCACCGGTAAAACCACCCTCGCCCGCATCGTGGCTCAGTCAATCGGCGCCAGCGCCAACGATACATACGAAATTGACGCGGCGTCAAACAACACCGTGGACGAAATGCGCGTGCTCAATGAAGCGGTCAGCGCCCTGCCCTTTGAATCTCCCTACAAGGTTTACATTTTTGACGAGGTGCACATGTTTTCCAAATCGGCTTTCAATGCGCTTCTCAAAACTTTGGAAGAGCCGCCGAAGCACGTGGTTTTTATTTTGGCGACCACGGAGATTGGCAAGCTACCGGAAACCGTCATTTCGCGCTGTCAGGTTTTTCGGCTGAAAAAGCCGACTCGGGAAATTCTGAAACAAAGCGCGGCGGCCATCGCCAAGAAGGAAGGCTTTACGCTTGAAGCCGGAGCGGCCGAACTGATAGCCCTTCTCGGCGACGGGTCGTTTCGCGACACCCAGGGCATTTTGCAGAAAATCATCAGCGCTTCCGAAGACAAAAAAATTTCTTTGGCGGAAGTGGAAACGGTAACCGGCGCGCCGAAAGGCTCGCTGGTCAACGGTTTCGTTGAAGCGCTTTCGGGCAAGGCGTTTGAGCCCGCGCTTGCCGCCTTGCACGGGGCGCTCGGGGCTGGGGTTGACGCCAAAGTTTTTTTGGAGCTGGTTCTGCAAAAACTGCGCTTCATTCTGCTTCTGCGCTACGCCAAGGAGATGGAGAAAGAAATCGCCAATGAGCTTTCGCCGGAAGATTTTCAATTTTTGAAAAATTTGGCCGGCGCGAAAGATTCCGGCATTTCTTCGGCTCTTCTCTCAGAACTCTTGGCGGCCTACAACTCTGTCGGCCGCGCCTACATCCCCGCGCTTCCCGTTGAACTTGCGCTCATGAAATTATTTCACCAAAGTGCATCTTGATAAGGCGGATGTTTATGTTATAATTAATCTCGGCTAGTTCGCACGAATTAGCCGAGATTTACAAAAAAGAAAACAATAATTTTTGTGAAAGAACTTGAGCAAACTCTGAAATCCCTGGCGAACAAGCGGAGGCTTGCCATCGTCCAATTTTTGAAAAAGCGCAAAGAAGCGTCAGTTTGGGAATTAGCTGAAGCAATAAAGCTTTCTTTCCGCTCCACCTCTCGGCATCTCAGTGTTATGTACGCGGCGGGGCTTTTGGAAAAAGAACAACGTTCGGTCGAAATGCACTATCGCCTAAGTTCTAAAAGGCATCCAACTCTTGACCACATACTTTCGCTTTTGTGACGCCCAAATTTTTTCAAAACAAAATTCCATCTCGGCTAGTTCGCACGAATTAGCCGAATGAATGAGCGATCGGTTGTGAAAATCCGGTTTTTGCTGTAAATTATGTTGGCAATCGACATTGCGGGTTCGTCTAATGGTAGGACATCGCCCTTTGGAGGCGAGTATTGGGGTTCGAGTCCCTGACCCGCAGCCCGAATAAAACTTGTGTCAGAAGAAGCAAATTTTTCCCGCGCGGCGCGAAGCGCCGCGTATGCAGGAGAAGGATTTTCCCGGACTTTTTTGTCGTGCAGGATGAACACCTTGCGGTTTGGCCGATTCGGAATCTCTTGACCGTGGTTACGGATCATCTCGTTGAACCACTTCTTGAACCGCACAGAGAGCGTTTTCTTTTTTTTCAGCGCGTCCCGTGCTAGTATAGGCGTAGCTTTTTGACGCACCTTGAGATATAATATAGGAGAACATTGATATAGGAGGAGACATGAAAGGAACGAAGAAAAAAGCGGCAGCGCCGCTGCCCCCAGTGCGGCGGCGCGTCCCCCCGGAAGGATCCAACAGAGAGGCGCTGCCGTATCCACTGGAGGAATTTGAGTATATGCTGAGCAGCATGGGACAGTATCCGGTGTTGTCGCGTGAGAGGACGGAAGCGATAGCCAGACGCTACCGGCGTTTCAGAAAGAGGCGCGATTTTGAGACCTTGGTGAATCACAATCTGCGGTTCGTCATTTCCATCGCCCGCCGTTACAGCGGTAGGGGGCTTGCGATCGGCGATTTGGTCCAGGAGGGCGCCGTAGGCCTCATGAAGGCGGTCAGGAAATACGATCCCGAGCGAGGATTCAGCATCTGCACGTACGCGCGGTGGTGGATACATCAGAGTATCCAGCGCGCCTTGTATAATACGGCGCGGCAGGTGCGGGTCCCGGTGCACGTGCTTTCGGTGGCCAGCCGCATCTCCCGAGTACTTGGTCCGCTTTCCGAAGAACTTGAACGGGAGCCGACCGATGAGGAGTTGGCGGAGGAGCTCGGCGGGATAACTCCCTCCATCGTTAAGCGCGCGCGGGCGCTGTATTTCGGCGCGCCGCATTCGCTTGACTCGCCGATGCTGGGTGATGAAAGCGATACGTGGCACGCTCATGTCGCCGATGAAAAGGCGGAGAATCCTGCGGAGGAGACGTTCTTGAGGGAACGGAAGGCGATACTTAAAGATGTCTTCAACGGGTTAACGCTTCGCGAACGGGCGGTGTTGGAGCGGCGTTTCGGACTGAACGGGTTTGAACCGCAGACGCTTGAAAAAGTCGGCGATTTTTTTAAGGTGACGCGAGAGCGCATCCGTCAGGTTCAGGATGGAGCTATAGCCAAGCTTCGCCGAAGTCCTTCGCTTATCGCGCGGCTCTCCGCCGCATTTGAGGGAGATGAGCGGGCGGCGAAGGCGCTCGTGCTTCCGGTTCTGCCGATGCACTCGGCAGAGCGCATACTGAAGACCCTGAAGGAAATCAGTTCGCGGGTATTCCTTGGCGAAGACAGGAAAGAACTCTGCCGCAATGCGGTCTGCTACGCCGCGGTGATGCGTTTCCAGGTGTCGATTGAAAAGGCCAGCGCTTTTTTCGGCCTTTCAATCGCTGAAGCCCTCGCCTGTATCAAGGCATTCGCACTGCCGCTCCGGGTGAGTGTCGTTCTGCAGCGCAGAATTGACACTATCCTGGTTGGCGCCGAATGCCGGCTTAAGGTCGCCTAACCGCGGCCTTATTTTTTAGCCAGTATCTTTCAGACCGCGCAGAAATGCCTCGTAGCTCATCTCGCGCCTGCCTTCGGGGATGACGCGGGTCACGGTGAGCAGGTTGTTTTCAAAAGAAGCGTCCACGATCTTCAGGCGGATCTTTTTGCCGCGATGCTGTGCAAAAAAATATGCGCCTGTCTTTTCAAACGCGTTGAAGATTGGCCGTGGTCAAGTCTGTTTCGTCGCCTCAGGGGGAATAAAGAAGACAGGACTCTTCTTGCGACTCTCCCGACCACTCTTCCTGAAAATTACCTTGAATCAGTCAATGCGCTTTTGCAGGAAGACGATCTTGGGAAGATTCGTTACTCTCTTACCAAAGGAGCGCCGTACGGGTCTGATTCGTGGACGCAGAGAATGGTTGAACGATATAATTTGGGGAGTACTTTGCGGGGGCCGGGGAGACCGAAGAAGTAATCAAATTAGGACATGAAATTTTGTTAAATAACGGACGTATCCCCATAAGTCCCCCATAAGCCATAAGCCCCCATAAGCTTTTCCCTTCGCGCGGTTTGTGTGGTAAGCTATTAGGGTTACTAATTAACCAACCCGCGCGAACTTTTAAAAAAGTTTAGGCGGGCAAGTAAATACATGGCAAAAGAAAACTCCGCGTTTATGAAGCCGCTTAAGGTGAGCGCCGAACTGGCGGCGGTAGTCGGGCCGGGACCTTTGCCCCGCTCGGAGGTGGTCAAGAAGCTTTGGGCCTACATCAAGAGCAAAAATCTTCAGGACCCCGCGAATAAGCGCAACATCAAAGCCGACGCGGCTCTAAAAAAAGTTTTCGCTGGCAAAGATGTCGTCAATATGTTTGAGATGACTAAGCTCGTCTCCGCGCATCTATCTTAACGGAACGGGGAAAGATTTCACTGAAGACGGACAAGCGATAATGAAACCCGCCCCCATCCGCCGCGGCGGATGGGGGCGGGTTTTTACGCCGTCCGTGGTTGCTTAACGGCTCGGCCGTTGAGAGGTGTTGAGCGCCTTAAAGGCGGCGATGATGGCTTTGATATCTTTCTGGGCCGCTTCCAAGTAGCCTTGAGGCTTTTGCAGTTCAATCACCATTTGCTGGATGGCCGCGCTGTTTATATTGGCCTGCGCCGCACTTCCGTTCTCCGGCTTAATCTTGGCGGCGGCTTGGCCCGCGACCCCGATTTGCGAAACCGCGTAGGAAACCTGGAGATTCATGTCGGAGAGAGGTCCTTGAAGCGCTTTGGTGTCAAACCCCATGCTTGCCAGAATGTTGACCCGCGTTTGAATCCGGTTTGCCAGTTTGGTCATGAGATTTGAGATACCGCCAAATTGACCGGCAAGCAAATCAGCCTTCGCCACGGTCGGCGCCTGGCTGAAAGCGGCAAACTGACTTCCCGACACGCGCACTTGCGCGTCAATGGCGGCCGATTCTTGAGCGATAGTGGCGTCTGAAACGTCAACTGGCGCCGCTTTATCGCCGGCAGTTTTTAAAGCGGCCGCTGACTGCGCATCGTTCGTCGCCCTCTTGCCGCCGCCGAAAAAGCCTCCCCGCCACAGACCCAAAATCACCGCCGCCACTATCACTATCCCTATCACCCACTTTGTTGTGTTGGACATGTTAAATAATCAAAATTAATAAACTTATAAAATTACTTCTTCTATTATATATCATGGTTCGGTTTTGGGGCAATGGCAAGTGGATAAGAAATAATGGGCGACAAAGAGAAAACGCCGAGTTTTTAGGCTCGGAGTGAAGCTTTTTGGGCATAGACCGAAATGCTACGGCGTTTGAAAGCCGCGCCGCGGCGCAGATGGCCGTGGGATTTGGCGATTTTTTGGATGATAAATTGTCCGGCCAGAGCCTTTTCAATTTCCGATTGCGTGAACACGTGTTCGGCCAGGCCGATTTTTGGGTGAATGTAGGAGCCCGCTTCGCCCGCCGGATGTTCCCGGAGCAGACGTTCGGCGTGCTTGTCTTCCTCCCGGAGAAAGGTTTTAAGAAAAAGCCAGCCATTGGGCTTGAGCACGCGGGCGATTTCCGAGAGCAGATTTTGCCGGTCAAGGGCGTTGAGAAAATGCGAGGTCATCATGTCAAGCGCCAGAGTTTGCGATTCAGCGGCCAAGGGCAGAGGATTGGCGATACTCTGTGTCCGATATTCAATCGGCAAACCCGCGCTGGTTCTTTTGGCTTGAGCGACGGCTTCGCTTGAAATGTCAAAACCGACGCCCTTCACGCCGAAGGTTCGCGCGAGGTAGATGAGATTGCGCCCGTTGCCGCAGCCGAGGTCGAGGACAGAGCCCGTTTTGTTTAAAAAAGTCTTACCGTATTGCCGTTCAAGCCACCTCGTGAATTTCACCAAATCCTCGCTCGGCTTATCCGATAGGGCCAAGTGATTCGCCGTTTTATATTCCACGTTCCAAAATTTTCGGTCTTTGCCATTAAATCTTCTTTTCATCATGTCCGTATACTACAACAAAGCCCGTCTTGTCGCATCTTCAGGGCATTTTGGGTTACCCCCACACCAAACTTGTAAGCAAGTTTGGTGTGGGGGTATACTTTGAAATTATGACGCACGACAAAGTCTACATTTACGGTACGCACGCGGTTACGGAGGCGCTTACGTACGCGCCCCACACATTGGAGGAAATCTTCGCGGCCAAGAATTTTGATGATGCGATACTGCTTATGCTCGTTAAAAAGCACGCTATACCGTTTTACCATAAAATGCCGCAGGATTTTGACGACTCCGCAGTGCATCAGGGCATTGTAGGGGTCGTGTCGCTTTCGCGCTTGACGCGAAGTTACGAAGAGTTTTGCAAAAATCTCATTGTCGGCCCAGACACGGCGCTGGTGCTTTTGGGAGAGCTTTCTGACCCGCAAAATGTCGGGGCCATTATCCGCAGCGCGGCGGCGTTTGGGGTCTCTGGCGTTTTAATGCCGGAGCACAATCAGGCGCCAGTGACCGGCTCGGTGGTAAAAGTTTCCGCCGGCATGATTTTTCGGATTCCTTTGGTTTCAATTTCAAACGTTAACAGTGCGGTGCGCAAGCTCAAAGAGCTCGGGTTTTGGGTATACGGTCTTGACGGCGGGGCAAAACAAAATATCACGGAAGAAAAATTTGACGCTCCGACTTTATTTATTCTCGGCAACGAAGAAAAGGGCATTCGGCTCAAAACCCGCGAGCTCTGCGACGTGCTTCTCTCCATTCCCATAAACCCGAGGTGTCAATCGCTCAACGTCGCCGCCTCCGCCGCCGCGGCCCTTTACGCCTGGAGCGTGAAGCATCCGCAGGCTCTTCGGGCCGCCAAGGATTAGTCTGGTTTTAAAATGTGCATAACGGAATGCGGCGGACTTGCTATACCCCCACACCAAAGCCGCTTGGAGTAGCATTGGTGTGGGGGTATACTTAACGGATGCTCTCCGACGATCAGATAGATTATCTTTTTCAAATCAAAGAATCAAAACCGCCGATTCCCGAAAGGACCCTGCGGGTGATGCTTAAAGCCTTGCGCTGGTCGGCCGAGGAAATTGAGCACAGCCTGGCTTTTTTGAAGCGGCCGCCCCGCGAAGCGGCGGCGGCCGCGCCCGAGCCGCCTCGGATTTACGTCCCGCCGCCCGACGAATCTTCGTTACCGTTACGCCGACCAATCAGCCTGAAACAAAAGCCG
The DNA here is from genome assembly GCA_016188455.1 of Candidatus Tayloriibacteriota bacterium. Classification (GTDB taxonomy): domain Bacteria; phylum Patescibacteriota; class Minisyncoccia; order Phycocordibacterales; family SIBU01; genus SIBU01. The sequence goes on along the minus strand of JACPHR010000029.1, from coordinate 27,793 downwards.
TTTCTCGGTTCGCCTCTTACCGAAATTTCAAAACAGCGGCAGAAGCGGAAACACAGGCGCCTGACGCTTGCCGGCGCCGTTCTCGGCGCGCTGGTCTTTCTCGCCGGTCTTATCATCTTTGCGCGCTTTGCCGGTGTAGTCCATCAAGGTTGAACCTTGATGGAGGTTTTCTGATCGTTAGCGGTTGTGGATAATCAATAAGCGGTAAAGCCCGCGCGGTGATAGAATGTGTTTATACTTAATTAACCCAATTTTCAATATGAGAACACAAGCACTGAAGATAAGTTTAGTAGGCGCGGCCCTGGCCGGTCTATCGCTTATTGGTTTTATTGCCCAAGCCCAAACCGCCGAGCAAGATACCACAATGCCACCGCCGACGAGCCAGACGCAACCATCGCCACCGCCCCCTCCGCCTGATCAGTTGGGCGCAACATCACAAGGGCGGTCGTTTTCTCCAAGTCAGCCGCCGCTTCCACCCCAAGGTGAACGGGGTATGATGGGTGGCACAGACAGCCGATATGGTTATCAGCAAAAGCCGATGATGCCTCCGCTACCGAGTATGATGCAGGGCGAGCGGATGAATGCCAATCAGAAGATGGGTCAGCCCGGCTTCGGTAGCCAAGGTCAGGGTAATTTCAATCAAAATAGACAGAGTATGGGACAGAACGGTTTGGATGTTGCCAACGAGCAAGACCAGAATAATAACGAGGCCGAACAGCAGAAGCGCGAGGAGGCTATGGTGAAAAAACAGGCCGCCCAAATGGCGAGGATGTTCAACCAGGCGGTTAATCAAATCAACAAGCGCGTGGCTACTCTCAAGAAGCGAGGTTTTAGTTTAACGCAGGAGTGTTCGGATACGATCACTGTGTTTGCCGATGCCACTGTCAAAGCTAAAAGCGCTACGACTATGGACGACCTTGATGATTTGCAAGATGCGGCGCACTCAATGGAAGACCTTAACGATTGCCGACAGCTCATTGACCATCTAATCGGCGCGCCGAAACTTTTGAAAAATGCCACCAATACCATTAAAAATCTTAAGAGGCGAAAGGTTGACGTATCAGAAGCGGAGCCTTTGTTGCAGAATCTTACAAGCCAGCTTAGCAGGCTGAAGTCAGGTATTCCTTCAAACGATGACATTGAGGCGTTCTTTGATGCCATGGATACCCTTGGGGATGTAGTGGCGCCTTTGATGGAAAACAAGTCTCGGAGAGACATCCAAGGCGCCAGCGTCTTTCAGTCGGGCGGCGGTCTTTGGGATTCTATTATGAATTGGTTAGGCTTTTGACTAATATAGGTCTGACCTATATCTATAGAACTCAAGGAAACCCGCTCTCCGCAATGCGGGGAGCGGGGGATTTGTGTTAGAATTATTTAATGGCACCAAACACAAAACCCAATAAATACAGCGCCGTGTGGGTTTCGCATTCGTCAATGGGGGATTTTCTCAAGTGTCCTCGGCTTTATTATCTTCGCAATATCTACAAAAATCCCAAGACCGGCAGAAAAATAAACACTATTAATCCCGCTCTCGCCCTCGGCCAGGTTGTCCATGAAGTGGTGGAAGGTTTGCAAAATTTCAAAGCCGAAGAGCGTTTCAACCGGCCGCTTTTGGCGGAGTTTGATAAGATTTGGCAAAAAGTTTCTGGCAAGCGCGGCGGCTTCAAAGATGCCGCCGAGGAGGCCGCAATGAAAGAGCGCGGCCGAGCCATGATTGAGCGGGTCTTAAAGCACCCGGGCCCGCTTAAAAACAAAACCGTGCGCCTGAAGCTTGGAGTCAATGGCATGCTGCCGAATTTTTATCTTTCCGAAGACGATAACATAATTCTCTGCGGCAAAATTGACTGGCTTGAATACCTGCCGGAGTCCGACGCCGTGCGTTTGATTGATTTTAAAACCGGCCGCAGTGAAGAAAGCGATGACTCGCTCCAGTTGCCGATTTATCATCTCCTTTTAAAACATTGCCAGGAGAGGCCGCTCCTCGGCGCCAGCTATTGGTATCTTGACCGCGATGACGCGCCGATGCCGGTGGCGCTGCCCGATTTGGAAACCGGCCGCGCTTCGGTGCTGGCCGTCGCCCGTAAAGTCAAAGAAGCCCGCGAGGGCTTAAAGTTTAATTGCCCCCGCGGCCCCGCGGGCTGTTTTGCCTGCCGGCCGTTTGAAAAAATCCTGCGCGGCGAGGCCGAGCTTGTCGGCACGGGGGAGTACAATCAGGATGTGTACATAGTAGATTAAAGATTTAAGATTTACGATTCATAAATGAGAAACTAATAAGCCACGGTGCGCTTCGTGCGCCGTGACTTAGGTTCGGTTGCGCTTCGGTTTTTATTCGTAGCCGTTTTCAGTATTAGTCCGCCGCGGCGGATTAGTATATTGCTATGGCGTAAGCCGGATTTTTGACAAATTTTCTAAAAAAGCTAGACTTCAGTTTGGAAACGCGCCGAGCAACGCTCGGCTTGAAATGACGAACAAAAAATGAAAGGCCTTTATGAAAATCTTAATGATCGGCTGCGGCGGCAGGGAGCATGTTTTGGTGGCCGGCTTGGCGAAATCGGCTGATGTTACGGACATCTGGTGCGCCCCGGGCAATCCGGGAATGGCTGAAGAGACGCTTGCCAACGGCAAGAAGGTTGTTTGGGTGCCAATACCGATTACGGATACCCTCGGTCTTCGGCGATTTGCCAAAGAGCGCGCGGTGGACCTCACGGTCATCGGACCGGAAGGTCCGCTCTGCGAGGGTATTACGGACATCTTTGAGGTTGCGGGGCTTACCGTCTTTGGCCCCAACAAAGCGGCGGCCCGGTTCGAAGGGTCCAAATGTTTCGCCCAGGAGTTTGCCCGTCGGCACAAATTGCCTTTCGCGCCGGGCGAATGTTTCAACGACCTGCATGAGGCTAAAGCCTACGCCCGTTCGCTTGGCGGCCGCTGTGTCGTCAAGGCCGACGGTTTGTGCGGCGGCAAAGGTTCTTTTCCTTGCCAGGCTGTGGCCGAAGCCGACGTAGCTATTGAAAACCTGCTTCTCAAGCGGCAGTTGGGTCCAGCGGGCGACCGGATAGTGATTCAAGAGTGGCTGGACGGTTTTGAGCTCTCACTCCATATTTTGTGCGACGGCACGAGCTGGAAATTATTGCCGGCGGCGCAGGACCACAAACGGCTTTGTCCCGGCAATCAAGGGCCGCAGACCGGAGGCATGGGCGCCTATTCCCCGTACCCCTATCTCTCGCTTCAGGAAATTGAGAAGGTGGCCGAAAGCATTATGAAGCCTTTTCTTCAAGGTTGCCGGAGAGAGGGTGTCGTATTCCGCGGGCTTTTGTATCCCGGCATTATGATGACCAAAAGCGGTCCGAAGATTCTTGAGTTCAACGTCCGTTTTGGTGACCCGGAAACGCAAGTCATTGTGCCGAGGCTCGAGAACGACCTTGCCGGACTTTTGCTGGCCACCGCTCAAGAGGAACTTTGTTCGGTGCCGCTTAAAGTTAAATATGACCGGTCGGCGGTCTGCGTGGTGATTGCCGCTCCGGGTTATCCGGCAAAGCCCGTGCTCGGTAAGAAGATTGAAGGCTTGGATAATCTTCGCGGCTTGTGGGATGTCAAAATCTTTCATGCCGGTACCCGGCTTCTCGGCTCTGACCTGGTGACGGCGGGCGGGCGGATTCTTGGCGTAACGGCGTGGGGCTCGGACTTAAAATACGCTACCCGCGCGGCGTATGCGGCCGCTAAGCTCGTTCGCATTGATGGCGGCAGTCAGATGCGCCCTGACATTGCCGGCGGCCCTTGTTGAATAGCTTTGACACCGGTTTTCTTTGGGAAAGCCGGTTTTTATTATCCGCCGACATAATCCGCCCCGCTTGCGGGGCGGATTATGTCGTTTGCGGATAATAACCCCGCACCAATCCCAGGGCGAGTGCGCCCCATAGTATCCGAGGACGGAACTACGGGGTAAATGTTCTAAAATACGAGGGCGACTCGCCCCGTAGTCAGTCTGCTGTACTACTGGGGAGCGCGAGCCCGTATGGTCCCTGGTGCTGGGGTAAGTCACGCCAACTCTTTTATTTTTTCAGCGATGAGGCCGACTTCGTCGTTCCGATTGGAAATCTTGCCTTTGATGGCGACGCATTTTTCGGCCACCAGAAATTTTTTAAATTGTTCAAACACCCGAGGAAAGACCACCACTTCAATTGAGCCAGAGAGGTCGGAGAGCCGGACAAACATCATCTGGTCGTTTTGCTTGGTGAAAATCGGCTTGGCTTCTTCAATGATGCCGCCAACCACCGCCATCATACCTTCTTTCATTTCGGTTTTTACTCTGGCGATGGTGACGTCGCGTTTTTCTAAAACGCCCTTGAATTTGTCCAACGGGTGCCCTGAAATGTAGAGGCCGAGAAGCTCTTTTTCCCAGAGCAGTTTTTCGGTCTGGCTCGCGGGCGCGGCGGGGGAGAGGGACAAGTCGGCAGCCGAGCCTTCCGAGGCGAGGCCGCCGAAAAGCGATTCTTGATTTTCCGGGGCGGCCGCCTTTTCTTTGTTGTAAGTCAGGAGATGTTCCATATTGGCAAGCATCCTTCCTCGTTCTCCGAAATCATCCAACGCCCCCGACTTGATCAAGGCTTCAAGCGATTTTTTGTTAAGATTTTTGTCATGAATTCTGTCAAGGAAGTCGCCAAGCGATTTGAATCTGCCCTTCTGTTTGCGCTCCGAGATGATGCTGTCGGCAATGCCTTCGCCGAAATTTTTAATGGTGGTCAGCCCAAATCTGATTTTCTCATTTTCTTTTTTGGTTATTGTTTCTTGGTTATTGTTGATTGCGGGTTTTACGACAGTGAAACCAGCAAAACTTTCATTGATGGCCGGCGGCAGGACTTGTATGCCCATCCGATTGCACTCGCCGATAATCTCCGCGATTTTTTCCACATCACCCGACTCGGCGGTCAGGACCGCCGACATATAGATGGCCGGAAAGTTGGCTTTCATGTAAGCCGTTTGATAGGCCACTCTGCCGTAGCTGGCGGCGTGGGCTTTGTTGAAGCCGTAGGCCGCAAAGGGCTCAATCAACTTCCAGAGTTCCTCGGCTTTTTTTGCCGTCATGCCGTTTTTGACCAGGCCCTGCAAAAGTTTTTCTTTCTGGGCTTCCATCTCCGCCGGAATTTTTTTGCCCATGGCTCTGCGGAGTTTATCGGCCTCAAGCCACGAGTAGCCGGCCAGTTCAATGGCTATGAGCATGACGTCGTCTTGGTAGGTGATGACGCCGTAGGATTCCGAAAGGATTTTTTTCATCCGAGGGTCAAGATATTTGATGAGCGCCGGATTATGCTTGCGTTCTATGTATTGCGGAATGGACTCCATGGGGCCCGGGCGGTAGAGCGCCACCATGGCGTTGATGTCGTGAATGCTCGTCGGCCGAAGGTCTTTGAGGTAGCGGGTCAGCCCCTGGCCGTTTAGTTGGAACAATCCGCCGGTTATGCCCAAAGTCAGCATGCCGAAAGTTTTTTTGTCGTGGAGCGGGATATTTTCAATGTCAATGTCCTTGCCTTCCAGTTTTTTTGCCAGCGAAACGGCGTCGGCCAGGATGGAAAGGTTTTTGATGCCGAGGAAATCAAGTTTCAGCAGGCCGACGTCTTCCATGACGTACATGTTGTACTGAGTGATGATTTTACCCTGCCTGCCGGCAGGCAGGCCTCCGCCTTTCGGGTCAAACTGAAGCGGCGTGAACTCCACCAAAGGCCTGGGCGCGATGACCACGCCGGCGGCGTGCACCGAAATGTGCCGGGCGCAGCCTTCAATTTTTTTAGCCAGGTCAATAATTTCTTTGACCTCGGCCTCTTTGTGGTAGCTTTCCTTCAGTTCCGGCACCAGCTCAAGCGCCCGGTCAATGGACATCGGGAAGCCCTGGGAGCCCATGGGTATGAGCTTGGCAATTCTGTCTCCCAGACCATACGGGTGGCCGAGCGCCCGCGCCACGTCGCGCACCGAGCCGCGGGCCATCATGGTGCCGAAAGTGCCGACCTGGGCCACTTTGTCGGTGCCGTATTTTTGCCTGGCGTACTCAATCAATTCGTCCCGCCTGGTGTCGGCGATGTCCATGTCAATATCCGGCGCGCTGGGCCTTTCGGGATTGAGGAACCGTTCAAACGGCAGTTTGTATTCCATCGGGTCAATGGTGCTGATGTATGCCAGGTAGGAGACGAGCGAACCGGCGGCGGAGCCTCGGGTGGTGCTCAAAATTTTTTCCTGCCGGGCGTGGCGCAGAAGGTCGGAGACAACGAGAAAATACGGCGCGTAGCCTTTGTCGCGGATAACTTTCAATTCGTGTTCTATCCGCTCAACGATTGCCGGAGTTTCTTCGAGCCCTCTGGTTTTCAGACCGTCGTAGGTTAGGGCGCGCAGTTCATCGTCAAGAGTTTTGCCGGGCGCCGCCGGGTAATTGGGAAAAACCCATTTACCCAAAACCAGCTCCAGATTGCACATGCCGGCTATTTTGGCCGTGTTGGCGAGGGCTTCCGGCCGGCCTTTGAAATATTTATCGGCCTCTGCCGCGCCGATGAAAGAAAAGTCGCCGTTGTCTTCCGGGCCGAAAGTTCGGTCGCTCAACTCGGCGTTACTGTTGACGAGCGTCAAAGTGTCTCGGGCTTTTTTATCGCCGGGCGTCATATAATAAACGTCGTGCGCCGCCATGAGCGCCGTTTGGCTCTCCGCGGCGAAAGCTTCAAGGGCCGCCATGTTTTTTTCATGGCCTTCAATTTCCGGATGGCAGGTGATTTCCAAAAAAAAGTTTTCAGGGCCGAAGATTTTTTTGTACCGGTCCGCTAGCCGGCGCGCCCCGCCGAGGTCGCCGTTTTTAAGAGCTTCCGAGACCGTCCCGCGGAGTGACGGCGATACGGCCACCAGGCCGTCGCCGTATTTTTCAAGCAGTTCGTTGTCAACACGGGGTTTGTAATAAAAACCTTCAAGATGGGCGGCGGTGACGAGCTTGATGAGATTTTTGTAGCCAGCGAGATTTTTGGCCAGAAGCACCAGTCTCATTCGCCGGTTATCCACTCCGGCCTGTTTGTCAAAGCGGCCCCGGGTCGCCAGGTAAGCGTCCACGCCGAGAATCGGTTTTATGCCCGCGCTTTTGCAGGCTTTATAAAATTCAATCGCCCCGTAGAGATTGCCGTTGTCGGTAAGCGCCAGAGCGGTCATGCCAGCCGCCTTGGCCGCCGATACTAACTCGTCCACTTTTGGCAGGGCTGCCAACAAACTGTAATGGCTATGCGTGTGTAGATGTACAAAGTTTTTCATGCTATTATATTTGAAAGCTACCTTCCCCGTAGTCAAAGTTTTGCTTTGTACTACTGGGGTAATGACTGTGGGTATGCAGATGACGAATTTACTCGTACTCATAATAAGGTATATAATGCTGATTATACTATAATTTAAAGCAAACCATGTCTGACGTGCAATTTGAAGAGAATAGTTATTCAACGGAGCGTTTTACCCCGGCTCCTAGCGGCTCACCAACATTGGTGAAACTGCTTTTGAAGACCGGCATAGTGAAGAACGAGAGGCAAGCGAACTACGCGCTGGTCGGTATTGCCGTCTGCGCAACTCTTTTGACGCTCTGGGTTCTCAAAAGTTCCTTCAATAGCGGCGTGCGGCCCGACCAAAACGTCGCGCCGGGCGCGTTTCCGGCGCTGGGAGACGCTTTGGGCGAGCAACCTTAGAGTTTTTACGAGCAGGCAAAAAACGCAAACATGAATCGTCAACCCCTTCTTTATTCCCGCATTGTCCGAAGCGGCGAGCCGCCGCCTCTGGCGCGCTTCCTTGTCCGGAATAAAATTGTCCGCACTGAAACCCAAGCGATTTATTTCCTGCTCTTTGTGGTCGCCGTTTCCTCGATTTTTGCCGTCTATTTTTTCTTGTCCCTCAACGCCGGATTATCCGGGCTGGTTCCTTTCCTCGGCGCTCCACCGATATCTCAATTACCATGAAGCAGAAAAGCGGCTTTACCTTAATTAAACTTTTGGCGGGGTAAAGGCCTGTGACGGGACTGATTTTGCTTACGACCCCTCATACGGAGTTATGACTGCGGGAGGAAATTGCGTCAAATGAATAAAGCCATTTGGGTCGGCTTATGTAGCGTTATGGTTAAGTATCTGGTTGGCATTGACGAAGTGGGCAGAGGGCCTTTGGCCGGGCCGGTTTGCATCGGTGTTTGTGTCGTGTCTCAAAGAATGAGGCGCCACGCTTTAAAATTTTTTAAAGATGAGCGCGTTCTTGATTCCAAGAAGCTTGATACGGAACGTAGAGAAGAGTATTTCCAAAAAATTAAAGAGGCGGCTGAAAAAGGCCGTCTCGATTTTCGGACTTCATTTGTCGGCCACGCCGTTATTGACAAAAGAGGTTTGGCTTACGCCATTAGGCTGGCTGTCAAACGTTCTTTAGGCAAACTGTCGCTCGCGCCCAATGAATGTCGGCTTCTGCTTGACGGCGGACTCAAAGGGCCGGCGGCGTTTCGCCGTCAGCAAACAATTATTGACGGCGACGAGACCGAACCGCTCATTGCTCTCGCCTCAATCGTGGCCAAGGTAAGGCGCGACCGCCGCATGATAAAACTGGCCAAGCTTTATCCGGCCTATGGTTTTGAGAAGCACAAAGGCTACGGCACGAGGGCGCATTATAAGGCGCTTAAAAAAAACGGCCCCTCAGCCGTCCATCGGCGCAGTTTTTTAAAAAATCTTTGAAATCAAAGGGTTTTCCGGGATTTCCCCCCAACTACTTGACTTTATTTTGTAAGATGATATTATGCCAAGTAGGAGATTGCTGTGCTTTTGTCGCACGGCGCTTTGCTCTCCAAAAACAATAAACCCCCAACGATGGAGGGCATGTGCAAGATTCGGCAAATTCGGCAAAAGAGCCGGTGAAAGTAACCCACTCTTCAATGGTGGTGTTCTGGGAACCGTCTGAAGGCGGTGAGGTGAGATTTCTCGCTTTCCAGTACACCCGGAAGAAGAATGGGAACCCTTGGACTACCTGGCGTTTCCCGAACGAAACGGGCATTAAGGGCGAGGAGCCGACGCAGACCGCAATCAACGGCATGCATCAAGAAATGCCTCTTAACCCCAACGATTTCCACTTTGAGTTTGATAACTCTGGGGAGTCAATTTGGGTCAAGCAATGCGATGGCGACCCGGACAAGGGCGGCGGTATTCACGAAAAGCACGTTTTTCTCGCCCGCATCAAGCGGGGCGAGTTGCGGACCAAGCCGTTTGACGAGCCGGCTAAGACTGACCCCAAAACGGGGGTTGAGCATCCGGGCGAAACCCTGGGGCCGCCCACTTGGTTTGAGGCGGAGACCCTGCTCGAGATGATGCATGAGCGCGGTCTTCGGTTTCACCAAGAAGCGCTAATTCACGCTCTCGGGTTTCTGGCGAAGGACAAGGCCGTCGCGAGCCGTTACGGTAAAATTTTGGCGGCTCATTCGGATTTGGGCTGAGATTGATTTAGGAAGTTAAGGCAGGTTCAACCCTGCCTTTTTGTTTGTCCCGTTAGAGGCAGAGGGTCGCTGCGAGCCCTCGCGGCCTCTAACGGGATTGCAAATTTTTCAAGATAGTGTATCCTTTCAAACCATGGTAGTACGAATGCGCGCCACGAGGAGTCATAGGGGCAATCGGCGCTCCCACTTCGCTTTGAATGGGCCGCGATTTTCCCTCTGTAAAGACTGCGGCGCTATGGCTTTGCGCCATCGGGTTTGTACCACCTGCGGCAAGTATCGGGGCAGGCAAGTGCTTAATGTGCACGCCAAGATTGAGAAGAAAGCGAAGAAGGCGAAGGCCAGAGAAAAACAAGGAGCCTAAGCGACTATGTTTTTCCTGACCCAGCACTTTCTAAAAATCTAACATGTGGCGGTACTTTAGAGCTTGCTCTCAATACCCAATTACAACATTGTTTAGAATCTTAGAAAGTGCTGGGTGAAGATTTTGTAAAACTCACTAATGTTCGTTAACAAAATCATTCATGGCTAATCGGCACCTTGCAAGGTCAACAGTTCTCCAAACGCTCTTTGAGTGGGATTTCAAAGGGGCGCGGCCAACGGACGACGTTGAGGCCATTTTGGAGCGTGACGTCGGCGAATTCGCTCCCGGCCTCGGCGATACCTCTTTCATGCGCTCGCTCCTGCTCTCCATCGTGGAGAAGCGTCGGGACATAGACAATATCATTGAAAAAGCCGCTCCCGATTGGCCGCTTGATAAAATTTCCATCATTGACCGCAATATCTTGCGCATCGGGCTTTATGAACTGCTCTTTGCCGACAAAAGCGAAGTGCCGGAGAAGGTGGCGATCAACGAGGCGATTGAACTGGCCAAGACTTACGGCGGCGAGAACAGCGGCAAGTTTGTCAACGGCGTTTTAGGCTCGGTCTACAAAGAACTGGGCGAGCCCGGCAAGGACGCCGTTTCCAAAAAAGGCAAGCGGAAGATGGAAGTGCCTTACGAAAAAATGCCGGTACAGAAGCTCGGCGGGGCGGTGGTCTATGCCAAAGACGGCGGCAACATCTATCTGGCTTTGGTACACGACATCTTCGGCCATTGGACGCTTTCTAAAGGCAAGATTGAAGAAGCCGAAGATGAAAAGAAGGGGACGATACGGGAGATGAAAGAGGAGCTCGGCCTTGACGTCGTCATCAAAGAGGCGCTTGGCAAGAACGAGTACATTGCTTCTGACCCGGACAAAGGCAAAATCAGGAAGCAGGTGAATTATTTTTTGGCCGAAGCCAAGTTTGAAAACATCACCCTGGGCTCCTCCGGCGGTCTTGATGACGCCCGATGGTTTAAGATGGCGGACATCGTGTCGCTTAATTTATACAACGATATTCTGCCGATTGTCACCAAAGCGGTAAACATTCTACTCAATTCAAAATTGAAAAATTAAAGTTGAAAATGACAGCTGAGAATTAAAAATTGACAGTATTGACTCCATTTAATTTTTATATTGTCACTTTCCATTTTCGTTTTTACATTCTAATTTTACTACCATGGATTTTGCAAAATTTGAAGACCGGCTCGGCATATTTTTTAAGGATAAAAGCCTGCTTCAGAAGGCGTTTACTCATCGTTCCTTCATCAATGAAAACCGCCAGGGCGCGCTTGAACACAACGAGCGGCTTGAGTTTTTGGGCGACGCGGTGCTTGAGCTGGTCGCCACTTACTTTCTGTACAACAAGTATCGCGATAAAACCGAGGGCGATTTGACCTCCTACCGTTCCGCCTTAGTCAACGCCGTAACCCTCTCCGACGTGGCCGCCTCGCTCGGCATGAATGAGTTTCTCCTGCTTAGTCGGGGCGAAGCCAAGGATGTCGGGCGGGCGCGCCAGTATATTTTGGCCAATACCATGGAGGCTTTTATCGGCGCTCTCTTTCTTGACCAGGGTTACGCCGCGGCGGAAGCCTTTATCAAAAAACACATTCTCTCGCTCATTGAAGGCATCGTTGCCAACAAAGCTTGGCTTGACGCCAAGAGTTTTTTTCAGGAGAAAGCGCAGGAAATTGATGGCATCACGCCCTCGTACGCCGTGCTCAAGGAAACTGGCCCTGACCACAACAAGCACTTTACGGTGGCGGTTGAAATCGGTCGGGACAGAGTGGCTATAGGAGAGGGCAAGTCCAAACAGGAAGCGGAACAGAGCGCGGCGCATCAGGGGTTGAAGGTGAAGGGGTGGCTCTGAAATCATCCGATGATTTCAGAGCGAGTTTGAAAGTGTAAAGTTATAAAGTTGCAAGTTGAGAAAAGAAAAACCGATCGGAGATGACCGGTTTTGATTTGTGAAAGCACTTCCGTTTACGACGCGGTTACGTGATTTTGATGGGGTGAGGTTGAAGGGTTACATACATTCCATCATACATTTTGATTTCCTCTGGGGTGAGTTTCCGGGTTGTGCGCTTTGGGAATCTTACCCCGAAGAATCCTAGACCGAAGACCCAACTGCCGATAAACCATTCCCTGTTTTCTTCCCTGATAATACAGAGAGACGGCTGATCTCGGCTAATATCGCCAGAAATGTGGTGTGCTGTTGTTGCCATCCGATAGGTTGGCAGGGTTTTTTCAAGGAGTTTCTTTTTCATAACAGGCAAAACAATCTGTTTTTATGTTATTCCTTTTTCATAAAAAGTCAATCAATTATTTCAAATTTATCATCGGCTAATTCCTGCCTGCCGGCAGGCAGGCGCACGAATAAGGGATGGACGGATTAGGAAAAGTGTTTCTTTGTTTTCGATAAAAATTAAAGGCGCGGTTTTCTTTTCCTATAAATGTTATTATTTTAGTCATGTACTTAAAGAGTTTGGAGTTAACCGGTTTCAAATCCTTCGCCAAAAAGACAGAGCTTAATTTCGCGACGCCGATTACGGCAGTGGTGGGGCCGAACGGCTCTGGCAAGAGCAACATTGCCGAGGCGTTTAGTTTTGTCTTGGGCGAACAGTCCATAAAGTCCATGCGCGGCAAGCGCACGGAAGATTTGATTTGGAACGGCGGCGGCAACGCTACCCGCGCCAACCGCGCTTCGGTGAAAGTGATTTTTGACAACCGGAAGCGTCTGCTTAACGTTGATTTTGACGAGGTTTACATTGAGCGGGTGATTTACCGCGATGCTTCAAGCGAGTATTCCGTCAACGGCACTCAGGTCAGGCTCAAAGATATTATTGAGCTTTTGGCCGCGGCCCATATCGGAGCCTCCGGCCACCATATTATTTCCCAGGGCGAGTCGGACAAAATTTTAAACGCCAACAGCCGCGAGCGGCGGGACATGCTTGAAGACGCCTTGGGTCTTAAAATTTATCAATACAAGCGGGAAGAAAGCGAACGCAAGCTTCTAAAAACCGAGGAGAATATGAAGTCGGTGGAATCGCTCCGCCGGGAAATCGCCCCTCATCTTAAATTTTTGAAAAAACAGGTTGAGAAAATAGAGCGGACGTTTGAGCTCAAGGCAGAAGCGCGGAAACTTTGCCAAGAGTATTTCAAACGAGAGAGCGCTTATCTGGTGCATCAGAAAAAACTCTTGGACGACGAGCAGCGGAAACCGAGCGAAGCACTGAAGCGGCTTCAGGGCGAGCTTGCCAAAGTCAACGGCACTTTGGAGCAATCGGCCAGACGCGACGCCAAGTCGGATGAAGCTATCAAGCTGGAAAGCGACTTGTCTCTTTTAAGGAGAGAGAAGGACAAGCTGGCGCGCGAACTTGGCCGCGTCGAGGGCGCCATGGAGAGCGAGGAGCGGATACTAAAAAGAGAACGCGAGACTGCTTCGCGAGAGGGCAGTCAAACCGTGCCGCTGGCGGCCGTGCAAAATGTGGTTGCCGTCATTGAGACCAGAATCAAAGAGTTGGAAAATCGGCGCGACGAAAGTTCCGTTGAGGCCTTTTTTGTTTTTATCCGGCGGACATTTTTGGAGCTTATCGGGCGGTATAAACATGTAAACACCGCTTCGTCATGGGGGCGGTCGGGAGAGGAAGTCCAAAGGCTCAGAGCGGAGCGTGAAGGCTTGGAGAAAAAATTGCGGCTATGCCATGAGCGTGAAATGGCGCTCCACAAAAGTTACGTCGCTTTGCAGGCGCGGCTTGAGCGGGAGAAAGATTCCAGCCGGTCGGCCGAGCGGGACATGTTTCGGATTATGACGGAGGAAAATACTGTTCGCGGAGTTTTGACCGCGCTCCAGGCGAGAGAAGAAAAATTGACGCTCGTTGAAGCCGATTTTAAAAGAGCGTTGCACGAAGCGGCTTCGCTTCTCGGCCGGGAGGCGTTGCGCTTTGAGGACTTTGTGATTGCGGATGAGAAAGGGGCCCCGCTAAGCGGGGCGGCAATGGCGGCCGAAGCCCGGCCGTTTCAGGATGACCGCCGCCGCTTGATAGAAAAAATGAAAATCAGAATTGAGGAAGCGGGCGCCGGGGGCGGGGAAGAGGTTCTCAAGGAATACAAGGAAACGGCCGAGCGCGACGGCTTTCTTGAAAGCGAATTGGGGGATTTGTCGCAATCGGCCGCTTCGCTTAAAAACATTATAGCCGAACTTGAAGAAAAGCTTGACCACGAATTTCGCGAGGGGGTGCTAAAAATCAACAGCCAATTTCAACGGTTTTTCACTCTGATGTTCGGCGGTGGCAGCGCCAGTCTTCAAGTGGTGAAAGAAGCGAAGAAAAAGAAAAACGATACTGACTTTGACCTTACGGCAGAGGGCTTGCCCTCCGAAATTTCATCGGAGGAGCCCGACGAAATTTCGGAGGGTATTGAGATTGAAGTCAGTTTGCCGCGCAAAAAAATCAAAGGCTTGATGATGCTCTCGGGCGGTGAACGCGCTCTTACCTCAATCGCCCTGCTTTTCGCCATTTCCCAGGTCAATCCGCCACCCTTTATTGTGCTTGACGAAACCGACGCCGCCCTGGATGAAGCTAATTCTAAAAAGTACGGCGATATGATTGAAAATCTTGCTAAGCTCTCCCAACTGATTCTTATCACTCATAACCGCGAAACCATGTTCCATGCTGGCCTACTCTACGGCGTTACCATGGGCGCCGGCGGCGTCTCTAAGATGCTTTCCATCGCTTTTGACGACGCGGTGGCGGTGGCGAAATGAACCGATGACCGGTGTTTTCTGGCAGCTTCAGTCTTACTTACGCATCATTTCTACCATTCAGGCGATCGCCAGGATAGTAGAACACTGGCAAACACAGATTTAATTTATGCCTTGCCTTGGCTTTGAGCTTGTTGCGGCTGTTTTCTTTTTATGCTATAAAGGATTCAGGGTTTCAGTTCCACAAAAATCAATCAACCAAAATTAAAATGAAGACCACAGCAGTCAGAGTTTCAGAACTCCACCCCAATCAAATGTTCACCTCCGGTCTGACGCCCCCCGGTTATGTTTGCGTCAAACTTGGAGAAACCTACCGGCGTTTTTTTGACAGCTGGCCGCTCAATGCCATCGTTTTGCCCTGTGATAACATGGCGGGGCCGACACTGACTTTTTTCGACGGGCAAGACAAAGTTTTCAGGATTGACCATCCCGAGTCTCTTGCCGCCGTAATGGCGGAGGTTGACGCCGAAAGGCAGGCACCACACTTCGCCGCGCCCTGTGCCGTATCGCTCTCGGCCGCCGGCTAGGCGTCTCGGCGTAATTTAACTTACCAACCCGACCGATTTATTGGTCGGGTTTTTTCTGTTCATACTTTTTGTTTTTTCTCGCGCGCTTGAGCATTTTCTAGTTTTGCACCAACGCATAGTCCAAGGTTTTCCGCTCCAAGTCCGCGCCGGCCACTTTGAAACGCACCGAGTCGCCGATGGCGAATCGCTTTTTGGTTTTTTCGCCGACCAAGCAGTAATTTTTTTCATCCAGAAGGTAAAAGTCGTCGCCGAGGTCGCGGAGCTTGACCATACCTTCGCAGCGCGTCTCCTTTTCTTCAATGTACATGCCCCACTCGGTTACGCCGGAGACAACGCCTTCAAAGCTTTGGCCGATTCTTTCCCGCATGTATTCAACCTGCTTGTATTTTTTGGAATCGCGCTCGGCTTCGGCCGCCGCGATTTCCTGCTCGGAATTTTCCCGCGCCATTTTTTCATAGCTTTGCCATTCATGCGGCGGGATTCTCGTGCCGTTCAAATGATGCTCTAATACTCGATGCACCAAAAGGTCGGCATAGCGGCGGATGGGGGAGGTGAAGTGGGTGTAGTATGTAAAAGCCAAGCCGAAATGCCCGATATTTCTAGTGGAATAAACCGCTTTGGCCATAGAGCGGAGGGTTGCCGTTTTAATCATTGACTCTTCGGCGCGGCCTTCAAGCTGTTTGAAAAGCATTTGCAAATCTTTGGAGGAAACCTTGCCGCCCGAGTCTGGCAGGGCGTGGCCGAGCGCCCGGAGGAAGATGCCAAGCTCGGCGATTTTTTCCCGGTCGGGAATGTCGTGGACGCGATAAATAAAAGGCTCCTGACTTTTACGCTTCTCCCGCGTTTTGTAAATAAACTCGGCCACTTCGCGGTTGGCCAGAAGCATGTATTCCTCAACGAGCTTGTGGGTAGCCAAGCGCTCTTTTTTGTAAATTCGCACCGGTTTTCCGTCGCCGTCCAACTCAAAACGGATTTCGTCCTGCTCAAAATCAATGGCGCCCGCTTTGAATTTTCTTTCGCGCATTTTTTGGGCGAGGCGGTTGAGCGTCTGAAGTTCTTTTTTATAGGTCAGACCTATCTTAGATTGCGGATAGGTCTGACCTATATAACCTTGATTGAGAAGTTCTTGGGCAGATTCGTAGGTGAAGCGTTTTGTGGAATGGATGACGGTTTTACCAAACCAACGTTCTTTGACCATGCCGCCACTGTTGATTATGAACACGGCGGAAAACGTCAGCCGGTCCTCGTTTGGTTTCAAACTGCAGATATTGTTTGACAGTGCTTCGGGAAGCATGGGAATGGTTCGGTCAACGAGGTAGACGGAGAAACCACGCTTCCTCGCTTCGCGGTCAAGCTCGGTTTTTTGCCGGACAAAGTGCGAGACGTCGGCGATGTGAATGCCGATTTCGTAGTTTGGGATTTGGTCTCTGTGATTTGGGATTTCTCGGAACGAGATAGCGTCATCAAAATCTTTGGCGTCAACGGGGTCAATGGTGAAGGTGAGAGTATTTCTAAAATCGCGGCGTTTCGCCAACTCCTCGGCGGTAATTTTTCCGGCCCGCCGAGCCAGGTTTTCCGCTTCCCGTTCCACCGCTTCGGGGAAGCTTTCATCAAAACCTTTTTCCAGGGCAATGCCCGCCATCTCGGCGTCGTTGTCGCCCTTGCGGCCGATGACTTTGACAAGTTCGCCCTCGGGATTTTTCTTCGGGTCCTGCCACCGTTTTATTACGGCCAGCGCTTTCATTCCCAAACCGTCCTTGGTGTTTTTGCCGGGGCGAATTAGAATGTCTTTGTACATTTTTTTGTCGTCCGGCACAAGAAAAAACTTGCCCTTTTCGGACTCCAAAGTGCCGACGAACCGGTGCTTGGCGCGCTTGACGACTTTCACGACTTTACCGGAGAGCCTTTGGTTTTTAGGTTTTGGCAGAAGGGCGACTGCCACTTCGTCTTTGTGAAGGGCGGTGTTGAGATTTTCCGTTTCAATCAGGATGTCCTCTTTGAAACCTTCCGCCTCCACGAATCCCAGGCCCTTGCCGGCAATGCGGACGACGCCCCGCAGTGTTTCCCCGGAGCCTTTTGCCGTTTTGATTTTTTGATATTTTTTCACAGCTATGGCATTGTAGCAGAAGTGCCGATTTTAAGCCACCGTTTGAAGTTTGACCTTACCGAGCCAGTTTGTTAGTATGGCGTTTATGCTAAAAATCAGGTTACAGCGCGTGGGCCGAAAACACATCCCGACCTTTCGGGTGGTGTTGACCGATGCCAGGCACAGCGCCAAGAGCGGGCGGTTTCTTGAAGTGCTCGGTTCGTACGACCCGCGCGACGATAAAAGCAAACTGGTTGATGCGGAGCGGGTAAGATACTGGCTCTCAAAAGGGGCTCGGCTTTCCGGCACGCTCCATAATTTTCTGCTGCACGCCAAAGTAATTGAAGGCAAAAAGATTAATGTGTTGCCGAAGAAGCGGCCGATTGCGAAAGAGGCGAAACAACCGGCCACCGACCCCGAAAAAGCCGGAGCGGCTAATGGGGCGGGTAGCCAACCGCAGGAGGAAAATAAAGCAGAGCCGACAGCCGAGGCCGTAGCCCAAGCCGAGACTCCGAAAGAGGAGGTGAAGGCTTAGAATCAAATAAGAAAAGCCCCCGCTTAGCGGGGGCTTTTCGCCGCTTGATACTTTTTACTTGATGCTTTATACTACTCTCCAGCAGTACGTAAGCAAAGCGGAACAGATTATTACCGCATAATCGGTCGAAACGACTGTTTACCCCTTAAATTTTTGCGAAAATTTTCGGGGCGTAAATTTCCAGATTAAAAATCAAAATACACCGCTATGAAACAGGAAGGTGATGTTTTATTCCTTGAGTACGTGGTTAAGGCGCTTGTTGATAATCCGAGCGATGTTAAAATCGTCCGGACGGTTGACGAGATGGGAGTGCTTCTGACGCTCTCGCTCAATCCCGCCGACATGGGCAAAATCATCGGCCGAATGGGCAACACGGCGAAAGCCATCCGCACTCTGCTTCGGGTCGTCGGCATGAAGAACAATGCCCGCGTCAACCTGAAGATTAACGAGCCGGAAGGAGCGCCGCCCCGCGAGATCAAGGCGAGTAAGACGGTAGACGAATCGCTTGAAGACCTTAAGATTTAGGTAGAATCAAGAATCAGGATTCAAGAATTGTGAATAGCAAAAAGAAAAGCGGCGAGGATTACCTCGCCGCTTTTCTTTTTGACAAAATCAACACATGTGTATAGTATTCGTTTTGGTTCGGAAACAGAGTCGGTAAAGATCAAAGAAAGAAGAGTATATGCAGATTATCATCAACGGTTGTAAAGGCCGTATGGGAAAAGCGTTGCTCGCATGCGTACCAAACCATCCTGGTATTGAAGTCGCCGTGGGAATTGGTAACCGACAAAGCCTCAAGCCGCGAAACCTTCGCCAACGGCGCCTTGCGGGCCGCTCGGTGGGTTCTCGGCAAAAGCGCCGGCCTCTACGATATGCGGGACGTGCTGGCGCTACCTCAGTAATGCCAGTCGTTTCATAAAGCTCTGATGCCGCTTGGTTCTTAGGAATCACGCGGCATTTTTTCTTTTCTTAACGGCCTTACGCCAGCTTGACTTCTTTCATTTTATCTGTAGGGTGTGGCTAGATTTGGCAGGAGACCTGCCAGTAGGTCTTTGTCAATCTGATCGTTAATCACAGTCCAACCATCAACAGGAGAAAACCTATGCCCATGTCAAAAAAATTTGAGGAACGACTTTTTCCTCACCTGCCGGCGATTGCCCGGGAATTCAAAACACCTTTTCATGTCTATGACGAAATCGGCATTGAAGAAACGGGGGAGCGGCTCAAAAACGCTTTCGCTGGCTGTCTTGGATTTTGCGAATACTTTGCGGTAAAAGCCTTGCCGAATCCCGCAATCCTCTCCATCATGCACCGGCTCGGTTTCGGCTTTGATTGCAGTTCAAAGATTGAGCTTGAGCTGGCGCGCGAAGCCGGCGCGACGCCGAAAGAGATTATGTTCACGTCAAACAACACGACGCAGGATGAATTCAGGGCGGCGCAGGCGGACGGCGGCTGCGTCATCAATCTTGATGACGTGAGTCTTATCGCTAAAGTGCCCGAGCCGTTTCCCGAAATTATCTGCTTCCGGTTAAATCCCGGGAAGGAACGTACCGGCAATTCCATCATCGGAGAGCCGGAGAAAGCAAAGTACGGAATTACATGGGATCAACTCATATCCGCGTACCGCATGGCCAACAAACGCGGGGAGACGAAGTTCGGCTTGCATACCATGGTCTGCTCAAATGAGCGCAACTATCAGTACATGGTGGAAACGGTTCGCATGCTTCTGCGCGCGACTCTTATTCTTCATCAAGAGCTTGGTATCTGCCTCTCGTTTGTCAATATGGGAGGCGGCATCGGTATCCCGTATATTCCCGGGGAACATGAGGAATTCGACATTGAGAAGCTCGGTCAGGAGTGCGAATTACTTTTTTCGAACTTTGCCGAGGATCATAACTGGCTACCCAAGCTCTACATGGAAAGCGGCCGATACATGACCGGTCCCCATGGCGTTTTGGTGTCGCGGGCGATTAACCGCAAGGACATTTATCAGACGCACATTGGAGTTGACGCCGGCATGCCGGCGCTTATGCGCCCGGCCATGTACAACGCGTATCACCACATCACGGTGCTAGACCGGGACGGTAAATCACGAGGCACTGAACAAGGCACCGAGATTGTTAACATTGTCGGCTCGATTTGCGAAAATTGCGATCGACTGGCGACGGACCGGGAGCTTCCTAAAATACAAGTCGGCGAAGGAAAAGGTGATTTTATCGTCACCCACGATACCGGAGCCCACGGTATTGCCATGGGCTTCAACTACAACGGCCGCACTCGTCCCAAGGAATTGCTCCTGCGTAGAAACGGCACGGTTGAACTGATTCGGCGGGCGGAGACCGACAACGACCTTCGCGCCACCCTTCGGTTTGAACCGAAAACTCTAACTCTGTAAATCAACCA
Organism: Candidatus Tayloriibacteriota bacterium; assembly: GCA_016188455.1. Classification (GTDB taxonomy): domain Bacteria; phylum Patescibacteriota; class Minisyncoccia; order Phycocordibacterales; family SIBU01; genus SIBU01. Next base: position 7,652 of record JACPHR010000029.1, on the reverse strand, counting down.
AACAAAAAGGAAATACCAAAATGAGAAAATCCAGACTGTCCGAAGCCGGTGAAAACCTGTTTCAGCGAATCAAGCGGAAAACTGCGGAGGCAGAAAAAGCGGGAAGAAAAATCATCAAGCTCTCCATCGGCCAGCCCTCCGGGCCGGCCTTTCTCGAAGCTAGAACTGCCGCTGCGACTGCCGTGCTCTCAGAGGATGAGTTCATGCATGAATATCAGGACAACGGCAGTCCCGGCGTGCCTGATTTCGCTCGCCGATTCGTGCAGACGCATGTGAAAATTGATTTGAGCCAGCGGAAGGAACTCTCGTTTCTCCCCATTCCCGGCATCAAGCCGATGATTCCGCTCATTCCGTTTGCATGCGGCGCGAAGGAATCCTTCGGCCTTCAGGTGGCAACGACGACTGATCCCGGCTATCCCACTCCAAAAGACTGGTGCGCCGGGTATCTTGGTCAACTGTTGTATCATCACTCGCTTAAGCTTGGCCCCGCCAATAATTTCCGCTTCTTCCCTGATGACCTGTTTCAGATTTCGAAGGATATCGGCAGCGGAGATTTCAAGGCGAAGCTTGTCATGATGAACTATCCGCACAATCCGTCCGGACAGGTGGCAATCATGGAGTGGCTGCTTTTGCTCTGCCACTTCTGCGAGCGACATGATATCCGTATCTGGAACGATGCGGCATACGCCGGACTGGCAAGCAGCGCGAGTCATTGCACTCTCACTGATGTGGCGTGCGAATTTCCAGAACTCTCCTGGGCCGAGGCATTTTCCGGCTCCAAGCTTGGAAACTGCACGGGCTGGCGGGTCGGCGCGATGGTCGGCTCTTCCGACTTCATCGCCGACGTTGCCCGCATCAAAGGAAATACCGACAGCGGATTCGCGGCGCCTATGGCGGCCGGACTACTTCGTCTCGTTGAAAATCATTTTGATCTCATTGAGTCGCTGAGCAGCGAGTATAACAGTCGGTTAGATTGTTTCATCAATATCCTTACGAACTGCCGCATGCGCCTTGCGTGCAAGCCGGGAGCCGGATTTTTCTCGCTCTGGCATGCCCCGAGGATGGCGTTTGGAGAGGCAGTGAAGAACGCCGAGCACTTCAATTCGCTTATGATTGAACGAGTGGGAATCGTGGGGGTTGATTTCAACCCCTATATTCGCTATTCGGTCGCGCAGAATGATATCGTATCAGTGGCGGACGAGATTCGCGTGGCATTTGAAACCGCCGCAGTCGCTTACTGATTTGAAGGTCAGATTACTCACACCCCCGAAAGGTTCGCCTTTCGGGGGTTTTTTATGAGAGAAAACAGCGGTAGTTCATTAAATTTTTTCCCTTCTTCTATTTACTATTTACTATTTTCTATTTACTATTGCGTATATGACTTTCCACATCGTTACCTTGTTTCCTCGGGCCTTTGATTCCTACCTCGGGGAGTCCATTTTGAAGCGGGCGATTGAGGATAAAAAAATCAGGGTAAAATTTTACAACCCGCGCGATTTTATTTACCCCGAGCGAAGTCGAGGGGCGGGAAAGAAAAAAGACAGGCGAATAGATAAAAAACCCTACGGCGGCGGACCGGGCGTGGTGATTCAAGCACTGCCGGTAATCAAAGCTGTAGAAGCCGTTTTGAAAGATTCAGGATTCAGGATTCAGGGTTCAAGAAAGTCAAAAGTCAAAAGTCAAAAGTCAAATGTTAAGATGGTTTGGTTAAGCCCGTCTGGGAAACAATTCACTAATGAGTACGGTAAAAAGTTGGCACGGAAGTGCACCGACATTGTTATCATCTGCGGCCGCTACGAAGGCATAGACGCACGGGTGAAGAAAGTTATAAACACGACATCAATCCGCGAATCAGGGCGAATGACGCGAATGAAGGCAGAAGAAGTTTCGGTGGGACCCTATGTGCTGACCGGCGGGGAACTGCCGGCCATGATTATGATTGACGCCATCTCGCGTCAGGTGGCGGGCGTTCTAGGAGATTTTAATTCAATTGAAGAGTCGCGCGTCGCTAGTTCGGATGTCTATACCCGTCCCGAAGTTTTTGAATACCACGGCAAAAAATACCGCGTACCGAAAATTCTTCTCTCGGGTCACCGCGCCAAAATAGACGGGTGGCGCTCAAAGCGCAAAAAATAATTCTAATTCTGCACTTTACATCCACTCACACTCCGCTATGGACTTATTCGCGCGAATGGTACAATAAAAGAATGAATGATTTTAGAAAATTTGAAAGAGTTCTTAAGGCAATAGGGAATCGGCGCAGGCTCGCCATTCTTTCGTATCTTAAAAAGCATTCAGAGGGGACGGTAGGTGAACTCGCCGAGATTTTGCGTTTGTCTTTCAAAGCCACATCCAAACACTTGGCAGTTTTGTATGCCGCCGAATTGGTAGAACGTGAACAGCGAAGCCTTCAAATGTGGTACAGCCTGTCTTCTTCGCCGCACCGGATTACGGATTACGTGCTTCGTTTGTTGTAACTTCTGTTTTTCCTTCTCGCCCCTTCCTGCGCGTGCTATTTTTTCTCTTGAACCATTCGCGCGAATAAGCCGGTGGAAGTGAAGGAAAAAAGATTGAGGATGTAAAGTCGAAAATGCAGAACGGTTTAACGCTTGGCGGGGTTTAGCAAGCCGAAACCGATGAGCGCTACGAGGATGAGGCCAAGAAAAAGCGTGAGCGCGGAGACCGCGCCGAAGTACTGCCAAATTAATCCGCCGACGATGCCGGCAAAGAGCACGCCGAAGCCGATGGCGGCGTTTAAGAGTCCGTAGGCGCTGCCGCGCTCTTCGGCAATGGTGAGCCGCGCCGCGAAGGAGCGCTGTATGCCGTCGGTCAGCGCGTACCCAATGCCAAGAATTGCAAAGCCGACGGCAAGAGCGGTCAACGTGTGGTCGTAAATCATCAAAAGGTAGGCAAGCGCGATAAGCAGATAGCCGCCCAAGATTACCGGCTTGTCCCCGATTCTATCCGCCACTTTGCCCGCATGATAGGAAAATGCGGTAAACGAGAGGTTGAAAAAAAGATAGAACAGAGGTATGTAGCTTGTTTCGAGCCCGAGGTCTTTGGTACGAAGCAAAAGAAGCGCCACTGGCAGGTTGGCAAGCGAGAGCACGAAGATGACCAATAAAAAACTTTTGAATTCTTTGGTCTGATGTTTCAGGCGCAAACGCATTTTTTTTATTTCTCCTTGATAATGCGCGACTGGCACCTCTTTTATAAACGCGAAGGAAAAGAGCGCCATAATGCCTAACAAAAAAGCTACCGTAAAAACCGTGTTGAAAGAATCGGGAAGAGAGTGCAGTATAAGAAAAGCCCCGAGCGGGCCCAAAATTGCTCCAGCCGAGTCCATCATGCGATGAAAACCGAATGATTTTCCGACTGCTCCGGCCGGAGAGGAAAGGGAAAGCAGCGCGTCCCTCGGCGCCTCGCGGATGCCTTTGCCGATTCGGTCAACGACGCGGATGCCAAGCACATGAGCCGCGCTCGATGAGACAAGATAGAAGGGACGGGTGGCGACCGAAAGCGTGTAGCCAAAGAGCGCGAGCCTTTTTCTTTTCTGTATGCGGTCAGAAATACGGCCGGAGAAGATTTTCGTAAGGTTTGAGAGTCCGTCGGCTAGTCCTTCTATGAATCCAAGAGAGGCCGCGCCGGACTTTAAAACCGAGCTGAAAAACGCCGGGAAAACCGAAACAATCATCTCGTTTGAGAAGTCGTTGAAGAAGCTCACCAGCCCCAGGAAGAAAACATTTTTCTCAATGCCGAAGATTTTTTTCACAAAAATATTGTATCATGCCCCGCCCCGCCCGCCGCGGACGGGGCGGGGCAAACCATTTATCTCATCTCATACACCACATCCTTGCGTTCCACCACAATTTTCCAGCCGTTTAATTTGCCGTAGCGATAGAGGGCTTGGTTCGGGTTAAAGCAAATCGGGTGCGTCACCAGTTCAAGCATCGGGATGTCGCCCTCGGTGTCGCCGATGCCGTACGAGTCTTTGAGTGACAGTCTTTCCTTGGCGACTGCTCGGCGGACGATGTTTGCCTTGTTGGCAATGAGGTGCAGGTCCACGACCTCGCCGGTGAATCTGTCCGAAGGCCCGAGCTCGTAGAAACGGCCGTAGACCTTGTCAAAACCGAGCCGCCGGCAAAAGGTATCCAAGAGGCCCTTCGGCGACTGTGAAATTGCCAGCAGAAAGTAGCCCCGGCGCTTGAGTTTTTTCGCCAGGTCTCGGGGATAGCGGTAAATTTTATTTTTGTTGGCCTCCACCACTTCCAGGCCCACCCGCTCAAAATCTTCATAGGCGACGCCTTTGAGATGCTTCATAAAAGTTTCCACCACCGCTTCAATGTAGGCCTCGTAGCTTCCCTCGCGGCCGAGCCAAAGCTTAAATTGGCGCTCATACATTTTACGGCTCTGCTTCGGAAAAACGCCGCGCGCCACGAGCGCTTCCACTAGCTCAATCAAGAAGCTGGAGCGGAAGAGCGTGCCGTCAACGTCAAAAATGGCCACCTTTTTCATAATACGACAATTTAGATACGAATATACGAAAGGATACGAAATTTTAAGACGGAAGATTATTTGGCATTGAAATTGAAAATTATGCCTGCCCGCCATCGCAAAGCTCAGGCTTTGGCAGGCGGAGCGAATGTAAACGAATAGACACGAAAATGGGAAGTTCTCATGGCACAGTATTGTATCACAGCCAAGTTTCTTGCATATTTTTCGCGGTTGTGATAAGTTGATTTTTGGAGCTGGGTGGGGGATTGTCCTGACGACTGACAACCTGCGTTTGGTGTGCGGGCACAGGCACAGACGCGTGAGCAGCGGGCCGGACTTATCTGCGGAACCTTGAGCCTCCTGGGAACTGGCTCTATCAGTTGTTTTGGGAACTGATAGGTAAAAGGTCGCGTTAAGTGGGCTGCGACCTTTCCAAGCAGTACGGTGATACCCGCATCCAGCCCCGTTCTTTCTTTTCGGTCGCAGACAAGATGCCGGTTTCGTTTGACACGAGCCGGCTTTTTTATTCCAAAGCAGTTACTGTTATTGCTTTTCCCCCCTACAGTATTATACTTTTATCACAAATCAATAGTTATCAAGAGGATGGCGAGAGTCATTGGCTTTACGACCCATCCAGCAACTTGTCCCGAGCGAAGTCGAGGGATAAAGTGCTCAACCCAATCCCGTTTAGGGGAAGATAATGTCGCAAAGTCTTTCCTTAAAGGGAAAGATTTTTTAATTTCTCATTACTAATCTAATTTCCAAAATATGAAAAAAAATTCAAACGGCACGTACACGGTGGAGAGTGTCACCTCGGGGCATCCGGACAAAGTCTGCGACCAGATTTCGGACTCCATTTTAGACGAGTGTTTGAAACAAGACCCGAAGAGCCGAGTGGCGGTGGAGACCTTCGGCAGTCACGGCCATTTGGTTTTGGGCGGGGAAGTGACTACTAAAGCCAAAGTCAATTACAAAAAAATCGCGGCCAGCGTCTACAAAAGCATAGGCTATAACAAGAAGTTGGACATTCAAGTTTTTATAGTGCAGCAGTCGCCGGATATCGCTCAAGGGGTGGACACGGGCGGGGCGGGGGACCAGGGCATTATGTACGGTTTTGCCACCGACGAGACGCCGGAGTTTTTGCCGCTTGGCGTGGTGTTGGTCCACAAACTTGCCAAAGGTCTGGAGAAATTGCGGACTAGCGGCGCGGTCAAGTGGCTTAAGCCCGACGGCAAAACCCAGATTACTTTTCATGGCGGGAAAATCAGGACCGTATTGGTCAGTTGCCAGCATGCCAAAGGGATTACGCACGCCGAAATAAAGAAAACTATTACGGAAAAATTAATCCGACCCACGCTAGGCCCGCTCGCCAAAGGAGTTGAAATTCTCGTCAATCCCACCGGTTCGTTCGTGCCGGGCGGCTTTGAAGCTGACGCCGGGCTTACCGGCCGGAAAATTATGGTGGACACTTACGGGGGGCTCATTCCACACGGCGGAGGCTGTTTTTCCGGAAAGGATTTGACCAAAGTTGACCGCTCCGGCGCTTACATGTGCCGCTTCGTGGCAAAAAATCTGGTGGCGAATGGCTACGCCAAAGAATGTTTGGTTTCGGTCGCTTACGCCATTGGCCACATTGAACCTTTGATGGTATACGCGGTGGATGAAAAAGGCAAAGACCTTTCGGCGCTGGTGCGGAAACATTTTGATTTTCGCCCTCGGAAAATCATTGAGCGGCTCAATCTTCTGCGTCCCATATACCGGCAGACGGCCGCCTACGGGCATTTTGGCAAGCTCGGATTGCCGTGGGAAAAAGTAATCAAGCTTTAGAATTCGCGTCTCTGTATAAAAAAATCGAGCCGCATTTAAGGCTCGATTCGAGTAATTTTACTTGGAACTCAACCCAAAGTACCCAGGTGTCCCACGGCCGTCATGCCGGTAAGCATTTTGTGTAATTTCTCATACCGCGCAGTCGTCTCTTCGCCAATATCATCGGGGTACCTGTGATTGTGGACATTTGCAATCACTTCGTCAGTAAGTGGCGTTTCTGCGCCGACCCCCAGGACATTTAAGAGGTAATCCCGTATCGGCTGTTTATCAAACGATGCCGGTTTGTAACCCGGGGTTGTCCGAGCCATCTGTACTTCTTTCTCGGGAAGGAAACGGCTTGAATCCGAAGTCAGAACTTCGTCAATAAGGACCAATTCACCCCGCTCGTTTCGGCCAACCTCAAATTTGGTATCAGCTATCATGATTCCATGCGTTGCCGCGATTCTCCTGCCAACTTCAAATAAGGGATGAGTGAGTTCAAAAGGGCTCGTTCCGAAACGTCTGACAGCTTCATCAAGGTCCATATGGACATCGTGGCCATCGGGGTCTTTGGTGGTTGGCGTGGCAACCGAAGGATTGATTTCACTCCATTCCACCAGTCCGTCCACCAGTTTTTGTCCGCAGACGACGCCTTTATTTTGCCTGTACTTTTTCAACCCTGTGCCGGTCAAGAGCCAGCGGAAGACCAGCTCCACCATAAGCGCTTGAAGGAGACTGATAATTCTCGCACGGCGATGGAGATTCGGCTTGCCCCGATGCTCTTTTGGCAGATACTCGTCAATCTTTGGCCCGATAGCGACTACGTCATGTCTCACCCACGGCATTTGTTGCCGCCACCACCAATCAATAAGGTTGAGGTAAATACCTTTGTTCGGCACAGGGAAGGGAAGGATGATGTCATGGGCGCTCGCTCGGTCGGAGATGACCTTAAGGCCCAGATCAGGCCTCCCCGGAAGGCCGGTATAGAGCTCGCAGACTTTTCCCCGGCTAATTAACTTCAGTCCTTCCAGAAAAACTGGTTCTACTTGTTTCGGTATCGGTTTCATCTTGAACCTTTCTTTATGTGTTTTGCGAAAGAAACTCCATATGCAATCTTAATTAAAAAGAGTTATTTTGCAAGTTTGGAGGTTTGCGATATACTGGGCGGATACAAATTAATTTTCCAGGAACTTATGCAAAGGAATGCTTTAATTTAGGTAATTAGACGGAAACGTAACCAAAATAGACGCTGATAAAGAGTTTGAATAAGTTGTCGTTTCGATGATTGAATCGGTACTCCACCTCTTTAAGATACATCGGGAAATGATATTTGGAAACCCCGCGATAATTGT
>JACPHR010000030.1 GCA_016188455.1 Candidatus Tayloriibacteriota bacterium | reverse complement strand
TTTTATTTAATAATCCATGAAGCAATTATTGTTTATTATCGTAGGCGTCATTATCGCGGTGAGCGCGATTGCTTTTGCATTTACTCTGACGCAGGCCAACCAGCAGCAATTGTCCCTGACGGCCGATTTGCAGTATAGAACCCACTTGCTGGCGGACAGTTTGAAGGAATCGGTGGAACTTTACTATACCGGCCACTCAACGGAGGCTTTGCAGAAAATAGTTGACAAGTTTGCCAATCGCGAGCGGCTGGTCGGACTGGCCGTTTATGACAACAAAGAGAAGCCCGTGGCGACTTCGGCCGGACTGCCCCAAACCATAATTGACCAACCGCACCTTGTTTCCGACGTCATGGACCGTGACGAACCAAGAGGGAACTTTCTGAAAATTGACGGCAAGAGCATGTATGTTTTTGTTGAGCCGCTTCGTCAAAATGACACAGTGGTAGGAGCTTTCATGCTGGCGCAAAACGCGAGCTACATTGATTCCAGCGTCAATCAGATTTGGGGCAGTAATTTGTTTAGACTGCTTGTGCAAGTGTTTTTATTTTCTACCATTGTTATCTTGCTTGTTCGGTGGATTATTTTTAAGCCCATAAACAGACTTGCCGAGTCAATTAAATCGGCTCGAACTGGACGAAGTGATGATTTCATCAAGCCAATCAAAGGCCCTTCTTTTTTCAAGCCGTTAGCTCACGAGATATCTAAGATTAGCCAGAGTTTGCTGCAAGCCCGGTCATCGGCAAGCGAAGAAGCCCGGATGCGCATGGAGAAACTAGATACGCCGTGGACAGCCGAGCGGCTGAAAGAATTCACCAAAGCCCATCTAAAAGACAGAGAGATTTTTGTTGTCTCAAACCGCGAACCTTACATTCACAACAAGGTCAAAAACAAAATTTTCTATTCAATGACCGCGCACGGAATGATAACGGCAATTGAACCAATGATGAAGGCCTGTGGCGGCTTGTGGCTCGCGCACGGAAGCGGCACCGGTGACCGGCAAACGGTGGACGAACATAATAAAATAGCAGTCCCTCCCGATGAGCCCAAATATACACTCAAGCGGGTATGGCTAAGTGACGCGGATATACAAGGTTACTATGTGGGGTTTGCCAATGAAGCTCTTTATCCTTTATGTCTTCACACGCACACGCGCCCCGTTTTCAGAAAGGAAGACTGGCTGGCTTATAAGCGTGTCAACGGCATCTTTGCCGAAAGCCTTCTGGCTGAAATTAAAAATATTTCTCAACCGCTTGTTCTCATTCAAGATTTCCATTTCGCCCTCTTGCCGCAGATGATCAAGGCAAACAGGCCGGACGCGCAAGTCGTATTATTCTGGCATATCACATGGCCGTCCGCGGAGCAATTTAGTATTTGCCCGTGGCGCAAGGAAATTCTTGAAGGCATGCTCGGGGCAGACGTTATCGGTTTCCATACCCAACAGCATTGCAATAACTTCATTGAAACGATTGGTAAAGAGGTTGAAGCGCTCATTGATCTTGAGCGTTTCTCAATCAGCCGGGGAAATCACCTATCGTACATAAAACCATTCCCTGTGAGTGTCGCCTTCACCAACGGCCTGAAGGACACCGCCTCGGAAGGCAAACCAAATAAAAACAGTTTGCCGTGGCTCAAAGTAAAAACCAAATACATAGGACTCGGTGTGGACAGACTTGATTACACGAAAGGCATCATAGAGAGATTAAAAGGGCTGGAAACATTTCTGGACGCGCACCCCCATTACAAAAAACAATTGACATTCGTGCAAATCGCTCCGGAAAGCCGTGAAGTCGGAGAGAAAAATCGGGAATATAACAAAGCAGTGACAGAAGAAGTCCAGCGGATTAATAAAAAATTCAAAATCGACGAGTGGGAACCAATCGTGCTTGAGAAAGAATATCATCCGCACGAAGAACTGAACGCACTCTACCGTCTTGCCAATTTTTGCCTTATAACCTCTCTCCACGACGGCATGAATTTGGTCGCCAAAGAATTCGTTGCGGCCCGCCATGATGAAGCAGGGGTGATTATCTTGAGTCAATTTGCCGGCGCCTCGCGGGATTTAACAGGCGCTCTTATTGTCAACCCGTACAGCGCCGAAGAAATTGCTGAAACCATATACAAAGCGCTTGCCATGTCTCCGACAGAGCAGCATCGCAGGATGAAAAGCATGAGAAACAGCGTGAAGAATTACAATATTTATCGCTGGGCGGCGGAACTCATCAAATCCATAGTCAGTCTTGGATAACAGGGCAAGGCAAGACATACTTGTTCGACCTTGAATTACGAAACTGGCGCTTCGAGAACTTCTTCCCGCTTGCCTGCCAGCGCCGGAGCCGCAGGCTATGGCGGGCAAGCTTGCCTAAGTCTGGACAAGGCGCGAAGGATTGTAAATCCCTCGACCTACGGCTACTGCTTTGTGATATACTTTTGGCAATGAGTAAAGAGCTTGCTAAAAAACTGCTTCTGTTTTTGCTCGGTGTCCTTGTGTTGTCCTTTATAATTTGGAGCGGCTTTTATCAAAAGGACATTACTTTTCCTAAAGGACAAGCAGAAAAAGTTATAAGCCTTTCTATAGGACATAAGCCAATCAAGGCATATGTAGCCGACACTCCGCTGTCTCAAGAGAGGGGCCTTTCAGGTAGGCAATCAATCGGTTCCGACCAAGCCATGCTTTTTGCCTTCGCCGCGCCGGCCCGGTACGGCATCTGGATGAAG
>JACPHR010000005.1 GCA_016188455.1 Candidatus Tayloriibacteriota bacterium | reverse complement strand
GCCGCCAAAAAATCCGCCCGCCCAAGCGAGGACGGCTCGGCAGGGGGGTTCAAGGGGGGAATGCCGAGCCGTCCGAGCATAAAAATAGAGGCCAGCCCCGCCGCCCTGCTCGTTCAGAGCAGAACACCAAAGAAAAGTTTTGTTTTCCTTTTAGAAGAAAAAATCGGGCGCGCGCAAATCAAAAAATGCGAACAAAACTTTTCTTTGGTGTGGCGAGCGTTAGCGAGCGGCGGCGGGGCGGAGCGTCAGTTTCGTTCAAAGAAATTTCGCGCAAAGTTTAGAATATCCCACCACTTCGCTCAAAAAACTCCGCATTTACTAATGCGGAGTTTTTTGAGCTTCGCGGTGCTCGCACCGCAGAGCGTATTCGCGGCGTGGTGCACGCACCATCCAAATACCGACAAATTGCCAAAGGTGTAAAAGATAATCTATGGCCACGGGGAAGTGGTAGGATCCCGCGTAGCGTACTCGTGTAGTGGGATAAGCTATAATATAGAAATGTATTATGTTTATATCCTAAAAAGTTTAAAAGATTCCTCAAAATACATCGGAACGACAACCGACTTAAAAAATCGCTTGCAAGAACATAATGATTTTGAAACCGTATCAAACAAATCCAAAGCGCCATATTGGATAGCGTGGTATTGCGCGTTTATCGAAAAAACGCAAGCGTATGATTTTGAAAAATATCTGAAATCAAGCTCAGGGTACGCTTTCACGAAAAAACATTTAACCGCGTAATCTTGCCGGCCTCTGCGGCATAAAGACTTAGTAACTTGTGACTCTATTCCGCCCATCAGTTTCGCAAGAAAACATTTTGTATAACTTATGACTCTATTCCGCCCATCTCCACTCGACTCGCCATGAAGAGCTTGAAGGACTCGCTCGTGGTAAACCGCCAAAATTAAAAACACAAATGTAAAGGATTGGAAATCCTTGACAAAATTTTGAAGATATGCTAGGCTATCGGCACAAAAGAGTGTTGTAGAAATAAGTCGAGCTATGTAGCATAATTTTGTATTTAATCATTAGATATACCTCATATTATGACTGGTACTATCAAGAAATTGACCGAAAAAGGCTTCGGCTTCATCTCCGGTGAAGGCCTCGGCAAGGACCTCTTCTTCCACAGCAACGCTTTGGTTGGAGTGCAATACAACGAGCTTCACGAGGGCGATACCGTTTCTTTTGAGACTGAAGAGTCTCCGAAGGGCCTCAACGCCGTCAATGTGCAGAGAGCTTAATCAAAGCTTTTTAAAAAACCACCCCCGCATTGCGGGGGTGGTTTTTTGCCGGTTCTGGAAACGTTGAAAAACCTCATCCGTGCTATAATAAACGTGGATTAGTTTTTTGGCAGACACAAAGTCGTTTTGAGAAACCGGTCCAGAAAGGCATTCATGTTTTGGGTCTTAACCCTGCTTGCGATTATTCCGGGCATCGTGTACGCTTCTTTTTTTGAATGGGTATTGCACCGCTACCTGATGCACCAGCCATTGTGGGGTTTGACCTATCCTTTTGAGACGCACGCCCGGGTGCATCACGTCAGGTTTAAGGCCGACTACACTTATCATTTGCAAAAGGAGGAGGATAAGGAAACCATTCCAATGGCCTGGTGGAACGGCCCGCTACTCGTGCTTATAGCGGCGACTCCCACCATCGCTGTCAGTTGGCCTCTTCACTGGTGGTGGCTGTCTCTCGGCTTTGTGACGGCGTCGGCCCTTTACTACGGCGCCTATGAGTACCTGCATTGGTGCATGCACTTGCCCAAAAGCCGGCGGCTTGAGTTTGGAAGCGCGTTTCGTTGGGTTAACGGACATCATTTGCTCCACCATCGTTGGCCCACAACCAACTTCAACGTGGTCTTGCCGCTCGCCGATTGGATTCTCGGCACGCTACTCTCGCGCGCCAAGTTTCCTTTCATGCAAGCCAGAGGGCCGTCGGTGCCTGATGTTCAACCGAAAAATGAGCCGTCAGTGAGAGGCTGATTTCGCCATCCGTCAGTTCAGCCGCCGGGTTTATCCCGGCGGTTTTTAATTTTAAATTGCCAAGAAGGATTCTTACTCCCCGCCCATCATTCTGTCATTGGTGAGAATGACGGAATGAGAAACTCGGGCTGCAATTATTTATTTGGAAACTGTCGGCCGAGAAGCGGGAAAGACGATGTCCCAAAGGGCGCTTGAAAGGTCAAGCGCCGGGCCGGAGAAAGGCATGTGGTGGAGGTCAAGAAAGGGCAGACTGTTGCATTCAATGGCGCCGACAAGCTCCTGTTCCGTCCACGGCTTTTCAATGTCTCGCATGATGAAGTCCACGCCCACCAGAGGGTCGCCCAAAACCCGCGCCAATTTTTCAAAAAGCTTTATGTTTTCGGGGTGAACTTGCGGAAGCATCTCGGTGTTTGAACCGCCCTGGCCGCGGCCAACTTTTTGATTAAGAGTTACAAAGCGGTCCTTCACGGGAACACTCTGCCAGAAAAGACCTTGCCGCAACAGTTCGGCCGCGGCTTCCTCGTCCATCGCTATCTCATGGAAAACGCCCCCGTGGCGCTTGGGATTTTGATTTTCTTTTTTCACAAGCGCTCGGACGGTGTTCAGGCCGTCACCTACGACAAAGGGCGGCTCGCGGCGCAGGGCGCCCTTAAGCCGCCCGCCGATAAGCGTGAGGCGATAGACAAAACCGGTAAGCTCTTCTTCAACCACCACCCACGGAGAAAGCACCCGCGCTTTGCGAAACGCTTTGAGAAACTCCCGCTCCGTCGTGATATGCGTCGTGGTGTGCCGGCTGCGCGAACCCATATTCGGTTTGGCGATGACCGGATGATTGAGTGCCCGGAAAATTTTTAGCGCTCCCCTCTCCGTCGCGGCCACGCCGCCTCGGGCGACCGGGATGCCTCCGGCCTGAAATTGCTTTTTCATGGCGGCTTTGTTATCCATCCATTGAAGGGCGGCGCGCGGACTGCCCTTCGGCCGCGGCAGGCCTTCAAAAATAATCTTCTCCCCGCCGAACTCGGCCAAGAAAATAATAGTCGGCCGGTTTAAAATTCTAAATTGGCGCAGGCGGATGCCGCGCCTCTCGGCCGCCCGCCAGAGGCATTTGGTACGTTCAATGTTGTCCTCTTCCAACCGGTCGGCTATTTTGGCGAGCCGCAACCATGCCAGAGTCTTGAAAAAATAGGGCGCCAGAAGCGCCAGTCGGGGAAAAAGAAAACCGACGGCGGCGTTCTCAATCGGCCCTAGCGGTTTGGTGATTGCCCCAATGAGAAAGCTTACGACTACGGTCGTTTTGGCAATGGCGTGATTGACGGTCGCCGGGCCGCAATCGGGGCAGAATTTTCCGCCATGCGAGTGAGATTCGCTCATGCTCCGTAGTCTAGCAAAGTGAACAACCGAGCCGCAAGCGGTTTTCAAGTCGTGCGGAACCGTTTCGGTTTCCGCTTTTTCTTTTCACCCTAGTCGCTCTTCTGTTTTCTAATTCGCGCCTGCCCGCCATCGCCAAGCTCAGGCTTTGGCAGGCGGGCGAATTAGAAAATAGAGAAAATGAGAGCTTTGTGTTATAGTACAACTTAACATTTAGCCGAAGGTAAAAGTGTACGCCCTAAGACCCGGCGATTCAATTTCAATTTTGAGCGTATGCTCTTCAAGCGCCGGATTTTTAATGATTTTATAGAGCCGGTCTTCTTTGATAAGCGCCGCGCCCTGCGAATCCACATCTTCCCCTTTACTAGCCGACAGCAAAACTCCGTCGCTGTAAATTTTGGCGCGGACGCCGCCTTTCGCGCTGGCCACAAAATAAACTTCTTTCGCCTTATATTTAAACACAATACTGGCCCCGGCGTTTTGATTTTCCGCGAATTCGCTTTGGATATCCCAATCGCCTCCCAGATAAAGCCGGTTGCCGTCAAAAGCTTCGGGCAAGGAAAGCCGCTGGACCCCCGATGCCCCCTGTCTGCCGTTGGCAAAATATTGATTGCGCGCCGAACCGAAATAAGTTTCGGGACTGCCAGAGCGAGGCAGGGCCGACGTGTCAACTTTGGAAACCGGCACTTTTACTTCCCCGCTCTCGCCTAAAACTTTCATCCGTTCCGCCAAGGCTTCTTGAATCCTGCGCTCCGTCTCTTCATATCCCCCCTCGCCGATGTGGTCGTATATCACATAGCCGTCAATATCTATCAAATACTTTCTTGGCCAAAATCGGTTTTGATAGGCGTTCCATGTTGAGTAGTCATTATCCAGCACTACGGGATATTTAAGTCCAAACCTTTTTGTGGCGTCAAGAACATTTTGGTAAACTTTTTCAAACTCAAACTCCGGCGTGTGAATACCGATAATTACAAAACCCTTGTCCTTATACTTGGCATACCATGCATTGAGATACGGGAAAGTACGCTGGCAATTGATGCAAGTGTATGTCCAAAAATCAATGAGTACCACTTTCTTTCCTACAAACTCACCGATGGTTATCGGCTTCCCGTCGGTGTTAATAAAACCGTCGGGGGTCCTAATTTCTTTGGCTAACGTATACTTTTTTGACTTTTGAATACTGGCGGTTTTTTCATCGGCTGACGGCTTGGCTCCGACTACAACTTTATCTTCAGGAGAAACTGTTGATGGTTTTTCAGAAATTACGATTTTTTCGTCAGGAGAAACAGTCTGATTTTTCTCACCATCATTTGCAAGTCGGGGGGTAACGCTAACACCTTCGTCATTGCCCACTCTACCTGCTTTTTGCGAATTGAGATAGGTGATGCCCCCGACAACGGCAACAACGAGCACGATAGAGATGAGAATTTTTGGAGAGGTCATGTTACGAAAGAGCCTCTTTTTTCACCGCAGTGGAAGCAAGATACGAAAGGAACCCTGGAATAAGCGGCAAAATGCAGGGGCTTAGGAATGACCCGACTCCAGCAAGGAAAGAAACTCCAAAATTAAAGATTGTAAGCGAACTAATCCCACCGCCGAAATTTGTCGTAAGTCCCAAACGACCAAGTAAATCGACCACAATTTGAAGATTGGCAATTCGACTTAGCTGTCCAACAAAAACAAGGATACCCATGACAATAAGCAAAACGCCAAAGAAATACTGGAAGTAGAGGAGTTTTTTACCAAACCGATTAATAAGCGCCTGTGCTTGATTGGTGAAAAGTCCTACCAGAAGAAATGGGATCCCGAGTCCTAATGTATATGCAACAAGCAGGAGAAAGGCGCTTGACGCCGATGTGGTCGCAAGCGCCAAGATGGCACCCAAGGCCGCCGAAACACAGGGAGTCCAGCCTACGGCAAACGCTGCGCCGAAAACGAATGACGTCAGATAATGGGAACGGGATCGGCGCTTGACCATGATTTTATGGTCGCGTTTCAAAAATGCCGGCGTGAATAATCCGAGTAGGAAAAACCCGAAAAGAATGATGACGATACCACCAATCCGACCCAACCATTCCTGAACAGTATAAGATACGCCTGAAAGAACCGTCTGCAACAGAACGCCAACAAGCGAGAACACGAGCGAGAAGCCCAGTACGAAGAAAACACTTGAAAAAAAAATATTCCAATCGCGCGCAGGTTTTTCGGGGGGTGTGGTTTGATCCATATACCCTATTTTATTGATTAATTGCTTTGTTAATTTCTATGTTGTAGCGTTTATTATCCCACGAATCAGGTGCTTTCAGAATTTGCTTTCCATTCTTCAAAAAGACTTTTGTATGCTGATAGGCAACACCAAACTGTCGAGCAAGAGCTACTTCGTCGGCATCTGTATCGCTGTCTTTATAATTTACCCGGAAACCAACTACCTTATCGGTAGTAAGTTCATTAAACGCCGCCTGCGCTAGCGGAAATTCTACCTTACAGATCGGACACCAGTTGGCATAGAAGTAGAGAACGACTAATTTGTCTGACTTCACGGCCTCGTCATAATCAGCTTTCGTAAAATCAAGAAGCGGCGCCGATTTACCAGCAAGAACCGCTCCCGTGTATTTTGCCATCATTTTTTCTTGTCCTGAGCCTGTCGAAGGATTCATTGCGGTCTCCCCTTCTTTCTTTTCCATTGTCCCATCTGGTTTCACCATAGTGCCGTCGGGTTTAATCATTGTGCCGTCAGGCTTGACCATAGTCCCATCGGGTTTAACCGTGGTACTGTCAGCTTTGACAACAGTGTCGTCTGGCAATGTTTTCTCACCCGCTGGCGTCTGAGTAGCAGCAGTTGATGATGGTTTTGTGCGTGTAGCAAAATAGCCAATTCCTCCAACTACTATTACGAGAGCAATTATTGCAATAAGGCTAGGCATGGCAAAACCCTTAGTGGTGAGCGGAGTTGAACCATTTTGTGAATTATTATTGTTTGTCATATTTTTAATTGAATGTTTAATGATTTCTAAATTACAACTTTTATGTTCTTTGCGCCACGCCTGGCATTTCTCCATGATTGCCTCACCTCTATACCAAAGACCGCATTCTTGACATTTGACATTGATATGCCTTGACGCTGTTTTGTTTCTTGTCTTTTGTCATGGTATGCAAAATAGTGCTTCTACGATTTGTTTAATGATAGGCTGATGTAAGGTTGATGTCAAGTCAGCTTTACATCTGGTTTGCGGATAACCCTGTAGTGAAGTTTGGCATTGTTTTTTCTTAAAATCAGTATTTAATTCGACCATAAAGCAGACCAGTAATTTTTGCCAAAATCATTATGCCCAATGTAAGCACGAGCCAAAAATCCAGTTCATGCCTAAAACTTTGGACGATAATAGCGATTACCAATGTAGCTGTGCCGGCAAGGAAGGCAACCCGGCCCGCCATCATTTTGTGGAGACCCTCTCGTTCATCTCTGGCGTTCTCTCTCCAAACAAAGCTTGCAAAAACAAAGAATACAACGATAAGGCCAAGCACCATCATCATTAAGAACGCGTTTGGCATCCAAAATCCAAATGGATTTAAAAACAAAACGAGTAAAATGATGAGGGCCAGAGAAACGCCAATTTCTTGAATGAGATTATTTTTCATGGTTCGATTTTACTCACCATGACCCCGAGTTTTTATCGATGGGTCATATTTGATATAGAAAATCTCTTCGACAGATGTTGGTTTCTTTCCGCCAGAGGCGCCTGCCCGCCGATTGGCAGGCGGGGATCCGCCTTCGGCGGAAAAAAATTTTGCTATTTTCAACGCCAAAAGAACGGAGGGTGTATAATTTCCCTTTTCAATGGCAATGATGGTTTGTCTCGTTACGCCAATCGCCTCGGCCAAGCCTTCTTGGGTAATGCCAGCCGAAGCGCGCAGGTCGTAAACCTGATTTGAAATTATCTCTTTCATACATAGACAACCTTGGTTTCCATTGTAAGGCGAATGATGTCAGAATGTCAAATGCACTTTACACTAACAACGGCTGACTCGCTAGGGGGTTCGCTGTTCAGGAGAGTTGAAAAAAAAGCTGGACTATGCTTAAATAGAGACTCACGAAAGCACACCTTGAGCAACGAACCAAGAATGCGAATAAATCACCAGATCCGCGCCGCGGAACTGCGGGTCGTAGGCGAAGACGGCCAAAACTTAGGCGTGATGACGCTTCAAAACGCCATGATGAAAGCCGAAAGTTTGGGGCTTGACCTGATTGAAATATCGCCAAACGCCGCTCCTCCGATAGCCAAAATCATGGATTACGGCCGATTCCAGTACGCCGAAAATAAAAAACACAAAACGGCCAAGGCCAAATCACGCGCGGGCGAAGTCAAAAGCATTCAGATAAAAGTGGGTACCGGCGAACACGACCTCGCTCTCAAGGCCAAAAAAACTTCCGAATGGCTTAAAAATGGCAATCGGGTCCGCGTTAATCTGTTCCTGAGCGGCCGGTCAAAGTTTATGGAAATGAAATTTTTTCAGGAACGGATAGACCGAATCTTGCGTCTTATCAGTGAGGAGTATAAAATAAGCGACCCGGCCAAAAAGAGCCCTAAGGGGGTGTCATTGCTAATTGAAAAGCAATAAATCATAAGCACTAAATTACAAACAAATCACAAATTCAAAATGCCAAACGCGTTTTGATATTTCGGTTATTGTAATTTGGATATTGTTTGTTATTTAGAATTTGTAATTTGTGATTTTATAAAACAAAGATTGTCTGGGACATAAAACTTACAAGTAACCGCTACATAACTATGAAAAGCAACAAGTCTTATACTAAACGGCTGAAGGTGAGCAAAAACGGCAAAATCACAGCGCGCAAACCGGGCCAAAACCATTTCAACGCCAAGGAATCCCGCCGGGCGCAAATGAACAAACGTCGAGCGGTCGCTATTCACATGAGCAACAAAACCATTGCCCGATTTTTAAGCTAACGCTATACCAATATACTAATGGATACGAATCTGCGAATAACTGCGAATAAAACTCCCGCTCGTAACATTAGTAGCCATTAGTATCATTAGTACAATTTGTATATTAGTATCGTACAAAATAATTCTGATTATTTTATGACTCGTGTAAAGAAAGCAATAAACGCTCTGAAAACCCGCCGCAATATTTTGCGAAAGGTAAAAGGTTACCGCTTCGGCCGCTCCAAGAAAGAGCGCCAAGCGCAGGAGGCGATTTTTCACGCCGGCTCTTACGCCTTCGCCCACCGCCGCGACAAGAAAAACGATTTCCGGAAACTGTGGAACGTCAAAATCAACGCCGCTCTTTCCTCGACTTCGCTCGGAACAAGCGGAAAAATGCCGTACAGCAAATTCATCGGCGCTTTGAAAAAGAAAAACATCGCCCTTGACCGCAAAATTCTCGCCGGTCTCGCCGAGCATTCTCCAGAATCTTTCAAGCGAATCCTCGCGCAAACAAAATTGATTTGACATAAAAAGCCCTACACCGGGCTTTTTATGAATACCCGTAACCAAAAAGTATGATATAATGGGGGGGGTTATGAAAAAAACCAAGAAACATTGGTCGGTGGATGAAACGGAACTCAAAAAAGACCCCGATGCTCACGCCATCTGGCGGCTGGAACAACGCATCAACTTCGGGATAGGAGAGGAAAAACTCGACAAGGCGGAGCTCAAAAAATACTGGGACAAAATTGACATTGACCCGTTCAAACGCAAGGCGCTGTCGTTGGCGTTGGAATAATCATGCCCATTCTCTCCGAGGATCAAAAGAAAATTCTCGCTCTTGTGGCCGATGACGAAACGCTCGCCGGCGCCTTTTACCTGACGGGCGGCACCGCCCTCGCCGAATACTATCTCGGCCACCGGCTCTCCGAGGACTTGGGCTTTTTCGCCGAGGAAGAGTTTGAACCACTGGCAATATCGGCTTTCTTCAAAAAGATAGAAACAAAAGCGGGCATACGCAAAATCACCTACGAACAAAGTTTCAATCGCAATCTATTTTTCCTTGAGCTGAAAAGTGACGGCATCAAAACGGAATTTACCTATTTCCCTTTCCCCCGAATTGAAAAGGGTAAAAAAATCGGGAAGTTAGATGTTGATAGCTTGCTAGACATTGCGGTCAACAAACTCTTTACCATTTACCAAAAACCGCGCACCCGCGACTTCATTGACCTCTATTGTATTTTGCAAAAAGAAAAAACGTGGACACTTGACGATTTGATTGTAAAAGCGCAGATAAAGTTTGACCATTTTCTTGAGCCCCTTCAGTTGAGCGGCCAATTTACCAAAGCGGAAACGCTCAAAGATTATCCGAAGATGCTCCAAACTCTTCCCGATACGGAATGGCAAAGTTTTTTCATGAGTGAAGCCAAACGAATTGCCCAAAAACAACTTGAGTGAGTAATAAGCCGCATCGAATATAGTCCTTGACCGCAAAATTCTGGCGAATCTCGCCGAGCATTCTCCGGAAACTTTCAAGAGGGTGGTTAAACAGATAAAATAGAGACTGGAATAAAGAAGAATACTCACAAAAGGCGTCACCTTACTTATAAAGGTGTCACCTTTTGTCTTTTGTTTTTTTACTAACCAGTTATTTTAAGAGGTCATACGCTTCTGCGGCTGTTATGTGCTTTCCAACCTCGATAACATTATCGTGTACTATTTGTCTTAACCTATCGACGGCTTGCGCATTATATCTGAGCCATTCACTCATGTCAGGATTTTTAGGCCCGCCGATAGCATCAACATGTCCAGTCTCCGGGTCTCGACTCCGGCGATTGAGAAAATCATCAAAACTCATCTCTAAATTACTATTTCCATCTCTCTGGGATAGCGCCTCAAGAATTACCCTAATGCCGGCTTTTATTTTAAGACCATACTCATTATCTTGCAATTCATTAAATCTTTCCAGTAACCGTTTTTTGGCAGTTTCTTTCTCGGGAGAGATTGGGGCCTGCTCAGCTTGGGAATTGTCTTTATTAAAGTCCTGCGGTGATTCAAAATTCATATTATTAAAATTAGCTATTAATTGCTTTAATTATAGCGGGGGGGGGTAAATCACAAGTGTTAAAATATCAAGGCTGACCGTTGATATTTTTATGCAAGCTCCACTCTCTCCCCCAACGACGGATGAACAGCATCAATCCCCAGATAATCACGCAGACGCTGGACTAAAAAAAGTGCGGATTTTGGTTCACCCATGACGACAAAAACTTTCCGGAGCGCGCCGCTCTCCGCGGCGCGCGAGGCAAACTCCACCAAATGGTCGGAGTCTTTGTGCGATGAATAGCCGGAAATGGTCTCCACCTGGGCGTGCACGGCTACTTTCTGGCCATTTATAGTCACCTCCCTTGCCCCATCTTGAATTTGCCTGCCCAAACTGCCCGCCGCCTGGTAACCGACAAAAAGAATCGTATTTTGAGAACCCGGTAAATAATTCGCTTCATGATGCATTATCCGACCGCCGTTTGACATTCCCGCGCCGGCCAAAATTATTTTCGGCGCCGGCACATTCAAAATCGCCTTGGACTCTTCCGAATGAGCTGTGAATTTCAGCCGCGGAAATCTGAAAATATCTTCCCGCGCATCCTCCGCCATGGCCTTGTCGTTAAAATTATCCCGCATGGCTTGATAAACTTTGGTCACTTCAATGGCCAGCGGTGAATCAAGAAACACTGGTACGACGGGAATCTCGTGGGCTTCCTCAAACTTGTGAAATTCATAAAGAAGCACTTGGGTTTTTTCAAGCGAAAAGGCGGGAATAATGAGTGTGCCTTTCCGCTTGACCGTATCAGAAATAACATCTTTCAAATGGCGGCGACGGGAATCCCTGTCCTCGTGATTGCGGTCGCCATAGACGCTCTCCATCACAAGGTAATCAGCGTCGGTTATCTCCTCGGTATCTCGCAAAATCGGCGTCGGCGAATTGCCCAAATCCCCAGTAAATACAATGCGCATCTTTCTCCCCTCTACTTCCCCATCCGCGTTAATCCGCGTTTCTTCATATCCGCGTTCATCCGCGTCTATAGTAATGTTATACATCGCAGAACCCAGAATGTGTCCGGCGTCTTTGGCGTAGACGCTTACATCCGGAGCTAGAGATAAAATCTCATGATATTGAACATCACTCCAAAGCGACAGGGCGGCTGAAACGTCTTTGCGTTCATATAAGGGCAAGGCGCCAGTCGTCCGGCATTCTTCCTCAATGAGCTTGAGCGCGTCTTCCAGCATCAGCCGCGCCAGGGCGCGAGTTTCAGGCGTGCTCAAAATCTTGCCGCGAAAACCCTCCGAGACCAACTTGGGAATCCGGCCGATGTGGTCAATGTGGGCGTGCGTAACAAGTAAATAGTCAATGGAACTCGGGTCGTAGGGAAATGATTTGTGATTTTCTTCGTCGGCAAAACGCGACCCCTGGACAAGGCCGCAGTCAACGAGAATTTTTTTGCCGGCGGCTTCAAGGAGAAAATTCGCCCCCGTAACGCTGCCGACGCCGCCGCAAAATGTAAGACGCGCGCTTTGCCCCATGTTAAAGACTTTTTTGATAACCCTTCACAAAAAAGTAGAGATGGGCCAGATAGCCGCCGACAACATCCATTGTCAGGTCTTTGACCGTATCAAGTGTGTAGTTGCTTAGAGGGTCAAAGGTCAAACCGGCGGAATACTCAAAGAATTCCCACGCTAAACCGACAACAAGCGCTCCCGACACGGCCACCGAGAGCACGCGAAGAGAGCTTGGAGGGTAATGCGCCCTTCTGCCGCCGCCAAAAATCCATAAAGAAAAAAGGCCGACGGAGAAACCGCCGAGCAAATGAAGCGGCATGTCAAACCACCAATAGGACCAGTAAAGGAAGAAAACCACGGCAAGGACATGAAGCGCCGCCACAAGAATCGCGGTATAAAGCGCCAGGCGAAGCAAGCGGGTACGAACCATTGCAAAAGTATACCCCCGCACCAACTTTTAGAGAAGTTGGTGCGGGGGTATACTAGATTATGAAAGAGACCGAAACAAACAAAAACAACGCGAAACCCCGCTAAGCGGGGTTTTCGGGTAGGGTTATCGTAGATAGCGCCCTAAGTAAAACTTAGGTGGGTGACCGCAATTGCATTTTTCAGAATTCAGCACTAGTTTTTATTTTCGACAAGGTTCAACCTTTCTTCAGCTCCAAGGTTGAACCTTGGGACCCTCGAAAATAAAAACTAGTGCTGGGCTCATCCAAACGCAACAATGTGAGTCTCCCTTATAAAATGTTATAGAGTAACTATCTCAAATAACCCTGCTCAAAGTATACCACAGAAACGGAAAGACTAGTACCCATCACCCTAGCGCCAAAGGCCATACGGACCGCCAGAACGATTGAACCTGTGCGGTTCGCGGATAATAACGCAAAATCGCCCCTCTCATAATAATAAATGGGCGATTCTGCTTACGGGTTCTTGGCGAGTTGTACCATTGATTTTACATAGATGGAACTGTACGCGCAATCCTGGGACTGCGGCAATAACTTTGTTCCTTTTATAAATTACTTAAGATGGACAACCGCGTGCGAACCCTACATAAACGGTAGTCCAAATAATTTTTTTGTAAAGTCAAAACCGTTCATAAACCTGTTCATAAGCTGTTCACAAAGAGTGGAGAGCGGTGGATAATTTCCGGCCCGCGACTGCAAGGATAAAAAGTGTTGACTTCCGCTTGAAAATAATTCCTGTTGAGATAGGCCTTACATAACTGGCGCATTTCTTTGTTACTTCGCTCGTTTGCTCCCGCTCCGCCAGCTGGCGGATTGGTCGCAAGTCTCGCTCGCGCCTCCGCCTACCAAAGCCTGAGTTTGGCGATGGCGGGCAGGTCGAACTGCATTCAGTTATGTAAGTCCTCTAATATTCTCCGTGGCGCTGATACGAAGCCAACGGATGCTTGCCGAACCAGTGTTCAATTTCGTGCTTGGCTTCGTCGGCAGTCTCGGAAGCGTGGAGTAAATTCATGACGGCGCGTTTTTCGCTGTTGGCCAGCGCCGGCGAATCAATGGAGAAGTCGCCGCGAATGGTGCCGACATCCGCCAGAAAGGGCAAAGTGGGGCCACTAATCTTGCGCACCGTATCAACGGCGTGGACGCCCTGCACCACCATTTTGACGAGCGGCGCCGAGAGTATGTAATCAACCACCCAGCCGCGAACCATCTTGCCGATTTCAAATTCATCACCGGTGCCTAGAATCTTGACTGGGTCAAGGCCGTATTTTTGATAGGTGCCGAGGCTTTTTTGCCCCAAGCGCCTAATCCAGGTTTCATCTTTCGGATAGTGGCCGTGAATCTGCTCCTTGGTCGGCTGAAACATTTCAAGCGCCACGATTTTCAGGTCGCGCTGCTCAAAACGTTTGATAATTTCTCCCACCAAACCCTTTTTCACCCCATCGGGCTTGATAAGCACGAAGGTTTTTTCTTCTTTCAGATGTTGCATGGTATAAAGTTTTTAGTTAATAGTCGGTAGTTTATAGTTTTTCGGAGAAAAAGCAAATTTAGTACATTTGATCTCGTCTCCCGACTTTATATTGATCTGCCCGTTATTTACATCAAATGCCAGGCGATAATCTCCGACCCTGAAACGGTACTCGCCTTCACGATAATCCGTCAAATGTTCGGCAAATTTTAGAGGGTTATTTTGACTAGCGTAAAAACGCATTTTTTGGCGATCCGAAGTTGAATCACTCTCGGCAGTTTACTGAACTGCCGGGCCGCTCTATGAGAATAATGAAAATCCATCACACCTTGAGACGTCTAAACAAAGCGGTTTGGGAAATCAGACGACCCTCCCGTACATCTTCCCGCGCCTTTTCTATGTCCAACAAATGAGCGGCATACGACAAAAAGGCGCCGAATTGCTTATCCAGTTTTTTTAAGCGAACATACTCATGTCGCGGCGCTTTTACATTTGATTGCGCGCTTTTCATAAAAATATGATAGCAATTTTATTGAGGAAAATCAACCGGAGGGAATTTTTTCTTTAAATCCGACACTGAATATATGTTGGCCTCATCCGCAAGAAAATCAAGGCTTTTTGAATAGGCGTTGATATTCGTTATCTCATTCACGTCTTTGTTATTCATGTTAGAGCAACTCTTTCTGCTCCATTTCAAGATAGGTCAAAACCGCGTCGCGAGCATTCGCAATCGCTTCGCGTTCAGTGTCCCCTTGGCTGTGACATCTCGGCAAAGCCGGAACATGAGTATCATAGCCATATTTCGTTTTTCTGATAGCTACAATGTATTTCATGGTTTTTATACTAACAAAATCTTTCCCAAAAATCAATTTATTTACCCGAAATAATAACCGGTTTGTATTTTATTTCGCACCAACCATACATAAAACACTATTCCAAGAATACCCAGTACTGGATGAACATTCCATAACAAAATCAATACCGGAATCAAAAATACCATTGCGAAAAAAAAGAATGATTCGAGAATGATTTTTCGTTTGTTTTGTTGACGTCTTTCCTGTTCCTGACCTTCAAATTCCTCTTCAAGTTCTTTCATTTTCGCTTTGAATGGGATTGATTCTATTCCAGCAATCGTCTTTTGCATATTTTCCATCCAATCTTTATGACTCTTTTCTGATTTACTCTTTGTCATTGTCATACTTCACGTCCTTATGGAACTACAAATGAAGTAGTAAGGAAAAATTAAGTATTCTTCTCGTTAAAGGTCAATGGTCAAATGTCATTTTCGGTACTTTGCTACAATCTCCCCTTCTACCTCCGTACGCTCGTGGCCGAATTTGAGTCGGTTACTGCAAGAATTTTTTTATGATAAGCTTCAGATATTCCTTATATGCCGCCGTGTACTTTTGCACTTCGCGTAAAAGTACGCTTCGCTGGACGGTTTCATACCGATGCACCAACCGATTCCGAAGCCCCACGGAACCGGCAATCCGGTTATGCAACTCTTCTCCGATAGTACCGCCGTCTTTCAGGGCGGCGAATGTCCCCTGGTTGGTATCGGGAAGCGAATGTTTTTCTTTTTCCAAAATTATCATGTTCACATCAACCGCTTCATCCACCACAAGCTGAAACAGGCGCTCAACGGAAAACACCGCCGAATTGTCGGGTTGTTTCGCTCCGAGACATTGACGCAGATACTCTTCAAGCTGGCGGAGATAATCTTGGATGAGCGTAATCTTTTTCGCAAGAAGTTCGGGCATGTTAATGTTTTTGAGAGAGCGCCCATGATTGAAGATATCGTTTTTGCCGCAAACGAATTGGCGCTGTGTCAAACCACAGATTCATGGAGCGCAGTTTCCATTCGGAGAAGAAACCTTCACGCGATTCAAACAGTAGGATACCTTCTTTCGCTACTATATGCCACAGATACGGCGAGGGAGAAGAAAGGTCGGCAATCTCTACATCATTCCGGCCGAACGCACTGCCAATCTCCTCGGACGCCCTGGAAAGCACTGATGGGTCTTTCGGAAGCACGGCAATATCAATATCGCTTCCGCTCCGCGTCGTACCCCGGGCAAAAGAACCAAACAATGCTACTAATTCAAACTCGTATGTTCCAGCAATTTCCCGGATTTTCTTATAAATTGTCTCGTCAATCATCCTGTAATGATAGCCGTCAAGTGGAAAAAAGACAAGCGAGCCGCGTATCTTCTTTTTTCTTCTTACTAAAAGCTGACAGCTAAAACCTACTGCTGATATTTCTTCATAATCTCCGCTTCCACCGCCGCTCGCTCGCGGCCGAACTTGAGATAGGAGAGCTCTTTGAGCTTTTCAATGTTGGCGGTATTGCCAGAGGGCGGCAGTACGGTTTCAATGTTAAAGGGCTTAACAGGGCGGCCGTGCACCAAGAGCTTGAGATAGGCATGGTGATTGTCCAGATTGATAATGTCTTGGCGAGTGAACACCGGTTCAAATTGTTTCTCCAAAAATTCCGCGTCCTCACTGCCTACGCGGAAACTGGCGAGCGAACCGACGTTGCCGAAAACCGCGTCGCGAATTTTTTCTTCCAGCTGTTTGATGAATTGGTGGGCAATGGTGAGCGACAGTTTGTACTTCCGGGCTTCGGAGAGGATGGTGGCGATGGAATCGGTGGTGATATTTTGAAATTCGTCAATATAGAGATAAAAGGGCGGCAAGGTCATGCCACCCGCCTGCGCTGAAGCTCCGGCGGGCAAGTAAGAATCCGCCCTTGATAGCGCGGCCATCAAAATTTTGCCGACCAGAATCAGGCCGATAAGGTTGGCGTTGATGTCGCCGAGTCTGCCCTTCGCTAGATTGACCAGAAGAATTTTTTTGCCGTCCATGATTTCGCGAAAATTGAAACTGGACTTTTCCTGGGCGATAATCGGACGCATAATGTCGTTTGCCAGAAAATTATCAAACTTGGAGGTGATGTAAGGCACTATGTTCGCGAGCGCGGCTTCGCCGCCGGCTTTCTCGGCCACCTCGCGCCAAAACTGAACCACAATCGGGTTGCCGCAACGGGACAATTTCATCTCGCGGAACGTTTTATTGGCAAGCACCCGAGAAACGTCAAGGAGAGTGTTGCCGGATTCCGGGTCTTCAATGGTAAGCAGCACCGCGTTTCTGAAATACTGTTCAAACATCGGCCCGCCGGCGGTTTTCATGTCAAAAAGCTTATTAAAGATGCTTAACATTTCGTTGACTACGAAAGTTTTCTGCTCCGGAAATCGCCTGTCATACTCAAGCATGTTTAAGGCCATCGGCCGCGCTGTCTGGCTCGGGTCAAAATAAATCAGGTCCTCGTAGCGGCTAGCCGGCACCGAAGCCAAAATGTCCTGCACATCGCCGCCGTGCGGGTCTATGAAACAAACTCCCTCGCCGTTAACGATATCTTGGACAATCATGTTTTTTAGAAGCGTCGTTTTGCCCGTGCCGGTCTGGCCTAAGCAGTAAAAATGGCGGAGGCGGTCCTCCTTGGTCATGTAAATCTTGGTGTCAACGGCGCGGTGGCGATTGACGCCGAGGAGAATGCCTTCCTGCGGCAAGTCCAGAGGCGCCGGAGCGCTACCGGCTTTGGCATGCTTGAGCTGGGGGCTAGACTGGATGCGGCTTGACGGGAAATGCATCATGGTCGTCACTTCTTTGAGATTAAGGGGTATGGCTTCGCCAGCCTCAAAAATCCGAAACGAGAAATCGTGAAGCAGGCGCGACAGCCGCCATTTTCCGGCAACCCGCTCAAACGAAAGCTTGTTGCCGTGAGTGTTTTCAAATTGATTGAAGGCCGCCTCCAAGTCGCCGAGAATGGCTTCCGCGGCTGGCTTATTTTCAGCCGAAGCGACAATGCGAATACCGGCCAGAAGCAAGGGGCTGCCGACTTTATTTTTCACCTGCTCCACGGCGAGCTCGTCAACTTTGGCCGGCTCCTCGCCTTCTTTCTTTTTGCTGGCCGAATTTCTGCCGGAGAGAGCGTCCTTGACCCCTTTCATCATCTCGCCCAAAAACGTCAGTCTGATGTCGGTGGCTCGCCTGACCGATTGGCCTTTCTGCAATTTAACCAGTGCCTCCCTGTATCTTTCCAGGTAGACCGGCGGGGCGGGGCGCAGGATAAATTGGGCGGCGGCGCCCTGCCCGTGCTTGTTTATTTTTGAAAAACCGTTGAGCAAAACATTGAGCGGGTCAATGTCAAACTGCTCGTAAGTTTTGAGCGGAAACACCGGCTTTCTTTCGGAAACGGCCACGGAAGCCACGGAAGCGCCGGCTTGGTTGAAAATATTGTAATCGTCTTTGACTTCCCGGATTTTGCCGTTATGAAAGATGGAAAGAATTTGCTTTTCAAAAAGCGGCCGCTTTTCGTCCGGCACCGAAACGTAAAAAATAAACTCACTGCTGCCGTTGGGGTTGGCGATTTCAATGGAAAAAGATTCGTCGCTTCGTTTGGCGTCTGCCGAAATTGACAGCATGCCGGCGTAAAATTGCTCCATGCCGGAAATGAGCTGCTTTAATTCTTTTTCGCCTTCTTCTTTGGAAAGCTCCGGCAAGGTGATTTCGTAGAGGGTGCTCCGCAAAGCGCGGCTGACGGGCGTTTTCTCTTTCAAGCCTCTGACGGCGAAACCGGCTTTTAGGTACTGCACCAAAAAGCGGTGGAAATCGTCATCAAGATGAAAGTCGCCCAGCTTCTTGACGATGCCTAAAGTATTTTTTATGCCTTTCTCCTCCAGAATGCCGATAAGCTCTTCAATTTTTCGGTCGTGGGCTTCGGGCGAAAGCTCAAGCACAATGGCTTCCTGCTGTTCCTTGGCAAGCGCGTGTGCCGGCGCAAGCACTGTCTCCACGGGCTTGGCGGCGTATTCCTTGAGCGCCATGCTTGCCGCCACATCGGGCTTTTGCTCCACGCCTGACGCGGCGGCTTCGGCTTGATGTCGGAGCACTTCCTGCCGCAGAAATTGAATCTCTTCCTCTGGAGAACTAAATGCTTTCTTTCCACCCTCAAGAGTCTCTTGTGGCATGAGTAAAATTATACCGCATTTTTGGGCGAGCTCATAGCGCAAACTAGCAAAACCCTTTGTTAAACTTCTTCTTGATACCCGCCAAGCCGCAATCGTCCCGATACAGCCTTACCAAGTACAATAACACGAAAGATACTGGGCTATATCAAAAAAGGAAAGCTACTCTGTATAAAAATATTTCCGCAAATCATTTTCTGGTATAAATAGGGAGGGCTTGATTGTAAAATGAAGAAAATATTTTCACTAGGTCTTTTCCAGAAAGTGCTTTAAGCTTTGAGGTCATGAAGCGGCTGAAGTTCAAAGTTGGTAAGAATTGAGGGGGACTTCACGAAATCAAGTGACATCGGATCTTCGTCTTCAAAATAAAGCAAAACCGCCTCACGAATATTGCTCGTAAGTTCTTCAAAGGTCTTGCCATCCGTAACGATGGATACATTAACTCCTTCAGCAATGTAGACTCCGTTCTCGTGGGAAACAGTGAATTGAATGATACTCTATGGGGTTCATGATAGCACATTATTTCAACTTCAACAAAGTTGACCTTTAGACGTCCGTAAGCACTTCGGCGGCGTCGTCTGTGATTACAATCGTTTTTTCAAAATGGGCGCTGCGTTTGCCGTCAGCCGTGCGATAGGTGTAATCGTCAGGGGCTAAGAGCACTTTTTTCGTGCCTTCATTGACCATCGGCTCAATGGCCAGCACCATGCCGGGTTTTAAAATTTCGCCCGTGCCTTTTTGGCCGTAGTTCGGCACATAAGGGTCTTCATGCACTTTATAACCCACGCCATGGCCAGCAAGTTCCTCCACGATGCCAAAATCCGGCGCGGCGGATTTTATGTAACTTTCAATGGCGTAGCTGATATCGCCGACACGATTGCCGCCGCGCGCCGCGGCAATGCCGCGGCGCAGGGCTTCTTCGGTCACAGTCAAAAGTTTTTTGGCCGGCGCGTCAACCTCTCCCACGGGCACCGTGACAGCCATATCAGTAAAAAGATTTTTGTGGACAAGCCCAAGGTCAAGGGAAACAATATCGCCTTGTTTCAAAATTTTTTCGCCTTCGTGCGGAATGCCGTGCACCACTTCGTCGTTGACCGAGACGCAAAGAG
This sequence comes from Candidatus Tayloriibacteriota bacterium, assembly GCA_016188455.1. Lineage (GTDB taxonomy): Bacteria > Patescibacteriota > Minisyncoccia > Phycocordibacterales > SIBU01 > SIBU01. The sequence continues at coordinate 8,995 of JACPHR010000005.1, read as the reverse complement.
CGGCCGGATACGGCCGCTTGGCGCCGGTCGGTTGGTAATTGAGAAAAGCCGAAGCGTCGCCGCCTTCATTGACCAATTTTTCGGCGAGGGCGTTCAACTCCGCGGCGGTGCGGCCGGGCCGCACCGCCGTCTCAAGCTCCTTTAAAATCGCCGCCAGCCGCCGGCCACCCTCGCGCAAGAGTGCGATTTCTTCTGGAGTTTTTAGAGTTATAGTCATCAGTTAGAAATCAAAGTACCCGCAAACGGCTTGCCCGCCAGATAGTTTTCTAGATTATCGAGCGGTTTGCCGTTCATAATCGCCACTTCTAAATCAAGCTCCTCCGCTCGCTTCGCCGCTACCGGATCAAATGGAGCGTTAAGTCCCGGCGTGTATTCTTCAGGAATAATTTTTCTAAAATCTCGCCACGAAATCCTTTCTATCTTTTTTGCGTCAGGATATTTTTTAGGGTCTTTAGCATAAACATAATCTACATTGGAAAGATTAATCACTCTTTTCGCCCCAGATTTTTCCGCAAGAAGTACGGCATCAAAATCAGTGCTGCAACCAGGCTTCCAGCCCGCTCCAACAGCAACCGGACCGACAACCTCATCAATGCCGGCTGGGTCCAAAATAATTTCTTGGTGCGCGTGCTCTTCAAGAAGAGTTCGCACAAGTTCGGCGTTCAGTCTCGTGCCGTAAATACCCATCAAATCAAGCTTCTCGTTGGAAAAAATACCAAGTGTCTTGAGAGCCTCCATATAATTCCGAGCGGTCTTGCCACCTCCGGTAATAAGAACAAATTGTTCACCCCGTCCCACTCGAGCTTTGATGAGTGCGACAAAAGATTTCAGGAAATTCACGTCAATCTCGCTTGGTACAATAAGCGACCCGCCGAGAGAAATAATGGTCGGATTTTTCATGGCAATCTAAAATTTCAAAACCTGGAGAATATCTTGATGCACCGCCTCGGGCGTTTGCTCGCCATTGATTTCTACAAACTCGTAACCCCGACGCATTTTGAAATAATCCATCGCCGGCACAACAGATTTGCGATACCACCCAAGGCGCTTCCGGATAGCTTCTACCGTATCGTCGGCTCGGCCTCTGGCCAAAAGACGCCGCGTTGTCTCTTCATCGGAAATCTCAATGACAATCACGTGAATCCTCTCTCGCTTGAAAAATTCAAGCGCCGAATCAAGCACAATCGCCTCGCCAAGCTTTCGTGGAGAACCATCAATAAATAAATGTTCGTCTCCGTTGAAATTTTTAATAAGCAAATCAGCCCAAAGCCACACCGCCAAAAATTCCGGCTGAAGACCGCCGGCCATCTGAATTTCTCGGGCTCGCCTGCTCGCGACAGTGGTACCTTCAATGAGCGCGCGAAATCCGTCGCCGGTATAAGAACAAAACTGCTCTATGTCTGGTGTCTTTTTCGCGAGGTATTGCTTGAGCAATTCCACTTGCGTGCCTTTGCCGCAACCGCTAGCTCCCGCGAAGATAAATGTTTGAGGCGTCATAAGTAATAACTTATCACAAATTACCGAATAACTGAATAACCTCTTTATTCTCTTCTGTCATTCAGTCATAAGTTATTCAGTTACGGGTCATTTAGTATTCTCTCATGGAGAGCTGGGCGTCCACTTTTTTAATCAGGTCAAGAACGACGGAAACAACGATGAGCAGCGCCGTGCCGCCGATGGCCAGCGACGTGATGCCAGTGACGGCGTGCATGGCCAAGGGCAGTACCGCGATTAGGCCGAGGAAGACCGCGCCGACCAGAGTAATGCGGGTCAGCACTTTTGAAATATAGTCCGCCGTTGATTGGCCGGGCCGGACGCCGGGAATAAAGGCTCCGCTTTTTTGCAAATTAGTGGCGATTGAATCGGGGTCAAAGGTAACAGCGGTGTAAAAATAGGTAAAGAGAAAAACCAGGAGAAAATAGCTGACGGAATAGAACCAGCCGTTTGAAATCAAGCCCAGCGCGAAAGAAGCGATGTCGTGAATGACGGGATTGCCGACGGTTGAGAGAAAATTAAAAATCAGTTGGGGAAACAAAAGAATGGAAAGGGCGAAAATGATGGGAATGACTCCGGCCTGATTGACCCGCAAAGGCAAGTAAGTGGAAACGCCGCCGTAAACTTTGTTGCCGCGAATCCTTTTGGCGTAGGTAACGGGGATTGGCCGTTCGGCTTCGGTCACAACGACTACCCCGAGCACGATGACAATGGCCACGACCGCAAACCCGAGATAAAGGGGAATTTGAGACAGGTCAAAGGTAATTATTGACTGGCTGAGCACGGTAGGAATGCGCGCCACGATGCCGGCAAAGATAATCATTGACACGCCGTTGCCGACGCCGAACTCGGTCATCAGTTCTCCGAGCCACATGAGCAGGATTGATCCGCCGGTCACCACCACCACGTTGACCAACCGGCCGAAAAGCGTCAGGTCGCCTAAAATACCCTGCTTCTCAAGCAGAAGCAAAAAGCCAAAGCCTTGGAGAAGCGCCAGAGGCACGGTGAAAAGGCGGGAGTACTGGGCAAACTTCAATCGGCCCGCCTCACCCTCCTCATGATAGAGCGCCTTCAACTTCGGCGACATCATGGTCATAAGCTGCATGATGATTGAGCTCGTGATGTACGGTCCGACGCCGAGCATGACGATGGAAAGGTTGCCCAAACCGCCGCCCGAAAAAATATCAAGCAGCCCCAAAAATTGATTGCCTGAAAGCAGGGCGTGAAGGCGGGCGACGTCAATGCCCGGAATGGGAATGGCCGCCAAGAGGCGAAAGAGCACCAAAAAAGCCGCCATGAAAAGAATCTTCTTGCGCAAAAGACGGTCTTGAAACGTCAAGCGGATTTTGCTAAAAAAATTATTCATTAAAAGTTAACTTATAACTGATAACGTATCACTGAATAACTGAATCACTTAAACGTATTCTTAATTAGTAGTTATTCAGTCATTCAGTTATGAGTTACCAGTCATTACAGTGCCTCCGACTTTCTCAATCTTCGCCCGGGCGGCCGCTGAAAGGGCGCAACCAGAGACAGTAATCTTTTTGGCAATTTCGCCCGAAGCGAGGATTTTGATTAAAGGCTTCTCGCCTCGGCCACCCTTGGCCAGGCCTTTGGCCGCCAAGCTCTCCGGATTGACCCTCTCGCCCTCCGCGAAGTGTTTCTCAATGAGCTTGAGGTTAACGGGCGTAAACTTGGGCTGAAACGACTGGAAAATGTTTTTGCCGCGGCCGCGAAGCTTGGGGATGCGCTTGATGATGTCTCGCATCTCCGGTCGGACTTTGTGTCCGGCTCTGGCGGTCTGGCCCTTGCCGCCGCGGCCGGAGGTCTTGCCGCGCTTGCCGCCGCGGCCGACTTGGACGCTTCGCCTGTTTTTATGAACCCGCTGTAATTGGTGTGATTGCATGACGCTAGTTAAAAATGTAAATATTAAAAATCAAAATGACAATGTAAAATTAAAAATTTTAAGATTTTGGACTGTCATTTTCCATTTTCATTTTTCCAGTTTGATTTGAAAATTCCGATAGCGCTTTAACCGCCGCTCTCGCTATATTGAGCTTGTTCTTACTGCCGGAAAAAATCTTGCCGGCCACGTCGCGAACGCCAGCCAACTCAAGAACATCCCGCAGAGCGCTGCCAGCAATGAGGCCGCGGAGCGGCGCGGGCATGATAAGCACCCGGGCACTTGAATACTTGGCGCGCACCTCGTACGGAATTGAAACGTTTTTGGTGAGAGAGAGCTTAAGCAGATGCTTCTTGCCGTTCTTGGCGGCCTTGTCAATGGCCAGAGAGGTATCCGAGGCCTTGCCGGTGCCCACTCCGACTGAACCTTTCCGGTTACCCAAGACTAAGGCGACGCTGAAACTGAACCGGCGGCCGCCGGCGGCCACGCGGGTCACGCGCCTGATGTTTAAAATTTTCTGGTCAAACTCCGAACGAACCCGTTCGGCGCGCGGGCCTTTTTTACGGTCAGGCCTGGCTCTTGAGAATCGCCCGCGGGGCTGCCTGTCGCCCCGAGCCGCCGGCGCCGGCGCTGACGCCAGCGGCGCCGAAACGTCTTTCGGCATTTCGCTCTCGGTTGTCGGTATTTTTGGTGTGGTGTCGGTTGCCATGTTTCAAATGTAAAATGTAAATATTAAAATGGAAAATTATTGAGTCCCGCTCCGCGGGACACCGAAATTTTTAATTTTGATTTTTCAATTTTCATTTTCCTAAAAATTAAGTCCGCCTTCCCTGGCGCCGTCGGCTAAGGCTTTAACCCGTCCTGCGTAGACGTAGCCGCCGCGGTCAAAGACGGCCTTTTTGAGCTTCCGGCCGAGGGCCTTTCCCGCGAGCAACCTGCCGGCTTCGCGGGCGGCTAAAGTTTTGTTCGTTTTTTTATTCAAAAGCGCTTTGCCTTTTTTCAATTCTCGGGAAGAAACCGCGACCAGCGTCTTTTGGCTGTCATCATCAACGAGCTGGGCGTAAATATGGCTGTTTGATTTAAAAACCGAAAGGCGCGGCGCGAGGGCGGTACCGGCGATTTTGACACGAATCTTCTTGCGCCTTCGGGCTCTTTTTTCGGTTTTAATTTTATTCTTATCCATGTTTCAAATGTAAAACTCAAATATCAAAAAGAAAAATTGTTGAGTCCCGCCCGGCGGGACACCGAAATTTTTAATTTTGATTTTTCAATTTTCATTTTTTTAAGCGGTTTTCTTGCCTTGTTTCCTTCTGACAACTTCGTTATCGTAACGGATACCTTTGCCTTTATAAGGCTCGGGCTTTTTCAGATGGCGCACCATGGCGGCAAATTGACCGACCGATTCAATATCCACTCCCGAAATCGTGATTAAGCCTTTTTCGGCCTTCACCGAAATACCTTTAGGGATTTTCACCTTAACCTGGTGGGAAAAACCTAAATTCATCAGTAACTCGTCGCCTTTTACCTCGGCTTTAAAACCGATGCCTTCAACAATCAATTTTTTCTGGAACAAGGTGCCCACGCCTTTAATCATATTGGCGGCGTGGGACGCGTAGGTGCCCCATAGGGCGATTGAGTTCCGGTCTTTTTTTCGCGGGGTCAAACGAAGGATGTCTTGAACAACCTCAAAGGCAATGGCCGGTTTGAACTCTCTGGCAACCGTCCCTTGCGAACCCTTGACGCTAAGCGAGTGGCCGGAGACCGTGACCGTGACGCCCGAGGGAATAGCTATTGGTTTTTTGCCGATTCTGCTCATAATTTTGTATCGATGCGAATATACTAATTTACTGATGATACGAATAAAGAAGTTGCGTTTGATTTAGTATAATTAGTATGAATTTGTATATTGGTATCGCTACTTACCATATTTGAAACAACGGCTCGCCACCGACATTTTTCTTCCGCGCCTCCTCATCAGTCAGAACGCCTAAAGGGGTTGACATGATGAGGTTGCCGAAGCGGCTTTTGACCGGAGCGACGTTTTTAATTTTTTGATAAATGCGTTTGGAAATGCTTGAAACTCGGCGGACTTCCTTGAAACGCGGCAGGTTGTTGACATAGGCAAGCTTCACTTCCACTAGCTTCGAAACCTTCTTGCCTTTTTTGGGCACCACCTCAAGGTAACCGGCCCGCTCTAGAGCCTGAGCCACCGCCAAAGTTTTTTTTGACAGCGGCAATGACAACGACACCACCTCAAGGTAACCGGCCCGCTCTAGAGCCTGAGCCACCGCCAAAGTTTTTTTTGACAGCGGCAATGACAACGAGGCTTTCTTTGAAGCCGCGGCGTTTTTAATCCTAATTATCATGTCTCCGATTGGGTCGGTCATTGAAATAAATTTGTACCGATGCGAATATACTAATAATTACCAAGACGACTTCTTAACCCCCGGGATCATGCCTTCGTTGGCGAATTCCCGAAAACAAATGCGGCATAATCCGAAGTCCCTCATGAAGCCCCGCTTGCGGCCGCAACGAAAGCAACGCCGAACTATCCGGGTGCTAAACTTCGGTTTCTTCTGGGAACGGGCGATGACGGACGTTTTGGCCATGGCTGATTTTTAAGGAGTAAAACGACTATAAAAACCGCCACCGAGCACACAAGCTTTATCTGATAAAGTTATGCGCTCGGTTACGAAAATCATAGTTGTCAAACTCCTTGATTTTCAACAAAAAAGCTCACGCGAGCTTCCGAGCTATGGTAACAAGCCAAGCCCTTAAAGTCAACGGCCTGTAAAACCAAAAGAAAAACGCTCGGGGTTCCCAAGCGTTTGATGTTCTCGTTTTTCAAGGTGCCGCACTCGTCGTAGCCTCGGTCTGAGACACTCGCCGCGCGCTGCCATAATGCACTCCCAGATATTTCCCTTGGCAAGCTTTGCAGTGAAAGTGCAACCTCTCAGGGTGAGAGTTCACTAGGTACTTAGACCGAAAGAAAGTGATGCCACAATCTGGCCCGTCGCAAACCAGTTCCACCATCTCACCGTGCAGTTTAAATAGCAACGGGTCGGAAAGGTTAGCGAGTCCAACTCGGTCACGCACGAAACTTTTAAGGCCCGGAGCCCCAACCCCAAGCTGACCGGCAAGCGCGCAGACACCGCCGGCTAAGGCAAGCATTCTCTCCAACTGCTTAGGATTAGCAATCTGGCGGGCCAGGTCTTCTTTGCCGGGGCCGAGCAAGCGATTGGCGTACCAGAGCGCGGTTCGGTTCTCCCTTTCACTCCTCAACCCTATACTGCCGATAATCTGGCGCTGACGTTCCCTTGATAAGTTGACAATGGCCGCTTCACGGAAGATTTCGATCATTATTTTGCCACCATTGGTGAGTGTCTCCTTTATAACCTTGGCGCCGCCGAGTTTCGCGATGTAGTCCATTACTGGCAAACCTCCGTTTGGACAATCGTTGCCACGGATACGGAGCAAGTTCCGGTCTAGACGAAGCTTGAAAATGTCACTCGCGTGAAGACCAAACCGCGCCGCCACCGCGCCGTCGGTTTCTTTTTGCCATGGGCCTGTTTCCAGATAATTTTCGGCAAGCGCCCGCCTGCAAGCCTTTACCGCCACTGGCGCAAGGTGGTGCCGAGAAGCCAATTCCTTATGAGAAATTTTCGGGTTGGCCTCAATGTCCTTTTTGACATCCTTATCCAAACTCGCCACCCGACCAATGCCCGCGGATTTTTCCAGCGAGTCAAGCCCCGCGCGGAATACTTGCCGCGCCAAGGGAAGCCTTGCGACTTTTAACACCGCGACCAAAGCCTCTAAACGAATCAGCAAACTAGCCTTAATCTCAAAGTTCATAGAACCTTTCTTCGCTTTGCTTTCTGTTCCTAGACAAAGTCTAGCACCAAATTATTAAAAAACAAGCCGCTCAAGATTCGGGCCGGAGCGCTTTGCTTCAATTTTTCAAAGGCTCAAGATTCTAGGCTTGGCCGATGGTTTTTCCCCTGCCTGAGGCCTTTTCGCGTTGAAAGGGGAAACCGAGCTTTTCAAAAAAGGCTCGGGCCGCTTTTTTGTCCTCGGCGGTTGTCACAATCGTCACGCCAATGCCAAAAACGTCCTTGAGTTCTTCGTCGGCGGTTTCCGGGAAAATAGTGTGCTCTTTAAGACCAATGCTTAGATTGCCCATCTCGTCTATAGACGAGGCGGCAAGCCCGCGAAAATCCTTGGTGCGAGGCAAAGCGACGTTTAAAAGTTTGTCCAAAAAGCCCAGCATCCGAGGGCCGCGCAAGGTAACCTGGGTGCCAACGATATCGCCTTGGCGAATCTTGAAAGACGCGATTGACTTCTTGGCGCCTCGGATGGCGGGCTTTTGCCCTGAAATTTTCGCCAACCGATCCTTGACGATATCAACCTTTTTCTTGTCTTTGAACGAGCCGACGCCGGAAGATAAAACAACCTTGACCAGCCGCGGCGCCTGCATTGGATTGGTATAACCAAACTCTTTTTTCAGAGTTTCAAACGTTTCTTTTTCTTTTTGTTTGACGGTTTTCATATATTTTCTTACGAGCTTGGCGAGTTTTTAGGAAATAATGACCCAGCACCATTTTCACCGACCGTCCTCTAAATCTAAAATTGAATTAATGTGGGCACAATCTACCAAAACCCTGGACAAAGTAAAGTTCCGTAAAAATGGTGCTGGGTTAAGTAAATTATAGTCGGCTGCCGAGGCGGACTCCTTAATTTTCTAAACTTCTTTGCCGCTCTTTTTGCTTATCCTGACGAAACTGCCTCCGACCAACCGCCGGCCGACTCGCGAAGGCCTCTTGGTTTCAGGATCAACAATCATGACGTTTGAAACGTGAATGGGCATCGGCTTATCTATGACCTGTCCCCTCTCGCCGCCCTTGCGGGGACGCTGGTGTTTCTTCTTGAGATTAACCCCGGAAACCATCACTAGGTCTTTTTTGGGAAAGACGCGCAGAATTGAAGCGGACCTGCCTTTATCCTTGCCGGTTATCACTATTACATTGTCGTTCTTTTTTATCATATGATTGATTTTTTTGAGCTAAGACTTTGAGCCTTACAAAATCATCACCCAGCACATATTTTACAGAAAATTGGTTGTCGTCTATTAAACACCTTACCACACAATTTCAATAAAGAGATTATTTTAGTTCGGTGAAATATGTGCTGGGTTAAGAAAAATATACTTCGCTTCGCTACGTTATTTTTCTAAACGATTTCCGCCGCCCTTGACGCGATGGTCTGAAAACCGGCTTCGGAAACTTCGCGGGGAATCGGTCCGAAGACCCGACCGGCGATGGGCTCTTGCTTGCCTTTCTCCAAAATGACCACGGCGTTTTCGTCGAAACGGATATATGAGCCGTCTTTCCTTTTGTAGGCTTTGCGCTGGCGCACCACCACGGCGTGAAGCACGTCCTTCTTATTGACCATCTTGCGGGGCTCGGCCTTCTGCACGGAAAGCACCACGACCTCGCCGAGCTCCGCGTAACGTTTTTTTGAGCCGCCGAGCACTTTGAAAATCCTGCCGACCTTGGCGCCGGAATTGTCGACGATATTGACGATGGAACGGGGCTGAATCAT
>JACPHR010000027.1 GCA_016188455.1 Candidatus Tayloriibacteriota bacterium | reverse complement strand
ATTTTCGCGCGGCAAGTGCGGCGGTATATATCGCTACTATCGCTGTACTAAAAAGAAGGGTGTTTGCTCACAGAAGTATGTGCAAGAAAAAGACCTTGCCGCGCAACTGAAGGAACGGCTCAAAAGCGTTGCCATTTGCGATGAGTGGAAAGAGAAAATGTTGAAGCAAGTAGACGAGTGGCAAATAGACAATCTCCACTCATCGCAATCGTTTGTCCAAAATCTAAAATCAAAACTTTCTGATACGCAAGAGAAACTAGATAAGCTCGTTTCCGCCTACATTGACGGCGATATTCCCAAAGAAAACTACTTGGCGAAAAAGGAGCAGTTATTGAATCAAAAAGTTTCTCTCGCGAACGATTTGGAAGATTTTGGACGAACGGGAAAGAATTGGCTCCAACCCTTGCGAGCGTGGATTTTAGACGCCAATTATGCCGAAAAACTATCGGTGAGCGACAGTTTTTCTGAAATGAAGACATTTGTCCAAAAGATCGGAACGAACCCCTTACTTTTGGACAAATCCGTTTCCGTTTCATTTGGCGAGCCGTGGGATTTTGCCGCGTCCCGCCTCGCGGGACGCGCCCCTGCCGAGCGGCGAAGCCGCGAGGCAATGCTTCCGTCTGGCTCAAAAAATTCTGAAAGTTCCTGTTGGTGGAGATGGGGAGAATTGAACTCCCGTGCAAAAGCCGGTCAAGTATGAATCTACAAAGTCTAGTTGTGCTTGGTGTTTTAATTGATGAAGCTATAAGCCAACGAAACACTTCGTCAACGAGCCTCTTAGTTTCAAAACCTTGCCGAGGCGGTCAGGATTTCTAGTCTCTGGTATAACACTCTGTCCGGCCGCTGAGACGTTGGCCGGAGAATGTCGCTTAAGCCGAAGCTCGAGCGAAAGCAAAATCATTTACTCCAAAAAATGGAGAAACTATTCGCTTAGCAACTGTTTTTGCAGTTACGTTTTCCAACCGTTTTAGGAGTTGTTGGAGCTCCACTTGGCGCATACGAGACGTAAGCTTTTGTCTAGGCCTGGCATCCCCGCAATTGTATTTTAGCGACTAAAATACAATTGCGGGGAGAATTAAGAATTAGGAATTATGAATTACGATTAAGACGTAAAACGCGTTTATTCTAATTCGGGCTTAGTAATTTTTCAAAGTTCTTTCAATCTCGCGCGATGCCTCGCGTTTTTTGAGTGTCTCCCGCTTATCAAATTTTTTCTTGCCGCGGGCGATGGCGATTTCTACTTTAAGCTTACGGCCGCTATTATATACTGAAACCGGCACGATTGTCAACCCTTTCTGGCTTTCATGGCTCGCCAGCCGAGCAATTTCTTTTTTGGTCAGGAGCAAACGGCGATTGCGCGTCGGGTCGTAATCTTTCGGCGTGTTGCCGGGTTGGAATGGCGGGACAGTGGCGTGCATCAGATAGGCCTCGCCGCCGCGCACCGTGACGTACGCGCCTTCAAGCGAGCCTTGTTTCCGCCGCAAGGCTTTGACTTCAAAACCGAAGAGCTCCACGCCCGCGGTGAATTTTTCAAGCAGTTCGTAGTCAAAAGCGGCTTTTTTGTTGTGGATAAAAGTGGTCATCCGTTTATCATAACAGAAAAATCATTGACCCTGAAGAGGTGATTGTGCTATCGTTGAAATCAGTCGGAGCAGCAAATAGCGGGAAATTTTGTTATGCAGTATGTTCTTCCTTTTGCGGCCTATACGGCCGCGCTCGGGTTTTGCGTTTTCCTTGGTTACCGGATTCGCCGGTTTTGCCGGAAGCACTGGTGTCCGAATCACAAACGGTTTACCGCCAGAGTCCAGTATGTCCGCGAAGTGCTTCCCGGAGAACCCGGCGGTGTTTATTCTCGCCGCCGTCTCTGTTATACCCGAAAGGTTTGCGATTGCGGCTTTGAAGAAGTGATTACCCCGTGTTATCTCAAAACCTTCACAGCAAAAGATATTGTGAAGGGCGAGCGGCGAGCCGATGTGGTCAATATCTGAGAAATTTTTTGCATACTGTCTTGCCCGTCTGCGGACGGTTTTTCTTTTCAAGCGGCCGGTTTGATGGTATAATGCGCTTACTATGAACTTATTGCCGAAAAACAAACTCAAAAATCTCAAGTTGCCAAGGCACTGGGAGAAAAACAGCGAAAAAAACGGCCCATCGGGGAAACCGAAGCCTTTTTGGAATAATGCCCTGAGCACCATTTTTATTTTCCTCATCCTGATGACCATTTACTCGTTTTTGACCGAGAGCGGTTCAAAAGCGCCGGTCATTTCGCTTTCACAGCTGGCCACTGACGTCTCGGGCAGTCTCGTTTCCAAAATCACCGTCCGGGGCGACGAGCTTGAGGTGGAGTATCTCAAAAATCACGAGCTTAAAAAAGCCAAAAAAGAAGAAGGTACGGCCCTTACCCAAACGCTTGTCAATTACGGCGTGCCGCTGGCCAAACTGAACACTCTTCAGATTGAAGTCAAAAGCGAAAGCGGCGTCGGTTTTTGGATTCTCAACCTCGCGCCTTTCGTGCTGCCGCTATTGTTCATTGTCGTTTTTATTTGGTTTCTGTCGCGGCAGGTCAAGGGTGCTGGCATGCAGGCTTTCACCTTCGGCCAATCAAAAGCCCGCATTACCTTTCCGTCCGACAAGAAACAGCGCGTGACTTTTAAGGACGTGGCCGGCTGCAAAGAGGCGAAGGAGGAGCTCAAGGAAATCGTGGATTTTTTGAAAAGTCCCAAAAAGTTCCTGGACATCGGCGCGGTCATTCCCAAAGGGGTGCTTCTGATGGGCGCGAGCGGCACGGGCAAAACTCTGCTGGCGCGGGCGGTGGCCGGCGAGGCCGGCGTGGCCTTCTTCTCAATCTCTGGTTCGGAGTTCGTGGAAATGTTTGTGGGGGTCGGCGCTAGTAGAGTGAGAGATTTATTTAAGCTCGCGAAATCCGCCGCGCCGTCAATTATTTTCGTGGATGAAATTGACGCCGTGGGGCGGGTGCGCGGCGGCGGGGTGGGCGGCGGCAATGACGAGCGCGAGCAGACGCTCAATCAAATTCTGGTGGAGATGGACGGTTTTGAGCAGAATGAAAAAGTAGTTATTCTTGCGGCAACAAATCGTCCCGATGTCTTGGATCCGGCACTGGTGCGACCAGGCCGTTTTGACCGGCGCGTTGTTCTTGATTTACCAGACCGCCACGACCGCGAGGCTATTTTGAAAATTCACGCCGTCAAAAAACCTTTTGCCGAGGATGTAAACTTGAGCGTGGTGGCCGAACGTACCCCGGGTTTTTCCGGCGCCGACCTCTACTCGCTCATGAACGAAGCGGCCATTCTGGCCGCCCGGGAAAACCGCCTCAAGGTCGCCCAGTTTGACCTCATCCGCTCCATTGAAAAGGTCATGCTCGGCCCGGAGCGCAAGAGCCACATTCTTTCCGAACAGGAAAAAGAAATTACCGCTTACCACGAAGCCGGCCACGCCCTAGTCGCCTCCGTCTTGCCTTACGCCGACCCGGTGCACAAAATTTCCATCATTTCCCGCGGCCGCGCCGCCGGCTATACCTTAAAGTTGCCGCTGGAAGACCGGAAACTCCAGTCGCGCCGAGAATTTCTTGACGACATCGCCGTGTCTTTGGGCGGCTACGTGGCCGAGAAAATGATTTTTGGCGACCTTACCACCGGCCCGTCAAACGATTTGCAGGTTTCAACCGCCCTGGCGCGCGACATGGTGACCAAGTACGGCATGTCGGATAAAATGGGCCCGGTGGCGCTGGAGGGCGCGGGCGGGCGAGTGCTTTTCGGCCGAGGCGTGGACGATAGGGAGTTTTCCGAGCGCGTCGGCTCCGAAGTTGACGCCGAGGTTTCAAGGATTATGACCGAAGCCCGCGAAAAAGCGGAAATGATTTTAAAAAAGCACCGTAAGGCGCTTGACACCATCGCCCGCCGTTTGATTGAAGTGGAAACCATAGAGCAAGCTCAGTACGAGTCAATCATCGTGGCTTTCGGCATTATGCCGAAGAAGAAAAAAGACGAAGAGGTTAAGATTTAAGATTGCGCAAAACTTCGTGGTCGCGTAAAGTGTGGCCATGGTTTTTACTTGTAATAAATGGCACTTCTCTGCTATTGTATCAGGCAGACAAGTACCCATTTATATGAATAATCAAACTGTTGATGAGCGTCCGGTACTGGCCAGTGTTAGGGTTCCGGGGGTGTTTATTTTCGATACTCCCGAAGAACTTGAAAGGGCACGAAGAGAGTTTGAGCTTTTACAGTTACCTGAATCTCCCGGTGCACCCAAAAGGGGACATTTCGGGAGCGAAAAAGCGGCGACGCAAAAATCTTGACTCCACCCGTTTTTACACGCCGCCCCAAGTTTTCCTTGGGCGGCTTTTCTTTTTAGTAATTTTTCCTTTCGGCCGCGCGTTGTACTTTAAAGACTCGGATGTGTTAGTATGCTCCGAGAAAAACCCAATTTCCTCGTAGACCAAAGAGGAAGGAAAGGCTATTTGAAAAAGCAGTATAGAACCTTTCGGTTGCATGGCGGCGCTTACACCTTTCAAGTCTCCGGCCTTGGCCGGAAATTGAAAGATGCGCCGCCGCCGATTGCCGCGGCCATGGGGGAGCCAAACGAAGTTTGGCGCCTCTATGAGAGTGAGTTAGCCGACTTCCGGTCGTCAGTCGGCCCGGAATACGTGCCGACCCCTTTTGTCTTTCCCTTAATAGGCAAGCAACGGTTCGGCGACTTCACAAGCAGGGCGGGTCAGAATGATTTCCGCCGGGCCAGGTTGCGCCTAAGCGAAGGCGACTTCAAATTCGCCCGACCGGCGCAAGAGTTGCGTCGGTTTGCCGACCTCGCTCAAATCCTTCGCTTTCCAAAAAGCGAAGAGTGCGCTTGCTTGCGAAACCTTAGAGTCAATCACGGCCAGTTTGAGTTTGAAATCGGACCGGCGCCCTATGAAGAAGTTTTCGCGACCATGAACTCCCAAGGATTGCGTTTTGACGTGACCAAGGAGCAGGTCGCGGCGGCGGGCATCTTTTGGGGCAAACGAGGCCAGCGAGAGCTTTCAGCTTTAGCCAATCGGCTGCGGCGGCGGTACGGTTCCGTTACCGTCAGAGAAGTCCTCTACCGGCGGTGCAAAGGATTGCCCCGTTTTGGAGAACCGGTTTGCAGCTACGTGTTGGGCGCGGCGGCGGTGATTACCACTCGCGATGGCTACGCGGTCTTTGGCCGCAGGGCGAAGCGGATTGTGTCGCTCAATCTCGGCGTGAATGTGCCGACCTCCGGCGGTTTCCGATTTGACCGGCGGCAACTCGTCAGTCTCGGGTTTCCCCGCTTTGTTGAGTATGAAATCTTGCGCGAAGTTGAAGAAGAGATTGGCATTACCGGCAGTGATTGCTCGGTAACCGTGCTCGCGTTCGTGAGAGAAGTGTGGCGGGCGGGCAGCCCGGAAATTCTTGCCGCCGTGGAGTTCTACGGAACGTTCAAAGAGCTGCTAAATCTCATGCGCGGCAATCAGCACCAAGAGCAAGATGTTGATCTGGTGTATGCCATTTCTTTGGAGGCCGCGCGCAAACTTATCCGCGAGCCGGACGCCGGCAAAGCGCTTCAGCCCAAGGCCTTGGTGACGCTCATCATGCTTGACCGGCACCTGCGAAACGGTTTAGCTTAGTTCTTCGTGTTAAACACCCGCCCCCGCGTTCGCTAGGCGCGGGTTTCCCGGTAGTGAATTTTGGCATTGCGCTTTGCGCCAAAAATAATGCCAAAATTCACTACCGGGTTTTGTGTATCCGTAGTTATCCACTTTGAATATAAGAACCCATGTAATATAATAGAATTACTATAATTCACTGGTTCGTAAATTACCATGGCTAAACGACGAGAAAAGGACCACAATGAGGCAGTCAAATTGCGCTTGGAGGGTCAGAGTTATAGCCAGATTAAGGAAAAGCTTGGAATAAGCAAGAGCACTTTAAGCGGGTGGCTTGATAAGTACCCCCTTTCTCCGGAACGTTTGAAAAATCTTCAAGGCAAGAACCCTCGCCGCATAGAAAGTTTTCGGGCGACGATGCGGCGAAAACGCGAAGAAAAAAATCAGATTGCGTATTCAAAAATAGAAGCAGACATTCATAAGCTTAGCCGTAGGGAATTATTGATAGGCGGTTTCTTTTTGTATTGGGGGGAAGGGTCAAAAACGTCTCCAGGCACGGTTATGATATCCAATACGGACCCAGCGGTACTTCGCTATTTCATTCGTTGGATTCGTTTGCTTAAGATTCCCACCGAAAAAATGCATGTTCTTTTACATCTTTACAAGGATATGAACATTGAGAAAGAGCTTCGGTTTTGGTCCAAGGAGACGGGTTTACCTAAAAGTAGGTTCCATCGCCCTTGGATCAAAGATTCAAGTCTGATAGACATAACCTATAAAAATGGTTTTGGGCACGGAACTTGTCATGTTAGAGTTTATAGTCGAGAACTGTATGATTACATTAAAATGGGGTTAAAGTTTATAAGAGAAAAGTACGCGATAATATAAATATACGCCCGTAGCTCAATGGTTAGAGCATTCCGCTTATATCGGAATGGTTGGGGGTTCGAGTCCCTCCGGGCGTACCCGCACGAAAAAGCTCATTTATGAGCTTTTGTGAGGAACTCGAAAAGGTTCTCCCGTGTCGAGTCGGCGAGACGGGAAATCTGTACTGAAACTGTAAGCTTCGAGTCCCTCCGGGCGTATCATGTTAAGATGAAAATATGAAAAACCTGCGAGAAAATTGGTGCACGATAAGTATTTTGTTGCTTATTTTATTGGTTATTTTTTTATTCCAAAAACCCACGCCACGAATTTTTTTGCGGGGGGATAATCTTAATGCTTCGGAACGCTGTTCTTCTAAAAGTGCAGAAACTTTTCAATATACTATAAATCAGCGACAGCAAGTATTTGGTTCAATCTCTTATCAAGGTTATCAAAACCACTACAATTCCAATTTGAATAAGTGTTTTGTGACGGTTACTTATTACGCGGATGGAAATCATATTGAGTTACTTGATTCGTACGAGAATAGCGCGCTTGCTGGCTGCACATACCGAAAAAGTAAAGATAATATTTGTTTCGTTGAAAATAACTTTGACGCGACGCGGGATGAAGTGGAAGATTACATAAATGCAAGGATGGAAAACACTGCGTTTTAACCGCGCGGATTATTGTGCGGCTGGAGGGGGAGTAATGGATCCCCGGGTTGCAGATTTTAAGAAATCCATGAATCCTGTTACTACAAAATCCTATTTCCATATACAGATAGAATAAAATCTATTCTCCAATTCGCGCGAATCGGAGAATGACTATTTTCGCTTGACGGCGGGGGAGGGTTGCTATACTACTGTAATACAAATTATTACACTAACCTATAACACTATGCGTAACATTGTGAATATATCAGTCCCTGCCGAGATGGCAAAAGACATCAAGCGCGACTCTCCGTTCGCTTAAAGATTTGCGCTAAACGGCATGCAAATTATTTACTCCCCGACTTTTCGGCGTCAATATCGTAAACTTGAGCGCAGTATTCAACAACGCGCAGAGATGCGGGAACGCATATTTCGGCAGAATCCATTTGACTCACGGCTGGAGACGCATAAGCTACATGGGAGATTGTCCGACCTGTGGTCATTTTCCATTACCAGAAAAGTCAGAATCACATTTGAGTTTGGAGGAAACCAGATTGTAACTTTCCATGAAGTTGGTGACCACGATATTTACGAATAACGGTAACATTTTCTATTCTCTAATTCGCGCGAATTAGAAAATGAATTTCCGCGCATGTTCCGTGTTCTTGTTTAGTGTCAGTTCAGCGTCTTTTACTCAAAATGAACCTCGCCGTCGCGGGTTTTGATAGATTCGGCAAGGAGGGGATAGCGGGAGAGAGTTTCATCTTCCGCGATTAGTCGCCCCGCCTCGGCGCGGGCGGCCTCAACCATCTTGAGATTTTGCAGCGCTTCCATGGCGATATCCGAAACGCCCCACTGCTGACGGCCGGAGAGTTCTCCCGCGCCGCGGAATTTAAGGTCGTACTCGGCGAGTTCAAAACCGTCTTTGGCACGCCTTAGCGCGTCTAAACGCGCGACGACGGCTTTGCTGTTTGTTTCGGCGAACACATAGCAGTACGCTTGATGGGTGCTGCGGAGCACCCTACCGCGGAGCTGATGAAGTTGCGCCAAGCCAAAACGTTCGGCGCCCTCTATCACAATAACCGTGGCGTTTGGCACATTGACCCCCACTTCTACGACAGAGGTGGAAACGAGAATGTCAATTTTACCGTTTCTGAATCGATCCATCACCTTTTCTTTTTCACCGTCTTTAAGTTTGCTGTGCATCACCGCGACGGTCAATTCGGGGAATATTTTTTCCTTGAGCCGTTTGGTTTCGGCTTTGGCTGACTTGGCTTGCACCGCTAGCGCTTTGGTCGGGTCGGGTTCGTCAATGCGCGGGCAGATGACAAAAGTTTGCCGACCGGCTTTCAGTTCCATGCGAATTTTTTCATATACCGCCTCTCGTCCATTAGGCAGTACAATTTCCGTGATAATCGGCTTGCGCCCCGGAGGCATTTCATCAAGCAAAGTTAAATCAAGGTCTCCGTAAATAGTCAAGGCAAGCGTTCTAGGTATAGGAGTAGCTGTCATGCTCAAAAGGTGCGGAGCGATATGGTCTTTACGGACAAGTTTTTGCCTTTGGGCCGTGCCGAAGCGGTGTTGTTCGTCAATAATCACATAGGCGAGATTTTTGAATTTCACGGATTTTTGAATAAGGGCGTGAGTTCCGATTAAAATTGGAATCTCACCGTTTGCCACCCACTTCAAAAGCTGATTTCGGGAAATGTCAGTCCAGCCGTCTGGGTTTACTTTTGAGGGAAATTTTCTACAGCCCGAGCCGGTGATCAGAGCGATTTGTACGGGCAAATGGGAGAAGTATTTTATGAAGGATTCAAAATGTTGAGCCGCTAGAATTTCCGTAGGGCACATATAAGCGACTTGAAGGTTCCCAAAGTTTTGGTTGCGGGGTGTTGTAGTTACCGCGGCGTAAGCGGTAGTGGCCGCCACGGCGGTTTTGCCGCTTCCGACGTCGCCTTCAAGGAGACGGGACATGGCAAAGTTTTTTTTGAAGTCGGCGAGGATAGCGGCGATAGCTCGTTCTTGAGCTGACGTGAGTGGAAATGAGAAACGTGAAGTGAATTTTTTAATGTGTTCTTCCGCGTGGTTGATGCTACAGGAAGAATTTTTCTGCCATTCTTTTTTGGCGCGCTGTTTTTGAAGTTGAATCAAAAAAACTTCTTCAAAAGCGAAACGCTTGCGGGCGGCTAGAGCATCCGAGGTTTTTTGGGGAGCGTGGATCCAGACCAGCGCCGTTTTAACGCCCGGCAAGTTGTATTTTGAGAGAATGTCTTTGGGTATCAGGTCGGGAAAATTTTCAAGGATGCCGCTTTTAAAAATTTTCCCGACCGCATGATAAATCCAGTTTGAAGTGACGCCCCGACTTTCGGGGTACACCGGATAAAGACTGTGTTTTTCGCCGGCCGCGCCGAAAAGCGAATCGCCCACGCCCGTTGGCAGTTTATCTACGGTTTCTATTTTCGGATTGGAAAAGTACAATTCGCCTGTTTTTTTACGCTCTGAAATCTTTCCCTCAATTCTTACCAAAGCGCCTTCGGCCGTCATCTTGGCGAGGTAGGGCTGGTTAAACCACACCGCTTTGATTTTGCCAGTGCCATCTTCAATCAGCCCTTCGGCCATACTGATTTTTGTCCGAAAGCCCTTGCTCATTTTGAGGCCGGAAATTTTTCCGAACACGACGGCGGTTTCTCCTTGCGCCAGATTGGCGACATTTTTCATTTCTGAAGTATCGCCGTATCGGCTGGGGAAGTGGTAAAGCAAATCGGCTATGGTTTTTATGCCGAGCTTTTTAAGCGCCGCTTTTTGCGGCGGCCAGAGACGAAAATGCTCTTCAAGCGCGGACGGGAAAGTCATTTCTCCATTCTATAGCAATTCAAACACACCCCCTAGATTGACACCAATGTTTTTTCTTGCTACTATTCTTTATAGAAAAAAACGGTACCATGTTATTGTTATGAAACTTAAAGAAGTTGAGACTGGTCTTACAGTAAAAACTACAAGCGCTCTTATTGGATTAAGGGGTGTCGTGGTTCACCCCAACCTTTTGAAAGCACGGACCCCGGGTACTTTAGGTGTTGTCGGTTAGCCCGTGGCTGGCACTTTCGGAAAAGTTTGGACCATCAAGCATAATGATGGTGCCATTGGTGTTTACAAACATGAGGAGTTTGAGCCCTTTAACCTTAGGGCCAGTTTGCGGCGTTAACCACCGATTTTGGATTAACAAGGTCAAGGAATAGGATTTTTGAAAGCGGCGGAAAAATTTCCCGCCGTTTTTTCTCGCCTCTTCGGCAGTTAGACTGCGGTTTTTTCCGGATAGCTTTGGACGGCCAGCGCCAAAGCGGCGGCAAAAATGGTAACGTCTCTAAAGATTATATCCATCGCAGCTAAATTCGTGAGTATAAGACCGGCGAGTGAGAGGGAAGCCAGCACGCTCGGAATGAAAATCTTTTTGCCGGAGAGAATCCAAAGTCCCAAGATGATTTCAAACACGCCCCAGATTTGGAGAAGCAGAAGTTCCGGTACCATGTCGCGCATGAATTTAGGAAACCAGCCGACCCACGATTGCGGGTCAATGAATCCCGCTATGGCCGCGTAGATAAAAGCGAAAGCCACGCCGAGGCGGAGTATCAATTGGGTCGCGACCTCTTTCTTATTCATGATTCTTTAATCTTGATTCATGATTCTCAATCGTGAAATTTTACTTCACAATGACCTTACCATACATGCCCACTCGCAGATGGTTGTGATAAGCCCAGGTGCCCGCTTTGGCAAAGGTGAATGAGTATTCATTGCCGCTCTCGCACTGGTCAAAGGCCGCGCCGCTAGTGTCGGGGCAGTGTTCTTTGAGAGTCGTGCCGCCGTAAACCGTGTGTGTCGGATGCGTGGCCGAGGCGACCCACATGCCTTCGGTTGATTTTTTGACGAACTTCACCGTGTCGCCGACCTTAACGGAAAGATTGTCCGGCGTAAAGCCGTCGCTTGTGGTATAGACCACTTCAGTTGCGCCGCCCTTCATGGCTTCCGCGGCTGGCGTGTTTTCCATCGTTTCTTTTTCCGTGCTCGTGCTGACGGCTGCCGTTTCTTGTTCGGTGACGTCGCTTTCGGTTGGCGCGTTTCGCTTGCCGCCCGCGAAGCTTATCCCGATGATAATGAGTGCGATGATGATAAGACCGACAATGTATCTCGTGGCCCCGCCCGTTGGTTGTTCTGGTTCCATAGTTTTTTGATTAGCTTAATAATTGTTGCCATTATAGCACATATTTCATTTTGTAAAGTTAGAAAAACCGCAAATAATGTGTTAGAGTGTGGCTACAAAAGCCCTCAGGTTTTAGCTGATAGCTTTTAGATAAAAAGATATTTGGAGGAGTGCCGGAGCCCTGCCTGCCGGCAGGCAGGCAGGGGTTAACGGAAACGTAAAAATATGCAATACTTCGTGTATGTTTTAAAGAGCGAGAGCGATGGAAGTTTGTACATAGGTAAAACAAACAATCTTACTCGGCGGTTAAAGGAACATAATTCTGGGAGAGCA
Source organism: Candidatus Tayloriibacteriota bacterium (assembly GCA_016188455.1). Lineage (GTDB taxonomy): Bacteria > Patescibacteriota > Minisyncoccia > Phycocordibacterales > SIBU01 > SIBU01. Next base: position 13,344 of record JACPHR010000027.1, on the reverse strand, counting down.
CTGTCCATTCGTCGGAAAATTCCCTTTACATTGCTCGAATATCACGAATGTATCAATGAAAAAGAATCACGAATCCTTGAGAAAGAATTCAAAAAAGGATACAAAAGAGAAATGTTGAGAAAGAAGTATAAATTATGGAGGAGTGCCGGAGCGGTCTAACGGAACGGTTTGCTAAACCGTCGGGACCTAAAACGTCCCGCATGGGTTCAAATCCCATCTCCTCCGCCTTCGCCTCGCAGTAGCTCGGCTTCGGCGTGACGCAGTCCGCAGAAGACGAGCGAAGGCGGGGGAATAATATGTATTATATCTACAGTCTAAAATGTAGAGATGGCTATTATGTTGGTTGCGCTAACGATATAGAAAGTAGAGTAGACAGACATCAAAAAGGTCAGGTGCCAGCAACTGCGGGTCGTTTGCCAGTGACACTGGAATTTTACTTTGCTACTGAAGATAAATACAAAGCGTTTGAATTTGAGAAATATCTGAAATCCGGTTCAGGCAGGGCGTTTATTAACAAGCATTTGATATAATCCAGGAGTTGATGGAACGGGATGGAACGGGGACAGCCAGCATTAAATTGACTGAAAGTATGGTATGGTAACCCCCACACCTTGACCGCAGGGCTTTTCCGCCGCGGCGGACGAACAAGCGAGCCAATCGGGGTACTGAAACTGTAAGTTTCAAATCCCATCTCACTGCTAGATAACTTCCTCCGAATGTGGGAGAATTTTCCTTATGACCCAAGACGAAGCGCTGGCAATTTTAAAAACTGGGGCGAACGTATTTTTGACCGGCGAGCCGGGAAGCGGCAAAACCCACACGGTCAATCGCTACGTGGCGTGGCTCCGCGAGCGGGGCATTGAACCTTCCATCACGGCCTCCACCGGCATCGCGGCGACCCACATCGGCGGTTTTACCGTCCACTCGTGGAGCGGCATTGGCGTCAAGCGCTTCCTCGACCGCTACGAGCTTGACCGGATTGGAAGCAACAAGCGGGTGTATAAGCGGGTCTCAGGCGCCCGCATTCTCATTATTGACGAAGTGTCCATGCTCTCCGACCGGACGGTTGAAATGGTGGACGCGGTCTGCCGCGAAATCCGCCGCCGCTCGGAGCCTTTCGGCGGCTTGCAAGTCGTGTTGGTGGGCGATTTTTTCCAATTGCCCCCGGTGAACAAGCGCGAGACCAATGAAGGGAGCGACCAGGCGCAGGCATCATTTATCAAGGAAAGCGGAGCCAGTTTACGGTTCGCCTTCACTTCGCCCGTCTGGCGGAAAGCCAAGCCGCTTGTCTGTTATCTATCGGAACAGCACCGTCAAGAAGACGCGGCTTTTTTGGATTTTCTTTCGGCCGTGCGGAGAGGCACTGTGATAGAGAAGCACAGGGCGCTCCTTCGCCCCCGTTACTCCAAGACGGCGAAAAACGGCATGACGGAACTTTATTCGCACAACGCGGATGTGGACCATATCAACACGGCCGCTCTTGCTAAACTGCCCGGCAGGCCTTCTGTCTTTGTGATGACGGGGGTGGGTCCGGAGCCATTGGTGCTTTCTCTGAAGCGCGGTTGTCTTTCGCCCGAGACACTTTCGCTCAAAGTCGGCGCGCGGGTGATGTTTACGAAAAATGATACGATTACGCGCCAGTTTGCCAACGGCACGCTTGGCACGGTGACGGGGTTTGCGAAAGAGGGAGGCCTGCCTGCCGCGTCGGCGCAGGTAGGCGCGCCGATTGTCAGGACCAATGCCGGACGGACTGTTTTTGCCGAACCGATGGAGTGGCGCTTGGAAGACGGCGGCCGCGTGCTGGCGCGCATTACCCAAGTGCCTTTGAGGCTGGCGTGGGCTATCACGGTGCACAAGAGTCAGGGCATGTCGTTGGACGCCGCTCACATGAATCTCGCCGATGCCTTTGAATACGGCCAGGGATATGTGGCGCTCTCGCGGGTGCGGACGCTCGCCGGGCTTTCGCTCGCGGGCTTGAACGCTCGGGCGCTTGAAGTTCATCCCGAGATTCGGGCTAAAGACGGGGAATTCCGCGCCGCCGCCGCGGCGGCGCGGGAGCGGTTTCGGGCCATGCCCCCGGAAGAACTCGCGGCTTTTCATAAAAATTTCATCAAGGCTTGCGGCGGCAGTCTTGAGCCGGTCGTTTCCGGCGGCCGGCCGCGACCCGCGACAGCAAAAAAGCTTTCAACCCAAGAGGTTACCCGAGCGCTTTTGCCACGCGGACTCTCGCTTTCCGATATGGCCCGGGAACGAAACATCACTGCCGGCAGCATTATTGCTCATTTGGAATCACTGGCGAAAAAGGGGAATGTAGATCCGTTCCGCGACTGCGCGCATCTTCTGCCTGAGGCCGGACGTTTTGAAAAAATAAAGCGGGCGTTTGAAATCGCGGATAAAAAAGACGGCACGAAACTTCTCGCTCCCGTCCGCGCGCTTCTCGGAGACGATTTTTCCTACAACGAGCTCCGCCTCGCTCGCCTGTTTTTGCACAAGTAGATAATGGTTCCTGCCGACCCTTTTCCAATGTCGCTTTTATTTGATATTCTAACATTCTCAAGAATGTTGGAATATAAGTGGGGATAGGGAGAGGGTACTTTCGGGTGTATACTTTCGTGATAATGGCGAAAAAAGTGAAAACCGCGAAGCAGATGGAAAGGCACTTCAAAGGTACCGCCAACCACAGGCGGATAGAAATCTTGATTGTTGTTGCTAAAAACAGAGACATTTCGCTCGAAGAAATCACAGAGATACTTCAATGTAATATCAAAACCGTCTCCGAGCACACCCGCCGGCTCGTTCAGGCCGGTCTTTTGGACAAAAGGTACGAAGGACGGAAGGTTCTACACGCGCTCTCTCCTTATGGCGAGATCTTTCACGCCTTTATTAGGACATTCCAACATTCTTGAGAATGTTGGAATGTCTGCGCCATTGATGAAGTTTACGAAGGATAAAAGAAAAAAACGCGGGAACAAAAGAGTTTTAGTCGGGGTGCTCAAGAGCCAGTCCGACCGGCGGATTCTCCGGCGGCAATTGTGGTATAGGATTCCCGTTTCGTTTTTGCCCAAAAGAAAATTTAGCCACATCGCTTTTTACCAGCCGGCCTGTTTCGGCGCGACAGGCAAACGTATAACCTACTACGCTCGCGTTGTCGGCAAAGCCGTTAAGAAAAGAATTGAATTACTGCCGGGCGAGAGGCAACACCCGCGGGCGAATGAGGACTATTTGAAAGTTAGTTTCAAGGAGATAAGGAAGCTCAGGAAACCGATTCGGAACGTCATCCCCCGCCGAGTTTCTTTCGGCTTCACCAGTTTGAAAAGACTGTGCGCCTCAAACGACATGCTGGAGCTCTACGGCGTGCCGCCGACGGAGCAGATACTTGAGCAGAGGTTGCGTCGGCTCGGCATCAAAACTTTTTCTCAACACGTTATTTCCAAAGAGGGTAAACGTTACCGGCTTGACCTCGCGATTTTTTGCGATAGGGGAAACATTGCCATTGAGTGCGACAACCGCAAGGCCCATTCCGCCAAAAGACAGAAGCTGAAAGACAAACAAAAAAACGCCAGTTTAAAAAAGCTCGGCTGGCGGGTCGTCCGTTTCACCGAAGCCGACATTGTAGAACATCTTGATTCTTCGGCTTCCCGCGTCCGCAAGCTCGTCCGCTCTCTCGGCGGGCAAGCCTAGCGACGTTTTTTGGAACATGAAAAGTAAAATTTAATTTAATGCGCCACGGCCACGGCCAGGATTTTTCCGGCCCCGGCTCGCGCCAGGGTTTTTCGCGCTTCCTCAAAAGTGGCGCCGGTGGTGGTGACGTCGTCAAGCAGGATAACGTTTCGGCCGGCGATTTTGGCCGGTGACCGAACGGCGAAACAGCCGCTTAAATTTTTCAGCCGTTCGGCGCGATTCTTTTTCGTCTGGCTTTCGGTGTCTTTCACTTTAACGAGTACCTCCCGCGCCGCTTCAAAAAATCGGCCGCCGCCGCGCTCCAGAAGAGCGGCGGCCAAAAACTGGCTTTGATTAAAACCCCGCTGCCGCTGCCGTTTGCCGGAGAGAGGCATGGGGATAAGAAGAGGCCTTTCAAAGTTTTCAAAAGCTTTTCGCAGCGACAGTTCTTCGGCTAGCTCTTCGTACAGGCAGTCCGCCAAAAGGGTTGTGATTTTTTTGTTACCCCGGTACTTCAGCTCCCAAATGGCTTGGCGCGTCAGTTTGTTGCCGTAGTCAAACAGGGCCAGGGTGTCAGGCGGCAAATGGCCGGCCGCTCGCCCCGCCCGCCGCCGCCAATCCGCCGGACTCATAGCTTCAATCTCGCGCACCGCCCGCGAGCGGGGCAGCAGCAGTTCCAAAAGACATTCAAAGAGTTGTTTGTAATTTAGCCGCATTTCTTATGCTATACTGATAGTATAGTTTAGAAACCGGGGATTACGAAACTGGCGCTTTGAGAAACTTCTCCCGCTCCGATGGCCATCGGAGGCGCGCGGGGGAGGTCTCTCTCCGCCTTAAGCGAGTTTCGTAATCCACGATTAGAAAGGCGCAAGTAAAAAGTTTCAAAGCGCCAAAAATTTTCTTTAGCCGTATGGAAAATCCCCTCAAAGTCATTTTCAATCTTTTCAAGCGCGGGAGCGAGAGCGTCTTGGGCATTGATATCGGCTCATCTTCAATCAAAATCGTTCAGCTTCGCAAACGTTCCGGCCAGGCCATTCTTGAAACCTACGGCGAGCTCGCTCTCGGCCCTTATACCGGCCTTGAAATCGGCCGCGCCACCCACTTGCCGGCCGACAAACTGGCCGAAGCGCTCAATGACGTTTTGCGCGAATCCAATACGACCACTAAAAAATGCGGCGTGGCCATTCCTCTGCCGTCCAGCCTCGTGTCTTTGATTGAAATGCCCGCCGCGCCGCCAAGCCAGTTGTCCCAGATGATTCCCCTGGAAGCCAGAAAATATATTCCGGTGCCCATCACCGAAATCACCCTTGACTGGTGGGTCATTCCTTCGGACGAAACAAAAAATTCCCCGTATCAAGCAGCCGGCGCCCCGGACGCCGGAGCGCCGCCCTTCATGCCCGCCGCCAAGGTGGATGTTTTGGTAGTGGCCATTCACAACGAAGCCATCAATAAATACCAGGACATTGTCAGAAAAACCGCGGTGGAGTCCAGTTTTTTTGAGATTGAAGTTTTCAGCACTATGCGGGCGGTCTTGGTTGAGGAGAATGCCACGGCCATGATTTTTGATTTGGGCGCCGGTTCAACCAAGCTCTATATAGTTGACCGCGGCATCGTCCGGGTTTCTCACACCATCAACCGCGGTTCGCAGGACATTACGTTGGCCCTGTCGCGCGCCCTAAACGTTTCCGTGGCCGAAGCCGAAAACGTTAAGCGCCATTTCGGTTTGAGCTACAAGCGCGAAGGGGTCAATGTGCCTCAAATCATGTCGGCCAGTTTGAATTTTATTTTTTCCGAAGCCAACAGAGTGCTGCTCAATTTCGAAAAACGCTATAACAAGCCGATAGGCAACGTCGTTTTGACCGGCGGCGGCGTCAATCTTAAAGGTTTTTACGAAATGGCTCAGGCCGCTTTCCAAGTGCCTGCCATTGTGGCCGACCCTTTCACCAAGCTTCGCTCGCCGGCCTTTCTTGACCCGGTGCTCAAGGGCGCGGGGCCGGAATTCGCCGTGGCTATCGGCGTTGCCCTTCGCCGTCTTCAGGAGGTTAAGTAACCCAAGTAATGCACATAGGTATTTAGGCGGTTTGGTATTATAATGCTCACTATAGGGAAAGGAATTAGGATTTTAGAATATGGAATTGAAGTTTTCTATTTTCTATTTTCTATTTTCTATTCTTCTCCACCATGGATACCAAATTTCAAACATCCTTCATTCCCAAAAAAAGCCTTGCCCAAGGCTTAAATTACGCCCGGCCGGAGGCCGTGAGCGTCACTTTGTTGATAGCCATTATCCTTTTTATGCTCACGCTTGCCGCGGCGGGCGGCGTTTTCGCCTACAAGAAAGTGCTTGTCGGCCGCATCAACGACATGAACGCGCGGCTGGCCCAAGCCAGGAATTCTTTTGAGCCCGATTTGATTGAACAATTAAACAAGCTCAACAAACGGATCATATCAGCCAACAAGATTGTCGCCTCCCATACGGCCGTGTCGCCGATTTTTGACTTGCTGGAGAACGACACTTTGGCGACGGTCAGGTTCAACAGTTTTAGTTACGACCTAAAAGACAGCGGCGCCGCTTCTCTTACCATGACCGGCGAGGCCGTCAATTTCAGTTCGGTGGCGCTTCAGTCGGACATTTTTGGCCAGGAAAAGCACATCAAGAATCCGGTTTTTTCCGACCTCAACCCCAATCAAAGCGGCAATATCGTTTTTAAGTTTAGCGGCGCGGTTGACCCCGCTTTGATTGCCTATAAAAATAGCCTGGTCGCTCCCGAGGCCGCCGAGCAATTAAACCCATGAACATCATAGCGCCAATCGTTTTAATACTGGCATCCATAGGACTCTTTTTCGGCTACATCAATCCGACCTATACCGGCAACACCTTTAGCGTTGAGCCTGCCGGCAAAAGCGTTTCGGAGTTGCAATCCGAAGAAAAAGATTACGGCGACGCATTGAACAAAGCCCGCCAAATCGAGCTGGTGCGGGAGGGTTTGCTTTCAAAATTCAACGCCCTCAACAGGAGCGACAAAGAAAGAATTCTGAAGCTGTTGCCGGACCACATTGATTCGGTGCGTCTGATCATTGATATCAACAATATCGCCGCCCGCTACGGCATGTCGCTTGCTGGTATTACTCTCAGCGCGCCCAACGCCGCCTCCAATAAAAATCAGGCCGCCGGCCCCGCTCAGATTGCCGAGGGCAAAGAAGCCGGCCTTCCCCAGGGCATCGGTCCAGACGGCAGTTTGTACGACTCCGTAAAGCTTGGCTTTACCGTGGCCGGACCGTACGAAAATTTTTTGGGGTTTTTGAAGGAGCTTGAGGAAAGTTTGCGTATTGTTGAAATAACATCATTGTCATTCGGCACCCCGTCTTCCGGCGGCCAAAGCCAAAGCGCGGCCTCCGGAGCTTATGTTTATTCAATTACTATCCGCACTTATTACCTAAAATAATCCCGTTAGAGACCGCTTCGCTACGGGAACGCAACTCTAAAATTATGACCATGCCAAAAATATTATTCATTAATCTGCAGAGGACCGCTTCTGCCGCACAGCGAAGCGTTCCCTGTCTCTAACGGGATGGCTATTTTCCAAAAATATAAAAAAGTCTTTTTGTTCATTGGTATTTTTATCGCCGTGGCGCTTATTTATAAATTATTTTTTTCCGGCGGCGCGCCCGCCGCTCAAAAATCCGTTCTTAATCCGGCCGCCAACGGCCTGGTTTCCGAGCTTTCCGTCAGTCCCGCCAGCGCCATTGTCGGCCGCGAACTGCTTGCCATGTTGGCCCAACTGCAATCCATATCGCTCGACGCTTCGTTTTTTGCCGACCCGGTTTTTATCAGCCTCGAAGACAAAAGTTTGCCCATTGAACCGCAACCCTTTGGCAAAGCGCTTGGTCGGCGAAACCCATTTTCCGATTTTGGCAAGAGCAGTAACGTAAAAAGCAATGCCGCCAACGGCTCCGGCACGCCGCGTTAGTTTTTAGCTGAGCTTTTACAACTTATGAGCGTTTTAGACATACTGGCGGACAAAAAACTGATTACCCGAGACGATATTGCCCGTATCAAGGAAGAAGTGAAACGGGCCGGGGGCGACCTTGATGCCGTGCTGGAGAGGCGCGGTGTCAGCACGGAAGATATTTTGGCGAGCAAAGCGGAGTACCTCGGCATTCCTTTCAGGAACCTTGAAGGCCGCGATGTGCCGTTTGACATTTTGAAGTACGTGCCCGAAGAATCGGCGGTCTATTACCGGTTCGTGCCCATCGGCCTGAAAGACGGCGTGCTTGAAGTCGGCATAGTTGACCCGGACAACATTGAAGCGCGCGACGCCCTTAATTTTATTTCCACCAAGATTGATTTGCCGTTTAAGCTTTTCATCATTTCGGAGAAGGATTTTTCCAAAGTGGTTGAATCCTACAAAGGGCTTTCAGGCGAGGTTACCAAAGCCCTTTCGGAGCTGGAGACCGAACTTTCAGGCTCCGACGAACTGGTCCAATTTTCAAAAGAAAAAAGCACGGGCGAGATGAGGATTATTGAAGACGCCCCGGTGACAAAAATCGTGGCGACTATTTTACATTACGCCACCGAAGGCGAGGCCTCCGACATTCACATTGAGCATATGGGCGACAAGGTTCGCGTCCGATTCCGGGTGGACGGCGTTTTGAACACCAGCCTGATTTTACCGGTCAAAGTTTATCCGGCGGTGGTGGCCAGAATCAAGATTCTTTCAAACATGCGCCTTGACGAAAAGCGCAAGCCCCAGGACGGCCGGTTTAGCGCCAAGATTGAAGGCCGGAAAATTGATTTTCGCGTCTCCACTTTCCCGGCCTACTACGGCGAGAAAGTGGAAATCAGAATTCTTGACACCGATAAAGGCGTAAAGCCTCTGGACAAAATGGGCCTTTCGCCCAGAAATCTTAAGCTGATTCGAGACTCCATCAAGCGGCCTTACGGTCTGATACTGATATCCGGTCCCACCGGCTCCGGCAAGTCAACCACTTTGTATTCAATGCTAAACGAGTTGGACCGGGAAGGGAAAAACGTGCTGTCGCTTGAGGACCCCGTTGAGTACAACATTCCCGGCATGAGCCAGTCGCAAGTGAGGCCGGAGATCGGTTACACTTTCGCCAACGGCCTCCGTTCCACTTTGCGCCAGGACCCGGACATCATCATGGTGGGCGAGATACGGGACAAGGAAACCGCCCTGCTCGCCGTTCAGGCGGCGCTCACCGGCCACCTGGTGCTCTCAACCATTCACACCAACAACGCCGTGGGCGTCATTCCGCGGCTCATTGACATGGGTGTTGACCCCTACCTTATCGCGCCGACTCTGATTCTGGCCATAGCCCAGCGGCTGGTGAGCCTGCTTTGCCCCGGTTCGGGCAAACCTGTGCCGGTGGCCGATAGCCTCAAGGCCATGATTGAGAAGGATTTTGAAGGTTTGCCCTCGGAATTTAGAAAGGAGGTGCCTTTTGCCGACACGGTTAATGAAATATCTCCGACGGCCGATTGTCCGAAGGGCACCCGCGGCCGCATGGCGGTGTTTGAAATTTTGCAAATGAGCAAGGAACTTGAAGCCGTCATTTTAAAAACGCCGACGGAAGCCGAACTGATCAAGGTGGCCCGAAGGCAGGGGATGCTGACGTTTAAGGAGGATGCTTTAATCAAAGCCTTTCGCAAGGAAATTCCCATTGAGGAGGTCAATAAGTTGTAAACCGATGCCAATATACGAATTGACGCTAATGATACGAATGGGGACGGGATTTGGATTAGTATAATTAGTATGAATTCGCATATTAGAATCACTACTTGCAAAAATTTGATATAATAAACCGATGCCGGAGTCTAAAAATAAAAAAGTGCTTATCATAGACGACGACCGATTTCTCTTGAACATGTATTCGGTCAAGTTTCATAAATCGGGCTTTGAGGTGGATACCGCCATCAGCGGGCAGGAAGCTCTGACCAAACTGCGGGAAGGGGCGAGCGCTGACATCGTACTTTTGGATTTGGTCATGCCCGCCATGGACGGCCTGGAGCTTTTGGCGAACATTCGGAAAGAAAAACTCATCCCTCGGGCGGTTGTTGTTGTTTTGAGCAACCAAAATCAGCCGGCCGACATTGAACGGGCCAAAAGTCTGGGCATCGCCAGCTACATCGTTAAAGCGAGCTCCATCCCCTCGGAGGTGGTGGAGGAAGTTATAAAGGTCGTGGGCAAGAGCGCTGGCCGAAAGTTATAAGGCCAATGTCACAGCTACATTTATTAGTATCATTAGTGCAATTAGCATATTGGTATCGATACTAATATACTAATTAATACTAATATACGAATGACTGACCCACTATCGTTTTTTAATTGTAACATAACGCTATATATATATTAATTCTATGGCCACTGACTACACAAAAGAGCTGGACGAGCTGATTGAATACGTCATTAACGAAAGCGCCTCCGACCTCCATATCTCCGAGGGCCGCCAGCCGACTATCCGGGTTTCGGGCTCACTCATACCGCTTGTTAAAAAACCCCGTTTGACCAAGGCGGACACTTTGGGTTTTCTTGAAAGGTTGCTGTCGGCCGAAAATAAAAAGCTTTTTTTTGAAGAGAAAGAGATAGATTTTTCCTACAACTACAAGGACAAAGCCCGGTTCCGGGGTAACAGCTTTTTTCAGCAGGAAACGGTTTCCATCGCCCTGCGGCTCATTCCCAAAAAGATTAAGAGTTTTGCCGAACTTTTCCTGCCTTCGGCGCTTGAAACATTTTGCCAAAGACATCAAGGCTTTTTCCTGGTCGTCGGTCCCATTGGCCACGGCAAGACTACCACTTTGGCTTCCATGGTTGAATACATCAACAGCACTCGCGCCGAGCACATCCTGACCATTGAGGACCCGATTGAGTATGTCTACGAGCAGAAAATGTCCATTATTGACCAGCGGGAAATCAGGATTGACACCAAAGACTTTCACACCGCCTTGGGCAGCGTTTTCCGCGAGGACGTTAACGTGCTGATGATCGGCGAGATGCGGGACGTGGAAACCATATCCACCGCCGTTACGGCGGCCGAAACTGGCCACTTGGTGCTCTCCACTTTGCATACCAACAATGCCGCCCAGACCATTGACCGCATCATAGACACCTTCCCTTCGGGACAGCAGGACCAGATTCGGGTTCAGCTGGCCGGGAGCCTTTGCGGTATTTTCTCCCTGCGCCTTATCCCGCGGATTTCCGGTGGCCTGGTGCCCGCCTACGAGCTGCTCATCAATAACAACGCCGTGGCCAACCTGATTCGGGAAAAACGCACTCACGAAATTGACACCGTCATTGAAACCGGCCTTGAGCAAGGCATGGTTGACATGAACCGCTCCTTGGCCGATTTGGTCAGAAACGGCGAGATTAGCACCGAAAACGCGCTGTTGTACGCTTTTAATCCAAAGGCGCTTGAGAGATTAATATAATACGAATTATGAATGTCTACGAATATACTAATTTACCTGTTAGCGTTACGACGTCCGCATCATTTCGTCAGTCGGTTCATTCGTATATTCGTACAAATTCGTAATTCGTATTGTTATGCTTTTTAATTACCAAGCTCTAGACAACCAAGGCCAGAGTTTAAACGGCTCCATTGACGCCATTTCCATTGACGTGGCCATCAACTCCCTGCAGCACAGGGGTTTTATCATTTCGGCCATCACGCCGGTGGCCGCCGGTTCGTTGTTCAGCAAGAAATTCAGTTTTTTTGACCGCATTAAAACCAAAGACATTGTGCTTCTCTCCCGCCAGCTGGCGACCTTGTTTCAGGCCCAAGTCTCGGCCTTGAGGGTTTTTCGACTCCTTTCTTCTGAAGCCGAAAAGCCTGTTTTGCGGGAAAAACTTTTGGAGATTGCCGACGACCTCCAGGGAGGCAGTTCAATTTCCAAAGCGCTTTCCAAGCACCCCGAGGTTTTTTCGGATTTTTACGTCAATATGGTGCACGCGGGCGAAGAGGCCGGCAAGCTTGACGAGACATTCGGCTACCTCGCCGATTATCTTGAGCGCTCCTACGAAATCGTGGCTAAAGCCCAAAACGCTCTGATTTATCCGGCTTTCGTGGTGGTGGTGTTTATCTCTGTCATGGCGCTGATGCTCGTGGTGGTCATTCCAAACTTGAGCGCCATTTTGATTGAATCCGGCCAGGAGATTCCGATATATACCAAAGTGGTTATAAGCTTGAGTAACTTCTTCGTGCACTACGGCGTATTTTTCCTGGCGGCGCTAAGCGTCGGCGGTTTTTTCCTGTGGCGCTGGAGCAGGACGGATTTGGGCAGGTTTACCATAGACCGTTTCAAGCTGACCCTGCCATACATCGGCACTTTATACACCAAACTCTATCTGTCGCGCATCGCGGATAACATGAACACCATGCTGCTTTCGGCCATTCCCATCGTAAAAACTCTTGAGATTACGGCGGTCGTTGTGGACAACGCCGTTTATAAAGCCATCTTAAACGATGCGGTGGAAGGGGTGAAGGCCGGCAACCCGGTTTCCGAAGCCTTGGGCCGGCACCCGGAAATTCCCGGCATTATGGTGCAAATGATGAAGGTCGGCGAAGAAACCGGGGAGCTAAGCAACATTTTAAAGACCCTGTCTCGTTTCTACGCCCGTGAAGTCACTAACGCCGTTGATACTTTGGTGGGTCTGATAGAGCCGGCCATGGTCATTGCTCTCGGTTTGGGGGTCGGTTTTCTCTTGGCCTCCATTCTGATACCGATTTACAACATTTCCGCCGCCCAATAAAATCAAGGTCTGACCTTGATTTTATTGGGCGGACCGATACCAATATACTAATGAATACGAATCTACAAATAGCTACTAATGTTGTGGTTGGGGGTCTAATTCGTAGTTATTAGCAGTATTGGTAACATTGGTATATTGGTATGGCTTTAGCCAACTTATCCACAGCCCCTTCCAAACCGAACCCCCTTGGAGTATAATGTCCTCATAGTAAATAACGGCTACCCTAAACGGGAGAGCGGTCGAAATCAATTAAAAATTAAAAGATAAAATTTAAAAATGATGAAAAAATCAAGAGGTCTTGCCCGAATGAGTTTTGCCGGGCAAAAGTCGGGCGGGTTTACGCTTATTGAGCTTTTGGTGGTTATCGCCATCATCGGCATCTTGTCTTCAGTGGTTTTGGCCAGCTTAAACAGCGCGCGGGTAAAAGCTCGGATTGCCGCTGTCCAGGCGACATTTGACGGTTTGCGGCCCCAGATGACTTTGTGTTTGAATGAAAGCACTCTCGCGACTGCTCCTACTTCTGCCGCTACTGGCGGAGGTAGTATTTGCAGCTCAACCACTGCCACAGCGGCCACTTGGCCGGTTTTGACTCCTTACACCGGTTGGGCTTATACGACTGTCGCTAGCGGTTACGATGTGACGGTCGCTGGCGACGGCAAGACTATCAGTTGCACTGAATCTAATTGCCTTACCTTATAATAGCTAGAGTTTAGTCAAAAAGAAAAAGCTCCAGGCTGAGCTTTTTCTTTTTTTACCGTGATGTATAATTTTAATTTGGTAATTAGTTGGATTCGTAACCACGAGGAGCTACAATATCCTTATGGTTACAGCAAAAAAGAACGTTTTCGGGTGCGCAGCCAACTTTTTGAGAGGAAAGAAGTGCGTTTTCTGCGGTTCTTTCAAAGTATATCGGACA
>JACPHR010000026.1 GCA_016188455.1 Candidatus Tayloriibacteriota bacterium | reverse complement strand
TAAGCCTCCTCTGCCACAAGTACAGAGTGCGCCTCTTTACCCCAAATGCTTCCTCGACTGCTTCCGTACCGTGCTTGTTCCAGAAGGCGAGTATTCTGCACCTCTCCTTCGCTTGTTCGGTAATCATATACCGAAAGCGTATCACCCTCTCCCACGTACTGATGAACCCTTTGGTTCCCCTAAATTTGTTGAAAATCCTCACTGCTTTGGAGAGACCAAAGAGTGCAATATGTATCTGGCCTTATGCACAAAAAAAGGAGGCCGCCGAGGACTCCTTTAATAACCGCCTTCAACCGGCGCTTAAACCAGGATATTTTGAACGCAATGAACAATTTCTTCAACGTCTTTAATGGCGTTGCAGAAATCCGTTTCTTGCTCTTGAAACATCTCAAAGGTTGCCGTGGTGACCAATCTGCCTCCTTGCGGTTTCAAAATAAATCCATGCCTTTTGAGTTTGAAAGCTTTTGCCTGCTCAAGAAGCCCCGCCAGAAAATCGTCCGACTGAGAAAGCGACGGCGTGAGAAATAGGCAAAATGGTTTAAGCCCTTTAAACTCATCCAGACGCCCTATTTTGGTTATCCCATGTGCTCCGTTCGGCACTTCAATAGTCGCCGGTATCATTACCTCATAGTGGCAGACTTTTCGGAGCGCTTCCAGCAGGTTGACTGCGGTTTCGGACGGACAATACGAAGGGTTGAAACAAACCAGCACTGATTTTTTGACACTCACGATAACTCCTTTGGTTGAAGGTTGATTGAAAGAACGGCTTTTCCCTCCTTCTGCCTTGCATGCCTCCGCTAAGAAACAAACAAGCCAGCTGGTGAAGAGCTGGCTTGTTTCCACATTCTATCTATTTTCTATTCTCTACTTTCTAGATTCTAGATTATGGACACGAGTAAGACCTCCACCGTGAGAGCCGGTAATAATAATCCCGATGATGGAGCTGTGCGCCGAATTTAATCGCATATTGTATTTCTATGCTATACTTGACCCCCAAAAAAGTCAATCCCTCATTTATGCACATCTTCCACCCTCCTACATTCCTAGGAATGTAGGAGGGTTAGAAAGAAAAAAGCCGTTCACCACCGTAAAGCGTGAACGGCTTGATATTTAACGCAGAATCTAGCTGACGGAAGCGCGGTTGAGCGCGCTGAACAGGGCTTTCATCGGGGCCAGTTTGATATCGTCATCAATGCCCGCGCCCCAATACATCTCCCTTTCGGCAAACTTGATGCCGACGTAGGCAATGGCCTGAGCCGCCTCGCCGGAACCGAGAGCGTGTTCTTCGTAGCCGGCCACCTCGAACCGCGGCACGCCCGCCTCTATGAGAGCGTGAACCAGAGCTTCAATCGGACCTTTTCCCGGAGCCGTTAGATTAAGCTCCTCCCCGTTCCTAGAAACGCGGACGGAGAAACTGCCGCCTGATTCGTGACCGTCCGATGCCAAGAAGGTCCACGGGATAACTCGGTTAATATACTCAGCTTCAAACATGGCCCGGAGCTCGTCCGCCTTTACTTCCCGAGCCAGGGTATCAACCTGTCTATTGGCAATGGGTCCGAACTCCCTCTGCATGTCCTTAGGCAACTTAATGCCGAATCGCGATTCAAGGAGATAGGCGACTCCGCCTTTGCCCGACTGGCTTGTCACCCGAATCACCTCCTGATACTTCCGGCCGATATCACCGGGGTCAATCGGAAGGTATGGCACGTCCCAAAACTCCCGCTTACCCGTTTGCCATTCAGCGAGGCCTTTCTTGATGGCATCCTGGTGCGAGCCGCTAAAAGCGGTAAACACCAACTCGCCGGCATAAGGGTGACGCGGCGGAACCATCATGCCCGTGGCGCGTTCGTACACTTCCTTTAACGCGTTAAGGTCGGTGAAGTCCAGCCCCGGCTCAATGCCCTGGGTGAAAAGGTTTAGGGCAATGGTGATAATGTCCACATTGCCCGTGCGTTCTCCGTTGCCGAAGAGCGTCCCTTCCACCCTCTCCGCCCCCGCAAGCAGGCCGAGCTCCGTGCAAGCGGTGCCGGTGCCGCGGTCATTGTGCGTGTGGACGCTGACAATCGCCGACCGGCGGTTGCTTAAATTGCGGATAAACCATTCAACCTGGTCCGCGTAGACATTGGGCGTTGCCACCTCCACGGTCGCGGGCAGGTTGATAATGATTTTGCTCTCGGACGTCGGTTGCCAGACGTCCATGACCGCGTGACAGACTTCCAAGGCAAACTCAACCTCGGTGGCACTGAAACTTTCCGGCGAATATTCAAGGGTGACGGCGGCATCTCCGAGCAGGGGTAGCCTGTCTTTTATCCACCGCACGCCTCGGGTGGCAACCGCTGTAATCCCCGGTTTATCAAGGCCGAAGACCACCCGCCGTTGCGCCGGAGAAGTGGAATTGTAAACGTGAATGATTGCCCGCTTGATTCCAAGGAGCGATTGGAAAGTTCGCTCGATCAAATCCTCGCGGGCCTGCACCAGCGCCTGAATCGTCACGTCGTCCGGGATGTGGCCGCCTTCAATAAGCTGTCTGATGAAGGCAAACTCGGTATCGCTGGATGACGGAAAACCGACCTCAACCTGCTTGAAACCGCATCTCACCAAGGCTTTGAACAAATCAAACTTTTGGGAGACGTTCATCGGCATCGGCAGGGCCTGATTGCCGTCGCGCAAGTCAACGCTGCACCAAATAGGCGCCGCGGTAATGGCGCGGTTCGGCCATTGACGGTCCGGTAAACTGATTTGTGGAAACTGGCGGTATTTTTTGAATAAAGTGGTATTCATGGGCATTCAACTGGTTTCTGCGTTTTTGTTTCAAAGACCAAACTCTCCAGTCATCCTCGGGCCGGCTTTCGCGCATAGGCTAAACCTTCCGGTCGCCCAAAGAACACAAAAGCCAGCCTTCGGTGAAGAGCTGGCTTGTTTCCACATTCTATCTATTTTCTATTCTCTACTTTCTAGATTCTAGATTATGGACACTAGCAAGACCTCCACCGGTTTGGGTAGTTAGAAGCAGGCCGAGAAGGTTAAGGGTGCTCAATTTCATGATTGTTTTATCCTAAACAAAGGCCTAAAAATTGTCAAGTGCGTTGCAAATCAACCCTTTCGGTGTTGCCACCCCGGTAGCAGAAATCAGAATTTCGCTACGGGGCATGCTTTTCCACCTTTTTATTTCTTTTGCCAACGCTCGACCGTAACAAGTAAAGGGCTTCCGATAAAGATAGATGAATAGGTGCCGGCGGTGATGCCGACCAAAAGGGCTAGGGAGAAGTGTTTGGTAATTTCGGGGCCGGCAACGTAGAGGACGGCAAGCGCCAGAAGGGTCGTTAGAGAGGTATTGATGGAGCGGACGAAAGTTTGATTGATGCTCTCGCCGACAATGATCTCAAAAGTTTTTTTATTACGGTCAATGTGGGACAACTTTAGATTCTCCCGCACGCGGTCAAAAACCACAATGGTATCGTGCACCGAAAAACCGAGAATGACCAAAAGGGCGGTGACGAAAAGCGTATCAACTTCAAAACCTTTGAAATGGCCGAGGGCCACAAACACGCCTGTGGGAACCAAAACATCGTGGAACAAAGCGAACACCGTAATCAAACCGTACTTCCAAGACGCCACCGGTTCGGACACCTTGCGGAAAGCAAAGGTAATGAAAATAACGATGGCCAGAAGCACGAGCGCTATGGAAATGATTGATTTGGACAGGGCTTCGCGGCCAAGCAGCGGACCGATGGAATCAAAACGTTTCACCTCCGGAACATTCGCGCCGTTAAGCGAAAGCGCCTTGAGCATGCTCAGCCGTTCCTCTTCAGTAATACTTTTGAGGCGAATGATATAGCCAGTCTCTCCCGTCGGGCGGATTGACTGGTCAAGAGAAAGGGGGGCTCGCCCGCCCAAGTTTTGCTCTTCAAAATTTAGGCGGGCAAGAGCCAAATTGAGCATCAGGATATCCGGACGCACCGCCTTGTAATCAATCTCAAGAATGGAGCCGCCTTTGAAATCAATGCCCGGATTAAAGCCCCACGCCAAAATAGCAGAAAGTGAAGCGGCCATGAGTAAGCCGGATATAACGTAAAATATTTTTCTGTGTAAAACAATAAACATAATGGTTTCGATGCGAATATGCCAATAATACTAATGATACGAATGAAGAAGTTGCGTTTGATTAGTATGATTAGTATTAATTTGTATGTTAAAATCGCTACCTGACTCCCGAGTCGAATAAAAACCTCACGGCTTTACTTTCCCCTTTCACGCCCAGTGCGACAAGAAGCGTCCGCGACGCGACAATGGCTGTAAACATACTGGTCATCACGCCAATGAAAAAGACCAAGGCGAAACCTTTGATAAGCGAGGTGGAAGCGAACCAGTAAAGAATGACGGCTGTAATAATGCTTGAAAGATTGCTGTCGCGAATGGAAGTCCAAGCCCGGGCGAAACCCTCTTTGATGGCGTCGGGAAGCGAACGGCCGCGGGCAAGCTCCTCCTTTCCGCCAGAATAGGCGGACCCGCCTTGGGCGGGCATGCTTTTCCATCCTCGCAATTCTTCTTTCACCCGTTCGAAGATGAGGATGTTCGCGTCCACCGCCATGCCGATGGAGAGAATGAATCCGGCTATGCCCGCGGCGGTGAGCGTTACCAAAAACTTGAAAATGAGCAGGTTCAAAAAAACGTAGATAAGGAGGGACAAAACCGCCACGAGGCCCGGTAGACGGTACCAGAGAATTAAAAACAGGCTAATGATAATGTAGGCGATAATGCCCGCCCGAATGCCCGCCCGGAGAGCGTCTTCACCGAGGGACGCGCCGATGGTCTGGGTACTAACCAATTCAATCGGCACGGGCAGGGCGCCGTAGTTTAAATTGCGAGCCAAAAGTTTGGCTTCGGCAATCTTAAACCCTCCGGAGATGACCGCGTCGCCCGAATTGATTTCCTCCCGAATGACCGGGGTGGAAATCGGCTGGCCGTCCAGAAAAATGGCCAGAATCCGGTTAATGTTTTCCTTGGTGATTTGGGCAAAAAGTTTCTGACCTTCGGAGTTAAATGTCAAAATAACTTTCGGTTCGCCAGTATCTTGGTCAAAATCAAGCCGCGCTTTGGTGAGGAAGCGACCGGTCAATGCCGTCGGCGTGAAAAGCTGTTCCGGGGTCAGTTTATTAACGGCATCTTCGGACATTCCTTTTGTATCCTTCACCAGCTTGAATTCCAAAAGCGGCGTCTGGCCGATAAGTTTGACGGCCTCGGCCACATCGGTCACTCCGGGCAATTCCACAATCAGCCGGTTCTCGCCGCCGCCGACCACGCCGCCTTTTTCCGTTTGGACAATCGGCTCGGAAACGCCGAAAAGATTGACCCGCCGTTCAATAACGTCCCGAAGGGCGGTCATGGCGTCGCCGATATCACTGCCTGCCAGTTTTGAGGTGTCGGCTTTGTACACCAAGTGCGCGCCGCCGTTTAAATCAAGCCCGAGCTTGTAATTCTGATGAGAGACTGACACCCTAAAAAAGTAAGGATTTTCCTTACCCACCGAAACCCTGACATCCGCGTAAAAAGCCAGCACCCCGGCGGCAATAATGAGCATAAAGGCGGCTAATCGCTTTTTCCACATGATAGATTTTCTTAATGAGTCTGCGAGTTTTAGAAAATCATCATCCCGCTCCAATTTCACAGAAGCGCTGACAATGATTTTCGCTTATATAGTCTAAATTACCTTAAAATCGCCCTTTACTTTCTCTCGGTAAAATTGGGGTGGGATAAGTATGTTAAGCAATCTAACAAAATATGCCGATAAAGTAAATATTCCCTAAAATACCTTGAATTACGAAACTCGCGCTTCGAGAACTTCCTCCCGCTTGCCTCAGTCCGGACAAGGCGCGCGGGATGAAGTTCTCTTTGCGGAAACCGAGTTTCGTAATTCAAGGTAAAATAGGCACTGGGGTTAGGGAGTATAAGGTATCAGGTATAAAGTATCAAGTAATTCTTAATTCATAATTCCAAATTCCTTCTTAAGCTCGGCAATCCCATCCTCCAACCTCACCTCCGGCGTCCAGCCGAGGAGTTTTTTGGCCAGCGAATTGTCCGCCAAGTGTCATGGGGTGCAAAGTACAATCCAGGTATAATGATAACGTCTATTCTTTGTCAGAATACTGATGGATAAGCGAACTGATAAAAGTTTGATACGGAAGACCTTTTCGAACCGCGACTGCCTTAATTTTACGGAAAGTCTTCTGTGATAAACGAATATTGATATTGCGCGGTTTACTTAGAGTATATGCTGCATACTCCTTATAGCGCCGTGTTTCTTTTTGTGCACCTTTAATGCGTTTGAGTTTCCCCGACTCAAATCTCTTCAGTATGCTCTTTTCGTCTTTAGTTAATTTATTTTTCATAAATGCTTTTGAATATATTTCTTTGTGGCTCTCCGACTTGGAATAATGGTTTTTAAAAATATTTTTTCTTCATCTTCTGCAAAAGGGACAAGGTGGGCGTAGTCATACAGACGGATAATGAATATTCTCTGATGCGGATACTTGCTTTTACGCGGGTGCCGCACGATGTCTAGAATATCTCCCTCTTCAATCGCTATGAGTACTTCTTCAAAACTTACTCCCCTTTTCTGTTTTAGCCAATCATTCTTCGCCGGATCCCAGTCAAAATACTTCATGTATACATTGTATATGACACGAGTATGAATTGTCAACAGTTTCCTGCTTGTCTCTTAATTCGTAATTCCCCACCCGAATGTCCTAGAGTTTCTACTCGACTGCGTAATCTGGGTGGGCGCTCGGTATGGGCGGACAAATTCTTTTTTCAACTCCTACTTACTTTTTAGACATCAACGTGGCACGTTGACGTCTATTTAAGGTCATATAAGCGCTTCAACTCATTGATTCCATCCTCAAGCGTGACCTCCGGCGTCCAGCCGAGGAGTTTTTTGGCCAGCGAATTGTCCGCGAGCGTGTCGTGCGGTTCAAGGCGGGCGGCGACGTGTGCCACGTCGCCGCCGATGAGTTTCGCCAAGCCGTTCACCGAAAAATTCCGGCCGGCGCCGATATTGAGCACTTCGCCCTTCCCTACCTTCAAGCTCTCCGCCGCCAAAAGGTTGGCGCGCACCACATCCCGCACGTCCGTAAAATCGCGTGTTTGAGTGCCATCGCCGGTAATGGTAAGGGGCTTGCCTTCTCTTCGAAGCTTCAGAAACTTGCCGATGACAAGCGCGTAGGCGCCTTCAGGATTAAACCGGGGGCCATAGACATTGAAGTACCGCAGAGAAACCGTTTCCAGCCCGTAAACCTCGCTCCACACTTTACAATAAAGTTCTCCGACATATTTTTGAAGACCGTACGGGCTTTTCGGATTAGCCGGCATATCCTCTCGAAGCGGCATCTTCGGCTGGTCACCATAAGCTGAACTAGAGGCTGAATAAATTACCCGCTTCACTCCCCCTTCACGCGCGGCAATAAGAACATTCAAGGTGCCGGTAGCATTCGCTTCATGCGTTTCAAGAGGATGCGTGATGGAGTATTGCACCCGGGGCAAAGCCGCCAGATGAAATAAAAATTTCGCCCCTTTGATAACCGGCTTAATCAATTCAAGGTTGCGAATATCAATCTCATGGAAAATCGCCTTTGGATTGACATGCTCCCGCCTGCCGCCGAACAAATTATCAATCACGTGAACCTCGTAACCGCGTAGAACCAAAGCATCGGCAATATGCGAGCCGATAAATCCCGCCCCGCCGGTAACGACCACCTTTACACTTGTTGTTTTTTTGTTTTCCTTTGGCACAGTCGCTTTACATAACTTTAATACTTCAACCTTCGTTGCCGTAAATCCCAAATCACAAGCACCAAATCTCAAACAAATCACAAATTCAAAACGGTAAAACACAAACGGGGACAGATTTTTTGTTTGAAACTTTGAATTTTGGTTATTGGGTATTGTTTGTAATTTTGAATTTGTGTATTGGGATTTCCGTTGCTCCGCAACGGCTACACTCCGCTGCGCGACAAAAGCGTCTTCAAAGTTTTGAGCGCAATTTTCAAATCAAGAAAAAAAGAGCGATTCTTTATGTAGTATAAATCATAGGAAAGCTTGACGCGGGTTTCGTTGACATTAATGCGGTGATGCGGGTGCTTGTCGTGATAAAGCTGGGCCCAGCCGGAAAGCCCCGGTTTGATGAGATGACGGACGTTGTAATACGGCACTTCCCGCTCGTAAACCGCCACCAGGCTGGGCAACTCCGGACGCGGGCCGATAAGCGACAGGTCGCCTTTGAGCACGTTCCAAAACTGGGGCAATTCATCAAGCCGGGATTGCCGCAAAAACAAACCGACCCGAGTCGGCTTGTTGCCCGAAGCGTCTCGGGCGATGCCGGCGTCGTCCCTGGTCATGGTTCTAAACTTGATGGTTCTGACGGTAACACCCTTCGCCCCGACGCGCTCCTGAAAAATAAAAATCGGCCCCCCGTCATCAAGCTTGATGGCCGCGATGATGAACGGGTAAAACAAAAGGGACGTGAGACCCAAGACGGACGAGAGGGTAATGTCCATCAGCCGCTTCAGAGCGTCATAGCCCGCGGAAGGCAGGACGGAAATATGTTCCAAAAACCAGTCATAGGTAATGAGGGAAAGCGGGATGCGGTCAAAGATTTCCTCGTAGAGCTGGTGGATGTCGACAAATTGGATATTTTTGAATATTAGACCGTACAAGTACGGCAATATCGGTTCAATTTTTTTATTTTGCAAATCCACGGCCACAAGGGTCACCTCGTCGGCTTCAATCCGACTGAGGATGTTTTTCCTAAAATCCACCGGATTAAGACTGTTAATTTCAACCGAAGCGACAAAGCGAATGTTGTAACGCTCGTTCCGGTTGACTTCCAAAACCAGCTCGGCCAGCTCGCCGCCGGTGCCGATACTGATGGCATTTTGTTTTTTCCTGGCGTACAAAAGACGGTAGCCGTACATTCGCCAATAAAGAATAAGGGCGGATGAAAGCAAAAGATACAAGAAAAGATTAATTTTGGGGGCAATGCCGAAGTATGGAATGAAATAAAAAAATATGACGGCCAAGAAACTGTTGGCGAGCGCGGCTTGGAACACAATCGTAGGCAACCGGCTCCGCAAGAGAAGCGTGTGTTTTTCGTACAAACCGGCAATAAAGAAAACGGCTAGCCACACGACGACAAGCAGTGAAAATGGGGCAAGGTGGGCGTAAAAAATTCCTCTGTCCAGAGCGGCTCCATAGCGGAGCACAAGCATGAGCCACAAGGCAAAGAGAAAAATCAAGATGTCGCCTAGGCCCAGTACCATAGATTCTTTCCTGTTGAGAATTGACATAACAGAGCCAGTATACCCCCACACCAATCTTGTAACAAGATTGGTGTGGGGGTATAGCAAAAAAACCTCAAATGGTCAGTGACTTTCTATAAAACATAGCGGCGGTCTCCTCTGTTATAAGCTTGATATTTCAAGGTATAATGAAGGCAATAACGCCATGGAAAACGGACGGCCAAAACAAAAAATTCTCTACCTCATCACCAAAAGTAACTGGGGCGGCGCTCAACGTTATGTCTACGACCTGGCGACTCATATACCGAAAGAGCGATTTGAATCGGCAGTGGCTTTCGGCGGCTCGGGGGCACTTAAAGCAAAACTGGAGGCGGCTTCCGTCCAAACCATCGTCGTTCCAGACCTTGAGCGCAACGTCAGCTTGTTTAAGGAAGCGCGGGCGTTTCTAAATATCTTGAGAATAATCAAAGAGGTTAAACCAGGCATCATCCATCTCAACAGTCCGAAGGCCGGCGGCCTCGGGGCGCTTGCCGCCCGCCTTTATAACCTAGCTGTCAGCTGCCAGCTGTTAGGTTTTAGGCTTAAATCTCTGATTTCTAATTCCCTACTAACAACTAAAAGCTACAAGCTAACAACTGTTTTTACCGTCCACGGCTGGACTTTCAAGGAAAAGCGAAAATCCTTCGTGAAAAAAATGATTGAGTACGCTTCTTGGCTGACGGTTCTTTTAAGCCACCGTACTATCCTCGTCTCAAATAACGACAGGGGAAGAGCGAGGCGGTTTCTTTTTGTCCAATCAAAAATCAGCGTCATCCACAACGGCATTGAGATGCCGGTTTTCAAAGACAAGGATGAAGCGCGCCAGATACTCGTTGAAAAAATCGGCCAAAGACTGGCGGATAAAACATTTTGGGTTGGCAGTGTCGCGGAACTTCATAAAAACAAAGGTCTTGAATACGGCATAAACGCTCTAGCTTTAATCAAAAATCAAAAAACCATCGGAGGCGTGGCATCGGACAAAATCGCCTACGTCATTTTGGGCGGAGGCGAAGAACGAACGGACTTAGAACTGTTGATTGAACGCGAAGGACTGACCGGAAGCGTCTTTCTGGCGGGAGAATACGCCGGCGCCGCGGAACTGCTCAAAGCCTTTGACGTCTTTCTTTTGCCGTCCCTCAAGGAAGGTCTGCCTTACGCGCTCCTTGAGGCGGGCTTGGCCGGCCTGCCCGCTATCGCCACCAATGTCGGAGGTGTGCCAGAAATAATTGAAGATATGAAATCCGGCATCATCATCAAAGAGAAACGTTCAAAAGAAATCGCCGACGCGCTTTGCTTCCTCCTGGAACATCCGGAAAAGAGAAGGGAATTCGGGGAACGCCTTATAAAAACAATAGAGACATCCTACACTATTGATAGGATGATTAAAGAAACTGTTGCAGTTTACGAAAACTGCTAGTTCATAAAGTCCATAAGAGTTGTAAAGTTTATGAAGTTAAACTTTATAACTAGTCGAGTTTTTTCCAATGTCCAAAATGTTTTATAGCTTCACCGTATAAAATTACTTTTTTATTATAATTTTGGGTGGTAGTTATTTTAGAAAAAAGCAATTTCATAGCTTTAGGTTTATACATATTAAATCTCATTTCCCTGTAATGAATAGGGCTGTCATTTCGCATTTCAAGTTCAGCAAGATTTGTGCCCTCAAACCTAAATATAACTTTCTGCTCCGGAAATTGTCCCGATGATCTAGCCTTTGAGTTAGCAACCTCAAAATTGTCCGCCATTATTTGTTCTACTTCTTTACCCCAAAAAACATGAAATTTATTTTTCTCGTATACTGTAAGATAATTTACTTCACCACTATTAAACATAGACTTCCCCATAAAAGCCTTTAATCTCTGCTTATCTTGTAATTTTTCTGCTAAAGCAACCATATGTGGTCTTAACTTTTCCTTAGCTTCAGTTTTATTTTTCTGGTATTCCTCAAATGTTTCTGGGAAAGATTTTATGCACTCAATTAAGAGTTGACCCATTCCATTCATAACTCTAAATTCTTCAAAACGCTTTTCGCTGTAAAGAAAGATTTGCCATTTCTTTTCTCCACTTTTAACAGAGTGTGCATCTCCTGATGGGTCAATTACATCTTTTTTTGCTTTTGCATCATTTTTATAATCCTCATTTAATCCTATCGCAAGTGCAAAAAGTAAAGCATCAATGTGTCCCTGTTGACGATATCTTCTCGCTTCATCAGATGACGATGCTCTTGATTTTCTTATTCTGGGTTTTTCCATATTATTACTTCGTGTGATTTTTTAATATGAGAACCATTATTCTTATCTTTCCTGTTTTTACCAATCCTTACATCTCCTTGGCTAAAAGTATATTGCCAAGAAGGAGCTATTGTATTGAAATCTTTATACCATTCTCTTATTGTAGAACAATCATTATATGAGAGAATAAATCCGCCCTTATGTTCCTTAAGAAGATCTCTGAGTTTTTCGTGCTTAAAGCCTTTATGATGTATCGGAAAGTTTCTGTGAGGATACATACCAACAAACATTTTACTATCTCCATCAAGGTAATAGGGAGGGTCGCAATACAAAAAATCATCATTATGCTTGGGAATTACTTTTTCAAAACTTTCGCAAAATACTTTTAAGTTTTTTACATCAAAATTCTTTACCTTTTCTATAGTTGTTTTATGTCTTTCTGGTTGAAGATAAACACTTGATTGTGAACCGAGAAAATGAGGACCATAAGAATAATTGTGATTGAAATAATATACAGAAGCTAAATCGATACCTTGTATTTTTTTTACACCTTTCCAGTGCCTTTTCATTACCTCTCTTACCCTTGCATATTCTTCCTTTGTTGGCTTAAATTTTTCTAGCCTTCTTGCTAATTCTTTTGGTTGAGTTATTTGATAGTACCAATAATTTATTAATATATCAAAAATATCGTACCCAATAACTTCAATGCCTAATTCCTTAGCAATAGCTATTTCCACTGAGGCACCTCCCAAAAAAGGTGAGACCACCCTTTTTATATTAGTAGGTATAAGATTTATAATATGACCAACAGCTAATGTCTTACCTCCAGCATAACGCAGGGGGGTACCTGAGTATCTTTTATAACCGTCAATTTTTGTTTTACTTCGTAACTTATCAAGTAATTCTTTCTTTCTTTCAGTTAGGGTACTGCTACGAAATGAAAATTGTACTCCGTCAAATAAACTATTCAGCAATGCATCTTCTTTTTTTGATTTAATTTGTAGCATGGCTATTTAGTATAGATGTAGATGTTTTGAACTATTTTCGTACTTATATATTAGCACAAACAAAAGATACATCAAAAAAATTCAGAGGGTGCTCTTAGTGAATCGCCTCATTCTTTCTGCATAGTTCCGCGGGCGTCACACGCCAGGCAATTCATTCTTACTCAAATCCTTATGCGCCGCTCGCTGGTAGCGGCTCATGCCCATGAGAATGCCGAGGCCGGCGAACTCGGTTATCAGATGACTGCCGCCGTAACTCATAAACGGCAGAGTAATGCCGGTGACCGGCAAGAGGCCGATATTCATGCCGATATTGACGAATAAATGGCTCATAAAAAGAACGGCGAGGCCGAGGCCGAAAAGCATTTCAAAATTGGTTGAGCCGCGCATGGCATGAAGCAGTATCCGCCAAATCAGGAAAGCGTAGAAAAAAAACAACAGAAACACCCCGACGAAACCCCATTCTTCGGCGAAAGCGGCGAAAATAAAATCGGTTTCGTACTCGGGCAAAAATTTCAGCCTAGATTGCGTGCCGAAACCGACGCCCTTGCCGAACACTTCGCCGGAACCGACGGCAATGGTTGACTGATAGGCGTTGTAGCCCGTGCCGCGGATATCGGAGAGGGGGTGAATGAAATTGATAACGCGCTGTTTTTGATAATCTTTGAAAACATAAAACCAAAGGCCGGCAAAGGCCAGGGCGCCGATGCAAAACACCAAGGCCAGATGCTTTTTGGAAATGCCGGATACCAGCACCATGCCAAACCATACCAAAAAAATAATAATGGTGGCACCGAAATCCGGTTGAAGCAGCACTAAAAAGAAAAAGGCTAAGGCGTAGAAACCCGACACCAAAATGTGCCGGATATGGGCGATTTCAATGTGGCGGCGAGAAAAGTATTTCGCTAGAATGGCGATTAAAACCAGCTTGACGGGGTCCGAGGGCTCCAGGGAAAAAGCGCCGAAGTTAAACCAACTCTGGGCGCCATTGGTCGTCCGCACGATAGCCAAAAGGACCAGCAGTATAAGCACTGAAAACAGAAAAAGGGCGACTAGCACGGCGGTTCGGCGGAGAAACCTGAAATCAAAAAAACTCAACAGGAAAAAAAGGATGAAACTGAGGCCAATCCACGTGACTTGCTTATCAAAGAGGATGCTCTCGCCGATAAACGAATTCATGGTCACCAGTCCAGCCCCTAAAATGGGCAAAAGCGAAACGACCATAAGCCAATCCATGGCCAAGAAGCTTTTACGGACGCCTAAAGTGTTACGGGTCATACATGCATGTATCGATGCGAATATACCAATAATGCTAATTATGCGAATGAAGAAGTTGCATCTGATTTAGTATAATTAGTATCAATTCGCCCGCCTGCCATAGCCCAAAGTACTTCCAGTGGCATTTCATTAGTAAATATGTCAATCATAATTATTCATGCGCCGTACCACCTTAATCGCTCTGGCTTTGGCGGGCAGGTATATTAGAATCGCTACGGAACGAAATAAGCTAACGAAGCACCCGATAAAGAAGCTCCGACCGCGTGGCGGGGGTAAGGAACGGCTCGGGCCAGGTAAAAACAAGCGGCACCGAAGCGCCTTTGCCTACACCGTCCACGACGGTGCGGGAAACGGCCATAGCGTTGTCGGTCTCATCGTGGACTATGGCCACCACCTCAATATTGTAGACCGCGTCAATGCCGCGATTCTCAAGCAGAGCGGTCAAGCGGGGCGAGCCGCCTTCGCTGGAAAACAATCTGTTTGTCACAGCTAGCGGCGCTTCCCTGCCGGACTGCTTGCGCCACACCGGCGCCGGGGAAAATTCAAAAAAAGTTCTCGCCGGCAGGCGGGAGCCCGTGGCAATGTTGCTCTCAAAGATGCCGAAAATTTTATTGGCCGGCACGGAAGTTTTTCCGCGGCGCTCGTATATCAAAAGGTTGTCCTTATCGTAGAGTTTGAAAAGATATGAGACGGCATCGGCGCCGGAATCAAGGTTGGGGTTTTCCACATAGGCGAGAGCGTTGTAAACCCCGTCTTTGACCTTAAACGCCCTCTGCCAGTGAACAATGAGGTCAAGGGCGGCGGCCTTGCAGAGCACGGAGCATGGTCCGCCGCAGTCTATGCCGAGTTCGCCGTGATTTTTGACGCCGTCCCTGCAGCTTGGCGCTTTGTAAGTGACAAAAAATGTCGGCAGGGCAAGAGCAAAGAGGAACACCAAAATAGCGGCGCTAATATAAAAAAATTGGCGTTTGGCGGACCAGGAGACCATACGGAATAGTATATAGTATTTAGTAATTAGTATCTAGACAATGTATAAGGCCACCCATCTTTGCACTCTTGGCCTCCGATTAGCTGGTAACGAGGCAATGATAGCATGTAGCCGACCGGCGACAGTTTGTTCTCAAAGGCGAAGTGTACCCGCTCAGTGTTGTAGAACACAAGGTAATCC
>JACPHR010000025.1 GCA_016188455.1 Candidatus Tayloriibacteriota bacterium | reverse complement strand
GGCTGTTTCGGTAATCATATACCGGAAGCGTAACACCCTTTCCCATGTCGAGATGAACCCTTTGGTTCCCCTAAATTTGTTGAAAATCCTCACTGCTTTGGAGAGACCAAAGAGTGCAATATGTATCTGGCCTTATGCAGTATGTGTATGCAAATAGCAGTTAAGGACTCAGCGAATAGGACACCTGAATTAAAGAATAGGCCGTAACTGTAATCGCGGATAAAATCTATAATGATAAATTTCTCAGACGAATTTATTCCCCACCTTCTTAAATCTTCTTAATTCTCCTTTCCCGATAACATGCGGTCGTTGGTTATTGGGAAACAGCGAATAAGCCTAAGAAAGAAAAAGGGGCGAAAACCGCTGTTCAAAAACCTTTAGGCAGGGAGAATTTGTTTACCGTACCCGTCACCTCGCCGTAGGTCTTCATAAGCTGACTGACATAAGGCTGGATATAGACATAGGCGCCGTAAGAAATGGCGATAATGACAATCCAATAAAAAATTTTCCACGCCAAACCGAAGCGGTTGCCTCGGCGAATGCCCCGCAGAATTTTGTTGTTCTCCTCGCTTAAGGAAACCGCGCGTTCCAACAACTGTTTCTCTTCTGGATTCATTGTGTAGAAAGTATAACAATAGATAATGAGATAATGCAAAACTCAACGAGACAGCCTATCTCAATTTCTTAACTTCTAAACAAATCTTGTGCCCTCGGCAGGAATTGCACCCGCATTAACGCCTTAGGACGGCGCTGTTCTATCTGTTGAACTACGAGGGCAAACTAAACCCCGGTGCGGGTAGGGGTAATCACCATGTCATTCGACATGGCGCCCTATCAAATGATAGGGCGAACCCGCTGTGCGGAATACGAGAATCGAACTCGTACCTACTGCTTGGGAAGCAGTCATTCTACCACTAAACTAATTCCGCTGCATGAAATTACCTGATTGTAAAGAAATCCCAGATTTTTTGCAAAAAACTCCGAGAGACCGCGGCTGTTTGGTTTTGTTCCGGAGCGCTTTCCACGATAACAATTTCCCGCTCACCGGGCTTGGCCATCTGGAAACGGTCCCGAATTTCGCTCTCAATGCCGCTCTCCGTTTTGAGCTTCTCCGTGGCCGCCGCGAGCCTGCTCTGCCTGTCTTCTAGCCTGGCGAGGCGCTCCTGCGACGAGCGCAGCTCCGCCGCCGACGCTCTGTCCTTAAGATAAATGTTCCCAACAGCTTTAACCAGAAAGAAAAAAACGACTGCCAAGGGCAAGAGTAGCCACGGCGACGATAAGATTTTCCTGACTTTTCTTTTGTGTTCAAACTCGCGCATGAAGGGGTAGATTTAAGAATTAAGATTCAAGAAAAACTTGAAAAGCGGATGCATAGATTATATAATAAAAGGCAAAGTTATCCATCAGCATAGGTCCTTTATTCTTGATTCATGAATCCAGATTCTTGAATCCATTCAAAACATGTTGTTCAACAAAAAACATCAAAAGAAAATCAACGCTATTTGGTTCGTCGTCTGCATCCTCATTATTTTGAGCATGATTCTGCTTTATCTGCCGGGCCTCTACAGCTAACTCTATACCAATATACGAATTTTACTAATGATACTAATTGAAGTCGTCGGGATTCGTATCATTCGTATGAATTCGTAGATTAGCATCGGACTACTCACTCCGCATCATCTTGAGAAAAACCTCTTGCGGGATATTGACTCTGCCGCGGCCGCGCTCTTTCATCTTCTTTTTACCCTTCTTTTGCTTCTCCAAAAGTTTCATCTTCCTGGTGATGTCGCCGCCGTAGAGATAACCGGTAACGTCCTTACGCAAAGCGGAGAGCGTACGCGACGACAGAATCCGACCGAGGGCTTTTCCTTGGATTTTGGCGACAAACATCTGCCGAGGCAAAAGTTCGTAAAGCTTCTCCACCGCCGCTTCCGCTTCCTCCTCCACGCGCTTTCTGGAAACAACGCGGGAAAACGCCGGCACCACTTCATCGGCCACCAAGAGGTCTAGCTTGACCACGTCGGCCTCGCGCAAACCGCCGATTTTGTAGGAAAGCGAGGCGAAACCGGATGAGACGCTCTTTAGCTCGTCAAAAAAATGCCGCATCAGCTCGCGCAGAGGCATTTCAAGCGAAACCGCCGCGCGATTGTCGCCGAAGCTCTCCGACTCCCCCACCACCGCCTCGTGTTTGAAAAGAATCTGCATAATGGCCCCGAGGTGCTCCGAGGGGCTGATAATCTTGACCGAAACCCAAGGCTCAAACACTTTTAAAATGTCGCCGTACTCCGGAAAAAGCGTCGGGGAATAGACGACTTGGCGCGAGCCTAACTTGTCAACCACTTCATAAGTGATGCTCGGAGTGGTTACCACCAGTTTCAAATTGAATTCCCGCCGCAGGCGCTCGGTAATAATTTCCAAGTGAAGCACGCCGAGAAAACCGCACCGGAAACCTCGGCCAAGAAGTCCGGAGGATTCCTCTTCGTGGACAAACGAGGAATCGGAGAGGCGCAAACGGCCGAGAGCTTGGCGCAATAGATTAAAGTCGTCCCCGCCTGCCAAAGCCTGAGCTTGGCGATGGCGGGCAGGAGCGTTTTCGGGGTAAACCGACGCCCAGACGACCGGTCGAGGACTCTCATAGCCCGGCAGCGCCGGCAAGGGCTTCCTCGCGAGCGTAATGGTATCGCCCACGGAGGCGATGCCCGGTTCTTTGATGCCGGTCACAATGTAGCCTATCTCGCCCGCGCTTAAGCTATCCGTAGCCTTTGGCGCGGGCGAAAACACCCCCACTTCAATCGGCGTAAACTGGCGATTGGTGATTTTAAAAAGCAGTTTCTCGCCTCTACCGATTGAACCCTCAAAGACCCGAAGGTAGACGATGACGCCGGTGTGGTTTGAATATTGAAAATCAAACACCAGCGCGCGGAAGCTGTCGCTTTCCGGTATTGCCTCCCGAGGCGGCGGCACGCGGTTTATAATTGCTTCAAGCAACGCGGTTACTCCCTGCCCCGTCCGGCCGGAAACTTCAAGCACTTCGGCTTCGGGGCATTTGAGGAGCTTGGCGACTTCCTGTTTTATCTCAGCCGTGCGAGCAAGGGGCGAGTCCACTTTATTCACTGCCGGAATAACGGCAAGCCCCGCCTCAAGCGCCGTCTGAAGCACAGAAATGGTTTGCGCCTGCACTCCCTGCGTCGCGTCCACCAAAAGAATCGCGCCTTCAACCGCCTTCAAGGCGCGCGAGACTTCGTAGGAAAAATCAATATGTCCCGGCGTGTCAATTAAGTTTAAAGTGTAAAAATCAAAGTTTAAAATTTCGGAATTCGCCTGCGGCGAATCAGTATTTTTTATTTTTAATATGTCATTTTCATTTTTGATATTTACATTTTTATTTTGTACTCGCCACAACATTCGCACTGGAGTCATTTTAATAGTTATACCTCTTTCCCTCTCTAACTCCATGCTATCAAGCACTTGGTCTTGCATCTTACGCTTTTCTATCGTGCCGGTCAGCTCAAGCAGGCGGTCGGCCAAGGTGGACTTGCCGTGGTCAATGTGCGCCAATATTGCAAAGTTTCTTATATTACTTAATTGAGCCATTGTTTCTTCTTAATTCAACGTTTCTAAGACATTGTTTTGCGCCTCTAATCCGATTCGCATGACGTAAAAAGGGAAATACCTCTCTTATAAACTTTTCCAGTGAACCGGCTTCACTGATATTCAATCGCCACAAGTTTCCATTAAGCGGCGGCTGATTTCTCCAAGAAGGTCCTTTCCTGCGTATACATCTGTATCTGTAAGAAATATCTTTCGCGGAAAGCCACGAACATATCCACTCTAATATGAAACGGTCATAAGAATCAATTTTAAGCCGGCCCCGCCCTTGGTTAATGATAAAATTTGCCTCCGCATCAACGTAACCGGCAACAAAACTTGGGGCTAAAGCAACATCATCTCTTATCCATTGCCACACTGCTTCAGTCTTAGGAAGCAGGAATTCAAAAGTGCGGTTCAGAAAACAATTTACCGTAAAGTGTCCACCGCGTGGAGTTACGGAAACTCTGCCAAACTTCTCAAAAAGAGATTTGATAACCGACACTTGCTCCTTCTGCGTCGTGTGGCAACGTACCACTATTGTTTCAGAGAGTTCCCCCCTCTTATAGACATTTAAATCACCGAGTCTAAACCCAAGCATATACGACTTGACGAACGGGTCGGCAATGCAATCGGATTTCGCATACCGCATCCGAGCTATTGCCGGATTTTTAAACGAAATGCCTGCTTCTTTCAGACGATTACGGACAGTTTTAAAGCTACAATGCAATCGCTTTCCGATTTCAACGGGAGTTAGGTTTTGCTTCCAATATAAATCCCGCAAGATATCCGCCCTTAAAATTATTTTTTCTCTTCCCATGTCACAACAATAGCATATTGTGCAACAATAGAAAAATATATCTGTGGATGAACCGGAAGAAAACTAGAAAGTCGTCTCCACCGGGTCGGCGCCGATAATTTTGGCTTTCCAAATCTTATGGTGAAGGGTGCGCCAAACGTCTTTGATTTCTTCGTTTTTCATCAGCGCCAAAATCAAAACACCCGCGGCTATACCCAAGATGCCTGAAAAAAATCCTTGGAGAAAAATGCCGACAAGAGTGTTGATATTGAAAACTTTGTCAAAGACATTAAGAAAGAGGTACGCCACATAGCCCATAAAGACGGCGGCCGAAAAGCTGGCGAAGAAAGTTTTGAGCACCGGCCGGCTGAAACCGGGAAACTCGTTCTGAAAAGCGAGCCAGTGAACCAGGGCGTTGAAAGCGGTACCGATGGAATAAGCCAGCGGCAAAACCAGCACCGCGCTGCCGGCGATGTCGTCCACTTTGAAAAGCTTCTCCATAAAATAGCGAAAGACCAGGTGAGTTTTAAAGAAACTTATTAAAAAGTAGGCCAAAACAACCAGAAAAACCGACGACAGGACGTTGATGATTAAGGGCTTGGTGGTCTTGCCAAGCGCGTAATAACCCCGGACGAAAAGCAGAAGCAGGCTTTGGGGCACGACGGAGATAATGAAAATGGCGAGACAGGCGGCGGTGAGGCGCGTGTCGGACCAGCTGAAATGCCCCGCGCCCAAAATCGTTCGCACAATCTGCGCCCGAAGCACCACAAAGAGCGCCATCATGGGCATCGACCAAAAAATAATGTGGCGGGCGGCAATAATTATTTGGTCCAAAAAAGTATCTCGCAAGCCCCGCGATATGAAACGGGAAAGCGCCGGAAAGGCGGCCGAGGCGTAGCTGGCGCCGACGATTGAAAGCGGCACGGATTGGAGATTCCAGGAAAAATTAAACACGGCGATTGAGCCGGCGCTCAAGAGCGACCCGAAAGCCACGAGAAAAAAGGTGGCGATCTGGTTTGCCGAAAGGGCGAGCGTCCGAGGCAGGGAAAGCAGGGCGAGATTTTTGATTGACCGGAATTCAAGAGGAAACCGCAACCGGGGAAAAAGTTTTTTCTCCGCGATAAACGGCACTTGAACGAGAAAGTGGAAACAGGCTCCCAAAACGACGCCCCAGGCCAAACCGGCGATGCCTAGGAGCGGATAGAAAAAGAGCACGCCGACAATAATGCCGATATTGTAAAGCAGCGGACTGACGGCGTAAATGAAAAAACGGTTGTACATCTGGGTGATGCTCGCCAGAAAATTTGAAAGGCCGAGAAAAATCGGAGACAAAAGCATTATCCGAGTCAAGGCAATGAGATGGCTTCTGATCGGGTCGCCGCCAAAACCAGGGAAGAGACGCGGCGCGACAAACGGCGCAAGCACGAAAGCGGCAAGACTGACGCCAACGATGGCCACGAAAAAAAATGAAAAGCTGGCGTCAACGAATCGTTTGCCGGTTTCCTCCCCCTCTTTGAACTTCTCCATTAAAAACGGCATCAGAACG
>JACPHR010000024.1 GCA_016188455.1 Candidatus Tayloriibacteriota bacterium | reverse complement strand
GTCCACATTTTGGTTTCCTTAACATCTTTGTAGAAAGTCTTTGCGTGGCTTTCGGTGTAGTCGATAAGACCGGCTTCAAATTCTTTGATCTTGGCGACCGGCACATCGTCCATAAAGCCTTTCACGAGCGTGTAAAGGGTGACAACTTGGTGCTCCACTTTGACCGGCGCGTATTGCGGCTGTTTCAAAACTTCCACCGCCCGTTTGCCGCGCTCCAACTGCCGCTTAGTGCTTTCGTCCAAGTCCGAGCCGAATTGGGCGAAGGCCTCAAGCTCACGATATTGGGCGAGTTCAAGTTTCAAAGTGCCCGCCACTTTCTTCATGGCTTTAATCTGGGCGTCTCCGCCGACACGCGAAACCGAGAGACCGACGTTAACGGCAGGGCGTATACCTTTGTAGAAGAGGTCGGTTTCAAGGAAAATCTGGCCGTCGGTGATGGAGATGACATTGGTGGGAATGTAGGCAGTGACATCGCCGGCTTGGGTTTCTATGATTGGCAGCGCGGTGATGGAGCCGCCGCCGTATTTCGCGTTCCTCCGGCAGGCGCGTTCAAGCAATCGTGAGTGAAGGTAAAAGACATCGCCCGGATACGCTTCGCGTCCCGGTGGACGGCGAAGCAAGAGGGAGATTTCGCGGTAGGCGACGGCGTGTTTGGAAAGGTCGTCGTAAATGATAAGCACATCCTTTCCTTGGTCCATAAAATATTCGGCGATGGCGACGCCGGTGTAGGGCGCGATGTAGGCGAGGGCGGCTGATTCACTTGAGCCGGCACTAACGATGACGGTGTACTCCATGGCGCCGCCTTCTTCCAGACGAGCCGATATTTTGCGGAGCTTGGAATCCTTTTGGCCTATTGAAACATAGAGGCAAATAAGATTTTGTCCCTTTTGATTTAAAATGGTGTCAATGGCAATGGCGGTTTTGCCGGTCTGACGGTCGCCGATAAGAAGCTCGCGCTGGCCGCGGCCGATCGGGATAAGCGAGTCAATAACTTTGACGCCGGTTTGCACCGCTTCGGAAACTTTTTGACGGGTGACGACGCCCGGGGCGACTTTTTCAATCGGGTAGGACTTGTCGGTTTTGATAGTGCCTTTACCGTCTATTGGTTCCGCGAGCGCGTTTAGCACCCGGCCGATGAGAGCGTTACCCACCGGCACTTCCAAAATGCGGCCAGTAGCCTTGACCTCGTCGCCCTCGTGAATATGGGAGAAGTCGCCGAGGATAATCACGCCCACGCTGTCTTCCTCAAGGTTGAGCGTCACGCCGACCTCGCCGTTCGGGAAGGTGACCATCTCGGATGCTTTGATTTCCGAAAGACCGGAAATTTTGGCAATGCCGTCAAACACTTCCACCACATGACCCACCAATTCCCTTTTGACTTCGGATTGGAATTTCTCAATTTGCCTTCGGAGATTTTCAACTATTGTGTTATGCGCAGTCATGTCTAGTTTGTTAATAAGTGGGTTTGTAATTGTTGCAATTTATTTTTTAGGGAGAGGTCTATTACTTCATCTTTCGCTTCTATCTTAAGGCCGCCGAGAAGGGTTTTGTCTTCCGAGAGGTCCAGGATAATTTCTTCCGCTTTGTAGCGGTGTTTCAGAGCGCGTTTCAATTCGTCTGCCGCGTGTTTGCCAAGCTCGCTTTTGCTCGATACTTTGGCGCGGACGATATGCTCACGCGCGTTGTGTATTTCCTCAAGCCGTTTTAAAATTTCCGGCGCCTTGCCGAGCAGGTTTTTCTTTGCCAAAAATTCCACGACGTTTCCAAGAGTATGCTCCAATTCCGCCCCGTTTTTGTCTTTCGCGGAGATGTAGATTGCCTGTGCCACATTTTTTGTAGAAATTTTTGCCATAGTTAAGCCGATTCAATTTCTTTAGCTATGCCACTGGCGGACATTTTATCTTCCTGCTTCAAGAGCATTTTTTGGGTTGCCGCAATCGCCAGTGACACGATTTCTTTTTTGGCTTCCTCAACCATTTTTGTCTTTTCCGCCTCAAGGGTTTTCTTGCCGCCCTCAACCATGGTTTTCACTTCGGTTTTGGCCGCCTCCATCATTTCGGTTCTTTTAGCCTCGGCTTTTTTCCGGCCCTCTTGGAAAATGGTTTGGGCTTCGGCGCGAGCTCTGGCAAGTGCCGCTTCGTACTCTGCTTTGGTGGCGGTTAGCAATTCGGCGTTCGTTTTAGCGTCAGTTACGCCCTTGGCGATTTTTTCCGCGCGTTCCTTCATCAGTTTATTGAGCGGCTTCAAAGCGAAGAAATACAGAACGGCAAGCACAATGCCGAAGTTCACCGCTTGGGCTATGATAATGCGCCAGTCGATGTGGAAGGTGGAAATGATTGAGTCCATAGGGGTAGAATCAAGAATTATGAATCACGAATCAAGATTAAAACA
This sequence comes from Candidatus Tayloriibacteriota bacterium, assembly GCA_016188455.1. Taxonomy (GTDB): domain Bacteria; phylum Patescibacteriota; class Minisyncoccia; order Phycocordibacterales; family SIBU01; genus SIBU01. Next base: position 15,577 of record JACPHR010000024.1, on the reverse strand, counting down.
AAACTAAATAAAATTGGCAGACCAAAGATTTAAGCAGATTTTTCTTACTTAAATCTTTAATTTTACAACTTAAATCTTGGTTATAGCGAAAAGGCGATGACGAGAGCGTAAATGGCGATGGCTTCGGCGAAGGCCGAGGCGATGAGCATCGGCACCAAGACTTTGCCGGCCGCCTCCGGATTTCTGCCGATGGCTTCCATGGCGCGGGCGCCAATGAGGCCGACGCCGATGCCTGGACCGATGGCACCGACTCCGATGGCGATGGCTTTGGCTAATGGTATTAATTCCATACAATTAAAGTGTTAGTTAATAATGTTTGACCTTTTAAATTAGGCGTGCGCGGTGTTGTGGCCGTGTTCCTCCGAGTGTTGATCGTGGTCCCGGGCCGCGATAGTAAAGTACACCAGCACGAGAATGGAGAAGATGAGCGCTTGAATCACCCCCACGAAAATTTCCAAGAACAGAAATGGTATGGGAAGCGCGTACGGCAGAATGGCGCTCATGGCCGCGAGCAAAACCTCGCCCGCGAAAATGTTGCCGAACAACCGGAACGAAAGCGAGGCGATTTTGGCGAGCTCGCCGACAAGCTCCAAAAGGCCGACAAAGAAGGTTACTGGCGCTACGATAAGCACTAGCGGCTCTTTTCCGACTCGGGTAAAAGTCTCCCCGAGCGCCTTCAGGTTAACATACTTGTTGAAAGTTTTCCAGATGCCGATTGAAAAAATGCCGAAGAGGTTCGCGCCCAAAACCGACATGACGGCGAGCGCCGCGGTGGCGTTGATGTCGGCCGTGCCGCTTCGGAGAAAGGGGATGAAAGCTAAGCCGTGTTCGCCCCGTTCTACGATTCCGAAACCTCCGAGAGGCAGCAGGCCGAGCCAGTTGTTGACGAGTACGAAAAGGAATATGGCGAAGGCCAAAGGAAAAACTTTTTCGGAAATTTTCCGGTCGTTGGTCACTTGGTCGGCCAGAGAAAGCGCTCCTTCAAGCAATGCCTCAAAAAAATTTTGCAGGCCTCTCGGGATTTCGCGGAGCCGCGCGCGCAAGGCAAGACTTATGACCGCAATAATCACTACCGCGGCTACGCTTGTGGTCAGAGCGTTCGTCACGGCGAAATTGCCGACATACGCCAACGGCTCGGCGTAGAGAGTTGATTCGTGCTTGATTTCAATAGCCGCCCCGTCCGCCGCGGCGGACGGGGCGGCTCTCTCCTGAATCGTGTTATTTTGAATCGTTTGATTTTCCATTTTGTTCCCGCCTCATCGGCGGATTGCCGATGAGGTGACTTGAATTGTCTTCCAATTTAAGTATGTATGAGCGCACAGTTTTTACAATGCCGAATATTGAAATCAAAAATGCCATTGCCGTAAGTCCGAGAAAAATCCAAGGTCGGGTGCCGAAGCGGCCGTCAAGCCACCTGCCGACGATGAGGGCCGCTATTATTGGAATGACGACCCACGACGAGACCTGGCTGAATATCTCAAACGCCGCTTGCCACCATGCCTCTTTCCCACTATTTTGTTCCATAAAAAGGCTCTGTCTAGAGCCAACCGCAGTTTAGCAAAATATCGCTGCATTCTCAAGCTTTTAGTGGAATTTACCAAATACATTGCGGTGAGACTTCGCAGATTCCCCAATATTTTTGACCAGTGGGAGAGCTAAAGACCGTGGGCGGCACATTGTTGAGGTCAGGACTTTCTCGTGTTCGAAATGTGTACCCCGTTCCGTTAGAGCTGTATAAATAACAATTTATATTTTCAACCGCGGGTTTGTTCATCAAAGGGTCCGACGGGAATTGAGACATATATGTGGGGACGAGACCGGGTATTACTTGATCTGACGGAAGACTGGGGACATGGGCCCAACATTCACTTCTCCATTTAGTGAATCCACCTTCCACTGTACTTGGATATGACTCGTGATCTTCGTAATATAATTGGAGAGCATTCCTCACTTGAATGAGATCCGACATTCGGCGGGCATTGCGGGCTTTGACCCGAGCTGAATTTATTGAGGCTAATACTATTGAAGACAGAAGGCCGATAATGGAAATGACTACAAAGAGTTCGATGAGGGTAAAGCCACTTGAGGATTTTTTGTTTGATGACACATCTATAATCATACATTTTCAGGAAATGTGAAGCAACATATAAAGTATCGACACTCATTCTCTAATTCGCACGAATGATAGAATGTGTGTGTGTGGGGGGGGTGAAAAGCGAATTTACCCACTCCACCTCAATTCTCCCCTCTAAAAAAGAGAGAGGGAGGAAAGAGCTAAATGTCCAGTTCTCGTTTGAGAATGCTTTTGACGCTGTTTAACGGAATGGAGAAGCTGACGTTCTGCGAGCCCAGGACCGTGGCGACATTGATGCCGATGGCTTGACCTTGCATGTTTATCAAAGGCCCGCCCGAGTTGCCGAGGTTGATGGCGGTGTCGGTTTGGAAAATGCCGCTCAATTTCTCCGGCTTGCCGGTGTTTGGGTCCGTGACATCAAGCTCGCGGTTTAAGCCAGAAATAATGCCGACCGAAACCGAGTTTGAGTATTCTCCGAGGGCGTTGCCGATGGCAATGACGGACTCGCCGAGCAAAACCTTGTCCGAGTCGCCGAGCGCCACTGTTTTATAACCGGCACCGTCAATTTTGATAATGGCGATATCTTTATCGGCGTCCTTGTAGATTACTTTTGCCGGTTTTTGTTTGCCATCGGCAAGCAGAACGCTGTAAGTCGCCGCCGTGTCGAGGACGACGTGGCGGTTTGTCAAAATGTGGCCGTCGGCCGTGATAAGAAAGCCGGAGCCGCCGCCGACTTTTTGGTTCTTGACCCCCTTCTGACGGTAGACGGGCACTTGGATGTTGAAATTTTTGAAGAAGGGGTCGTCGCCAAAGGGGTTTTGATACACCACTTCAAGCTCAGGCACGTCTTTGGAAATGACCACCGAGACGACCGCCGGAGTGACTTTGCCCACGGCGTCCGTCAGGAGCTCATCTTGGGTTTTCGCTCGGACATTCTGGCGATTTTGGATTTCTTTGAGGGACAGGGCGGTTTTGATGTTCTCGCCGGTTATTTTTTGAACCGCTTCGCTTATGGCTGCAATTTGCTTTTGGAGCACCAGAATTTTGTCGTCAAATTTTTTCTCTTCGGCGGCGATAAAACCGGTGGCAGCAGTGTATAGAGCGCGGCCGCCCAAGGCGGCCGCGCCTATAATCACCAAACTTATTATGCTGTAGCGGAGAGGTTTATCCATACCTTACCTTTATATTTTATAAACCATTCAAATTACGCAAAAAATAAAAACCCGTCAAGGGACACATCAATTATACACTATAGTGCATAATTGATGTGTCGGGATTTGACCTGGGGTTTTGATTTACTGGCGGATCGTTAGAGTCCGAGCGACGAGAGGAAATTTTTGAGTTCCACACCTTTGATATCGCGGCTTTGGTTTGGTTTGAGCTTGCCGAGTGCGATGTTCATGACGCGTAGCCGTTTGAGGGCGCGGACGGAGACGCCGAGGACTTCGGTCATTCTTTTGACCTGATGTTTTTTCCCTTCGGTCAGGGTGATGGTGAAGTGGTGCGGGTCAAGAAGAGTGACTTCGCAGGGTCGGGTTTTTTCGCTCTCGCCGATGTTGACGCCCGATTCAAGTTTTCTTGCAAAGGATTCGCCGACGGCGGCGGATGTTTCCACCAGATATTCTTTTTTGTGCTCGTACTTGGGATTAAGAAGCCGGTCGGTAACGCGGCCGTCGTTGGTGAGGATGATGAGCCCTTCGGAATTTTTATCCAGCCGGCCGACAGGAAAAAGCTCCTTCACGTCAAAAATGTCGGCGATTTCTTTTTCGGTTTCAGTGGGGTTGTGAGTGACGTAACCTTTAGGTTTGTAGTAGGCGAGATACCCCGCTTTGCGGGGCGGGGCGCCGCGCACTTCAACTTTATCTTCCACCCCCACTTTTTGTCCCAGCGCCGCCGGCTTACCATTCACCCAAACCTTACCCACCTTAATCAATTCGTCCGCGCCTTTTCTCGTCGCCAAGCCCTTGTCCGCTAAGTATTTGTTGATTCGTGTTTTCCCCACTGAATTTTCCATCGCTCCATTCTATAGGTCGCGGGCGTTTTCGCAAGATGTGCTATACTTTGCTCCTATGGATAACGACATTTTGAAGCGGCTTGATGAGCAGGACAAAAAGCTTGAAGCGATTTTTCAGTCGTCCGAAAAGATGCGCAAATATTTTTTGTGGACTCTCATCATTTCGGTGGCGGTGATTCTCCTGCCGATGATAGGCTTGGTGTTTGTTTTGCCGTCATTTTTCAACAACTTGACCTTGCCGGCCGGGTTGTAGAAAGTAACGAGTCCGCCACGGCTTCAGAGATTTTATGAAGAATTAGCCGGACTTGCCGCGTTTTGTGTTTCTGGCTATGGACAAAGATTTACCAGCCTATTTTGGCGCTTCTGGCTGCTGGTGTATAATTTACCGGTGAATGTTATCATTTACACCAAGACCGGCTGTCCGTGGTGCAAGGAGGCGCTTCGGTTTTTGAGTGACAAACAAGTGCCGTTTGAAGACCGGGAAATTTTCGGCAACCCCGTCTTTTTTGAAGAGCTTAAAGCCAAAAGCGGCCAAAGCAAAACACCGACGGTTGATGTTGACGGCGATATTTTGGCGGATACGGACGCCGAAGCCATAGAGGCATTTTTGAAGCAGCGAGGAATTTTATGATCATGTAAATGCGTACCGATATTAACGTGTTATAATCACTTATAACTGAATAACCTATCACTGAATAACGGAAGAAAAGCATCCTAAGTCATTCGGTTATTCAGTCATAAGTTATTAGTAATTCAATTTTATGGTCCACTATGTTTGCACGGGCAGTTGCGACGGAGAATCAAACGACTCCGGAGTGTGCGAGGCGAAATTTTGCTCCAAGGAAGGCCGGCCGCTGGTACCTTGTGAATGCGAGGACGGTTTGCATGCGGGCGCCGGCCAAAAAACCGACAGCGAAGACGCTACGGACTGATACCAATATACGAATTATACTAATACTACTAATAACTACGAATAATACTCACGCTTGTAGTATTAGTAGTTATTCGCAGATTCGTATCCATTAGTAGATTGGTATGTTCATCTAGTGTCCTCAAGCTCCAAACTAAAATGGAGGCCGAGGAACATGACAAGCGTCAGCACGATAAAAATATATTTTATGGGCAGGGAGAAAGCAAAAAGCATCGTCGCCAAGACGGGACTGATGAGATAGGACCATGGGCGCATGGTTCGGAAGAGGCCGATGACGTTTGCCCGGCTGGAATCAACTTTTTTGAAAAAGTAAGTCTCGCTCATAATCTCAACCATGGCGGCGCCGATGCGGCTCGCGAAAAGCAAAGCTGTCCAAAGGAGGAAGCTTTTCGCGCCGATAAAGGCAATCATAAGGCTCGCAATGGCCATGACGATGAAGCCCACGGCCATTACTTCCTTTTCGCCCCAGCGCCTGTCGGCCAGTTTCCCGAGGGGCGCTTCCGTCAGGACGAAGGGCAGGAGCATGATGGAAAACATGATGCCGATTTCCCGCCAGCTGAAACCGATGTAAGTGTAGAGATAAAGCGGCGTGTAAATCACCATCCAGGAGTAGAAAAACTGCAGCAGGAAGCTGACGAAGAAAACGGAGCGGATATTTTTGTCGCCAATGACTTCCAGAGCGGTGTTTTTAACTGGAATGATTTCGTAGTCCGAGTCTTTGAAGTTTTTTAGATTATTGCGGGCAAGAAAGAGGATGGGCAGAATGAGCGCGGCGGCTGCCAGAAAAATTTTCCAATAATCGCCGTCGGACAAGATAAAACTGCCTATCAAAGGCGCGATAATCCAGGCGATATTTGAGGTGGAAAGAAAGGCGCCGCGAATTTTGCCGGTGACGGCGTCTCTGGAAAAACTTTCAAGAAAAACGTCCAGGTTGAAGCCAATGAGGGCGATGGCGAGGAAGCTTATGATAAAGCAAGCAGCCACCAAAAGGAGGTCGGTAAACCACGCCAGGCCGAGGATGCTCCAAAAATCCACCACTAACAGAAAGACCATGGCCCGATAATTGCCGAATCGCCGCAGGACTTTAGGAATGGCGGCGAAAGCCCAGATGGTCAGCACGGCCGAGACAGCGTAGAGCATGCCGACAAACCTTTCGGTGGTGAAGTGGCTTAAGAAAGTGGAATTAATGTAGGCGGGCAGGGCGCCGTGCAACATAAAAAGAAAGCCCAGAAGGTAAATCACAAAAACGTTTGACTGCCGCCCTTTTTCCGCTTCGCCCATGATGGCGGCATTATAGCATAAATATAGCCGTGTCTGTTTTTTGGGAGGACAATCCGTTATGTGCGTAAATCACACACTTAAGAGCACCGGAATGACAATCGGCCGTTTGGCGGTTTTTTGGAAGAGGAAGCGGCCGACATTGTCGGTCAAAACGCTTTTGACGTACTCAAAGTTGATGGGATTCATGCCGGCAGTCGTGTCTTCAATCGTTTTTTTGATGATGATGCGGGTTTGGTGGAGCAGGTCCTGCGACTCGCGCAGATAAACGAAGCCGCGGGAGATAATGTCCGGCGATTTTTTCAGCCGGCCGTTGGACGAATTGACGGAGGCGATGATGACGAACATGCCGTCTTGGGCGAGCATTTGGCGGTCCCTGATGACCACTTCTTGGACGTCGCCGACCGAGAAGCCGTCAACCAGCACCAGACCCGAAGGCGCTTTTTCTTTCAGTCGGACGAGCTTTTGGCCGCCGTTTTGGATTTCAATGACCGTGCCGTTGTCGGGAACGATAATGTTTTCCGGCGGCATGCCGACCGATTTCGCCAGCTCCTCGTGAACGCGGAGCATGTAATGCGTGCCGTGCATGGGCATGAAAAACTTGGGCTTGATGTGCCGGTGGAGCCACTCAAGCTCGCCCCGATTGCCGTGGCCGGTGGAATGGATGTAGACGTCCGACGAGCGGTAATGGATGATTTTGGCGCCCTGCCTGGCGAGGTTGTCTTTCAGTTTCTGCACGGCTCTTTCGTTGCCCGGAATGATGGAGGAGGAGAGCAGGACGCTGTCGCGCGGCGTAATCTTGAAATGTTTGTGGGATTTGTTGGACATGCGCATCAGAGCCGCGAATTCGTCGCCTTGCGCTCCGGTCACTAGCGCCACGATTCTATCCGGCGGATAACTTTCCATTTCTTCCGGCAGGATAAGGGTGTCTTTTTTCACCTTGAGCATGCCCATTTGTTTGACGATTTCAATGTTGTTCTTCATGCTCCGGCCGTCAATGACCACTTTCTTGCCGTACTTTTCCGCCGAGTGGATGATGGCCATCATGCGCTCCAGCTGTGAAGCGAAAGTGCCGATGATCAGCCGACCCTTGCTGTGCTTGATGATTTCGTCAAGATTTTTATGGACCAGCCGCTCCGGCGTGGAGAAGCCCGGGTTGTCCACGTTGGTGGAATCCATCATCAGAAAAAGCACGTTTTCATTTTTGAAACGTTCGTATTCTTTTTCCTCGGCTTCGGTCGGAGAGCCGTCTATGTGGTCCAGCTTGATGTCGCCGGGGTTGACGATGCTGCCCAAAGGCGTTTCAATGATGACACCCATAGAGTCGGGAATGGTGTGGGTGACGGAGAAAAACTTGACCGAGAGGGCGCCGATTTTTATGCGGTCTTCTTTTTCCACCACTTTAATGTCCAAAGGCGGTAAATGAGGAAATTCTTCCTGCCGTTTTCTAACCATGACGCTCGTCAGCGCTCTGGTATAGAGGGGCGGATTGCCGATGCGCTCCATGATGTAAGGAATGCCGCAGATGTGGTCAAGGTGGCCGTGGGTGATGATGAGAGCCCGGATTTTATTTTTTCTTTCCTCCAGATATTTGGTGTTGGGCAGGATGAAATCAATGCCCGGCGTGTCCTCCTCTTTGAATTGAAAGCCGGCGTCAATGACGATGATGTCGCCTCCGAATTCAACCATGGTCATATTCTGGCCGATTTGTTCCACGCCGCCCAAAGGAATGACGCGAATGTTGCCCGGCGCCAGGTTCGGGATGACGCCATCGGTTTTTTTGCCGCCGAGACGGAGCGGCAGGCCGCCTCTGTACCCTTGGCGCGCCGCGCCGCGATGGCGGGGGCGGTCCAGCTTTTTGCCGCCGAAGCCTCGGGGCGTTTTGGCGTCAAAAGGCCGCGGCCCCAATCCGGCCGAGCCGGCCGGCCTGGGGCCGGACGGCGAGGGTTTCCTTAAATGAGTTCTTTCCAAACTGCCCGCCGAGTGAAAAGGCCGGCCTAGTCCGGCCGAGCCCGACGGTCTATGGCCCAGGCCGTGTGTCGGCGCGCCTGGCTGATGGTCCGCGCCGGCTGAGCCGGCGGCTCTGGAGCGGAAAGGCGGTTTTTGGGGTTTGTCTTTGTCCATATAGTTGAACATACCAATATACTAATGCATACGAATTTGCGAATAACTACGAATAAGATGAAAAAGGGATTAGTAGTTATTGGTAGTATTAGTATAATTCGTGGATTGGTATCAGTTATTATTCATTAAAATAATACTTATTGTTGGGGCGCGAAGATTTTCCACACCTTTTCGGTTTCCAGGTACCAGTTTTCAATGCCGAGGAATCGTTCGGCCGGCGTGGTAATGTGTCCCAGGCTGAAACCCTTGAGGCTCTTGGGCGCGACGTAGAGAAAGTCGGGCGAGTATATAAAAACGGCCGGGATGTCGTTTTGCACCTCCCGCTCAAAGCTTTTATATTTCTCAAGTCGGGTTTCAAGCGACCCGTCCACGCGCGCCGTTTCCAAAAATTTGTCGGCTTTGGCGTTGGCGTAGAGGGCGATGTTCAGTCCCGGGTCGTTGCGCTGGGAAGAATGCCAGAAGGCGAACAAATCAAGGTCGCGGCCGATAATCTCGCCGAAGAGCAGAGCGTCGTACTTGCGGGTTCTGATGACGTTTTGATTGAGCTCGCCGATGTCAAAAATTTTGACGTCCACTCGGGCGCCGATTTTTTCCCACATGGCCTTCAGCATCTCCGCCGTGGCTTTCAGTTCGGGGGCGTTTGAAGTGCTGACGGAAAAGGCGAGCGGCACCGTGTTTTTCTTCACTTTCTTTTCGTAAATTTTTTCTTTGTCGTTAAATTTCCACTTGGCGTCCTCAAGAATTTTTTTGGCCGCGGTTACCCGTGCTGCGTCGCTTTCATAAGGCGCCTTGGACGCCGGGATTTCGTTTTTTTGCAGCAGGCCGGAAGGAATGGGGCTCTCTATCGCTATGCCGTCCCCGTTGAGCACTTTTGTCACCACGGCCTCTTTGTCGGCGGCGATATTCAGAGCCTGCCTTACTTCCTTGTTGGCCAGCACGGGCTGGCGGTTTTGATTGAAAAAGACGGCAAAGACTCTCGGCAAAGGCGTGCGCTCCAACCGGCCGCCGCCGGCCTTGATGGCGCTTGCTTGTTGGGGAGAAATGTTGGCCAGACTTTCAATCGAGCCGTTGCCGTAAGCGTTGAGCATGTCGGCGCTGTTTTGATAGAAATGGAAAATAATATTTTTAATAAACGGTTTGCCGGAAGCGGAGCGGTCAAAAGCCTCAAGATTGTAATAGAGGGGGGTGCCGGAGACGTTTCTTTCAACAGTCTTCAGTTTGTAGGGGCCGGAGCCGACGGGCTCGGTGTTTAATATGCTGAACTGAAACTCTTCGCTGCCGATGTTGTTCCAAAGATGCTTGGGCATAACGCCGAGGGTGAGGTTTTCAAGAAACGGCGGGTACGGCTGCCTCAGTTTTAGTTTAACCTGAAGGTTGTTTACTTTCACAACCTCCACGCCTTCCCAATTCGGCCGCTTCGGGCTTTTAATCGTCGGTTCCTGAGCTTTGCCTATGGTAAACACCACGTCGTCCGCGGTCAAAGGCTTTTTGTCCTGAAAAGTCAGGCCCTTTTTTAAGTTGAAGGTGTAGGTGAGGCCGTCTTCCGATATGGCGTAACTTTCTGCCAGGTCGGGCGCCAGAGCGCCGGCGGGCGTGGCTTTAAGCAGACCGGAATAAACGAGCGCGGTCAGGTCGCGGTCGGCGTCCGAGGTCGCCAAGACCGGATTGATGAAGCGCGGCAGGCCGATTACTCCTTCATTGAGCGTGCCGCCGTAGGCTTTAACCTCAACCGTGTAAGACTGGCTGACTTGCCATAAGGCGGCGCCGGCGCTTAGGGCAAGGAGAGAAGCCAAGGAGTAAAAAATAACTTTTTCGGTTAAAGAAAGCTTGCCCACGGCTTCTTCAATGAGGGCGGCTTTGGGCAGGCTAAAACGTGTTGAGAGCAATTGTTTTAGTTTTTCTTTCACGAGGCTAAAGCCATACCAATCTACTAATGTTACTAATATATACTAATGAATACGAATAAAACTCGCATTGCTCACATTAGTAGCCATTCGTAGTATTAGTATAATTCGTATATTGGTATGTTTACTTAATGATGAGCGCCAGAAAAGCCGAAAGAGCGAAAGCAATGGCCAGGATAATTGTGGCATTGAAAGTAAATTTCTCAAAGCCCCGTCTGGTATGGTGGCTGGAACTGAAGTTGTCGCCCAAAGCGCCGCCGAGGCCAGCGGCGGTTTGCTGCACCAAAACGCCCACGGAAAGCAGCACCGCTAAAATGACCTGTATGTAGGGCAAGAATTGAGAGATTGCCTGCATTGGGGACAGTTTAGCATAAGGGATAGTCAATAGCAAACAGAGCGATAGAGAATAGAAATATAGATGATAGACATAAAAATCATCTCGCAGTCCTTCACTGTCGCTGGCCGAATTGTTACGTTCATGTTAAAGACCTTTTGTTAAGAGTTGTTGTAGGCGATTTCTAACTGCTTAAGGTTAGCATAAAATATATCTGATGTCAAGTTTGCACGCAACCGAAAAATCACTATAATACTGGCACTTAACATTTATTAAAAACAAGCTGTTATATTTAACAGCTTGCTGTTAGCAGAAGCTAAATTTTTTCCATGAAAAAAGAAACATCAAAAAAAAGTTTGCCCAATAGCAAGGTTGACATTAAACCGCTCGGCGACCGCGTGCTTATAAAAGAGCTTGAAGCCGCCGAAGGCGGCAAAACGGCGGGCGGCATTATCATTCCCGATACGGTCAAGGAAGACCGCGGCGCTAAGCGGGGCGAGGTCATGGCCGTCGGTCCCGGCAGGATGGAGGATAGCAAAACTATTCCCATGTCCGTAAAAGTCGGTGATAAAGTTTTGTACCAGTGGGGCGATACGGTGAAAATCGGCGAAACGGAGTATGTGGTGGTGAGCGAGAGCAACATAATCGGAATTATTAGATAGTGTAAAATGCAAAAATCAAAAATCAAAATGACACTGCAAAATGTAAAATTTGGGAATCGGAACATTTTGAATTTTAAATTGTCATTTTCCATTTTGATATTTTAGTTTTAATTTAGCACATCATTATGGCAAAACAGATTTTGTACAATGAACAGGCGAGAAAAGCTCTTAAGTTTGGAGTAGACAAGGTCGCTGACGCGGTGAAAATCACCATCGGCCCTCGGGGGCGAAACGTGGTGCTTGACAAAGGCTACGGCGGCCCAACCATCACAAACGACGGCGTTTCCATCGCCAAAGAAATAACTCTTAAGGATAAGTTTGAAAATATGGGTGCCGAAATCGTCAAAGAGGTGGCCCAAAAAACTAATGACTTTGCCGGCGACGGCACCACCACCTCCGTCATTTTGACGCAGGCCATCGTTGCCCTCGGCATGAAGACAACGAGCATGGGCGTGAATGCCATGGGAATTAGATTCGGTATTGAAAGAGCCGCCGAGCAAGTGCTCAAGGCGCTTAAAGACATGGGTAAGCCGATTAAAACCAAGGACGAGATTCGCCAAGTGGCTTCCATCGCCGCCGAGTCGGAGGACATTGGCAAAATTATCGCCGATACCATAGATAAGGTGGGCAAGGACGGCGTGGTGACGGTGGAGGAGTCCCAGTCGTTCGGCGTGGAGTCGGAAATCGCCCAAGGTTTGGAATTTGATAAGGGCTACGTCTCGCCCTACATGATTACCGACGCCGAGCGGATGGAAGCGAAGTTTGACGACCCTTCGATCCTCATTACCGACAAGAAAATTTCCGGCGTCAAAGAGATTCTGCCGCTTTTGGAAAAACTGGCCCAGACCGGCAAGAAGGAGCTCGTGATCATCGCCGAGGACGTGGAAGGCGAGGCCTTGGCCACTTTTGTGGTCAACAAACTGCGCGGCGGTTTTAACGTCTTGGCGGTCAAAGCGCCGGGCTACGGCGACCGAAAAAAAGAAATGCTGGAGGACATCGCGGTCACCGTCGGCGCCAAGGTCATTTCCGAAGAGGTCGGCATCAAGTTTGAAAACGCGGCGCTCGGCATGCTCGGCCGCGCTCACAGAGTGATTGCCACCAAGGATGACACGGTGATTGTCGGCGGCAAGGGCAAGAAGGCGGAAATTGAGACGCGGCTGGCGCAACTGCGAAAACAACGGTCAATGACGGAGTCAAAATACGACATTGAAAAGCTTGATGAGCGAATCGCCAAACTCTCGGGCGGCGTGGCGGTCATCAAAGTCGGCGCGGCCACCGAAACCGAAATGAAGTATTTGAAGCTGAAGATTGAGGACGCAGTCAACGCCACCAAGGCGGCTATCGCCGAGGGTATCGTGGCGGGCGGCGGCGTGGCGCTTATCAAGGCGGCGGAGAAAGTTTCCGCTTGGTTTCAGGCGGAGAAGACAAAGGCCAAAGATTCAATGACCAAAGAGTTTGAGGTTGGCTTTACCATTGTACTCAAAGCCCTCGAAGCGCCGCTCAAACAGATTGCCGTGAACGCCGGCAAGGATGACGGTTCCGTGATTGTTGAAGCGGTCAGAAAAGGCAAAGGCAATCTCGGTTACGATGCCCTGAAGGATGAAATGGCGGCCGACATGATTGCGTCCGGTATCATTGACCCGGTGAAAGTAACTCGCGCCGGCGTGCAGAACGCCGCTTCCGCCGCCGCCATTTTGCTTACCACCGAGGCGGCGGTAGCCGAGGAGCCGAAGGAAGAAAATCCGCCGGTTGGCGGACCTATGGGCGGCGGCATGCCGGGAGGGATGGACTATTAGAAGTTTAAAGTTTCAAGTTGAAAGTTAAAAGTTAGAGAAGAAGAAGAGAAAGAAAGAGATTAAATCATCCCGATTACGCACAAGGCGGAATCGGCCGTATGCCCTATTTCTTGATTTTTATGCTATAATCCTTCCCGTCGAATCTCTTTCTACTTACTACTAATCTACTAACTAATCTATGAATCCTATCTATATACTAATTGTCATAGTTGCCCTCCTCGTTTTGTGGGTCATTTTCGCCTACAACCGCTTTGTGACGCTCGTGAATCGAGGCAAAGAATCATGGAGCGATATTGATGTCCAGCTCAAGCGCCGCTACGACCTTATTCCCAATCTCGTGAGTATCGTAAAGGGCTACGCGAAGCACGAATCGACCGCCTTTGAAAAAGTAACACAGGCGCGCGCCGCCGCGATGGGGGCGGGAAACTTGGCGGAGAAATCGCAGGCGGAACTCGGGCTTACCGGCGCTTTGAAGTCGCTCTTTGCGGTTGCCGAAGCGTATCCGGATTTAAAGGCGAATGCGAATTTTCTGGAACTACAGCGCGAGCTTTCCGATACCGAGAATAAAATCCAGTCGGCGCGGCGGTTTTACAACTCCACAGTGATGGATTTAAATACCGCGGTAGACCAATTTCCGAACCACCTTATCGCCTCGTTCTTCAAATTCGCAAAGCTGGAGTTCTTTGAGTTAGAAGCGAGCGAGGAAGCGGCGAAGGAACCCGTGAAAGTTAGCTTCTAGGTGAAAAACAAAAACACAGTGCACAAAGTCCAGACAAATCACAGTCTTTCAATTCAAAACCCCAAATTGACTGCGTTTATTAAGTTTGATTAATTTTGTGCCGTTTGGTTTTTTGATCGGTTTGTGTTTTGTAATATATGGCCAGTTTATATACCCACCAATCCCAAAACGTCGCAAAAACATGGGTTCTGATGACCTTGTTTTTCGTGATTGTCATTTTGTTCGGCTGGTTCTTCAGTTACTATTACCAGTCGCCGGGAATCCTCTACTTCGCGGTCATTTTCAGCATTCTTATGAATGTCGTGAGTTATTGGTGGTCGGACAGAATCGTTTTGAAAACAACCGGCGCGCGTCCGGCGAGTAGAGAAGAGTTTTTCAATCTCCACACTATCACGGAAAATCTCTCTATATCCGCGGGACTCCCGATGCCCAAGCTCTACATCATCAATGATTCTGCGCCGAATGCATTTGCGACAGGCCGAGATAAAGAACACGCGGTGGTGGTGGCAACGACGGGACTACTTGCCATTCTGGACCGCAGCGAATTGGAAGGTGTCGTCGCGCATGAACTCTCGCATATCGGCAATCGGGATGTGCTCGTCTCAACCGTAGTTGTGGTGCTGGTCGGATTCATCACGCTCCTTTCTGATTTTTTCATGCGCTCATTGTGGTTCGGTGGCGGCAATCGCAATCGGAGCGGGGGAGGCCAGCTTGGCGCGGTTCTGGCGCTAATCGGGATTGTGCTTGCGATTCTCTCGCCGATCATCGCTTCGCTTATCCACTTGGCGATTTCACGCAAGCGCGAATTTCTGGCCGACGCCTCCGGCGCGATTTTGACCCGCTATCCGGAGGGACTCGCTTCCGCGCTTCGCAAGATCGCAAGCTACAATCGGCCGATGATGAAGGCCAATCACGCCACCGCGCATCTTTTTATTGCCAATCCATTCGGCGGGGGGAAGGCAACAGGATTTCTAAATAAGATGTTCAGCACGCACCCTCCGGTGGAAGAAAGGGTAACCGCACTGATTGGCAAGCACGAGTGATTGAAATTGCCACTAACTTTCTCACTAAAATTTCGTATTTGTTCGTATAAGATTTTACTATGGCGAAGTTTAAAGAAAAAGTGTTGGCGCTGGCGGAGGCCCGCACCCAGTATCTAAAAAAAGTCACGCCGATTGACCGCGTCATCAAAGTTCTTTTTCTCGGCCTGTTGCCCAAGAATCTCAGGCCCAATCAGATTACGGTTTTTCGTTTTGCCTCAATCCCATTTATTGTTCTGCTGCTGCTCACCGGCCACATTCTTTCCGGCGCCATTCTTTTTTTGTTCTCGGCGTTTTCGGACGCTTTAGACGGAGCGCTCGCCCGCACCAGCGGTCGGGTGACGCGCTGGGGCATTTTGGCCGACCCTTTGGCCGACAAACTTTTGGTCGGCAGCGCGGCGCTCATTTTGGTTTCCAAATATATTTCCCTGCCGCTGGCCTTCGCTATCGTTTTGATTGAGGCGTTTACCGTCGTTTTGGCTTACTTCCGTTATAAAGGCCGGGCGGTGCCCGCCAAAACGCCCGCCAAGATTAAAATGGTTCTCCAATGCTTCGGCATAATTTTTCTGCTTTTTTACGCGCTTTTTGGCGGAGCGTTTATGCTTTTACTTTCAACATGGACGCTTTATTTGGCAGTTGTTTTTGCTCTCCTGAGTTTGCTATTATACAGGTCTGTCTAAC
>JACPHR010000023.1 GCA_016188455.1 Candidatus Tayloriibacteriota bacterium | reverse complement strand
TTTACAATTATCGCGGGGTTTCCAAATATCATTTCCCGATGTATCTTAAAGAGGTGGAGTACCGATTCAATCATCGAAACGACAACTTATTCAAACTCTTTATCAGCGTCTATTTTGGTTACGTTTCCGTCTAATTACCTATATTTTTTTAACCAAACTTTAATGTCCGTTTTAGCCCGCCAGCCGAGAAGCTTTTTCGCTAACGTAACGTCCGCCAAGTGCTCGTCCAGCTCAAAACCTCGTTTGGGAATAAATTCAATTTTGTCGCTTATCAGTTTGGCGATTTCCAGCATGGCGTAATTATGACCGGAAGCGATATTGATTATTTCCCCTTTTCCGACTTTGTCTGATGTTAAAGCTTTCACAAAAACTTCGGCGATATCGCCCGCGTAGATGAAATCGCGCCTGGCGCTTTTGAACCCGGCCTGGGCGGTGTTCTGAGTGATGGGAATCGGTTTTTGTTCCAGCCGGCAATGAAAGAATTTATAGAGCGCCGTGTCCTGTCTTTGATGCTCTCCGAAAACCTGAAACAGCCTAAAAATAACCGTCGGCAAGCCGTTTCCGGCGTAGTAGCGGCAAAACCGCTCCATGGCGTACTTTTGGAGGGAATAGGGCTCGCTTGGGAAGACTGGCATATTTTCTTTCCATGGAAGCGGTTGGTTCCCGTACAAGGAAGCGGTGGACGGGTACAGCAATTTTTTTACGCCGGCTTCTTTGGCCAGTTGCAGGATTTTTACGCCAAGGTCTATGTTGTTGTAAGTGGTGCCGACGGGGTCGGCAATGGCATTGGGGATATTGGTGGCAAACGCCAGATGGATGACATAGTCAAAACCTTTCAAGTCTTTGAGCTCCGCGATATCCTGCTTGACGAAAGTAAAGCGCTCCGAGGGAGGCATAAGCCTGCACGGCAGGCGGTCCAGACCGACCACCGCGTAACCCGCGCGCAGTAAAGCCGGCACCGCGTGGGAGGCGATGAAGCCCGACGCGCCCGTTACCATCACTTTTTTCCTTTTTATTGGTAAATCTGGTGCCATGTGTCTTTGAGAAAATTAAAATAATGCGACCGGTCCCATCCGCTCTGAGTTTTCCATTGATTGTAGGGCACCGCCATGCCGCGCTTTTCCATGTTAAGGGCGTCGGTCAGATTATACTTGGCGGCCACGCGCCTGAGGATGGCTTTCTGTTTCAGGTTGTCAATTTTATGCTCCGGCGGCAGACTGAAAGCGAATTCAATGATGCGCCTGTCCAGAAAAGGGCAACGGTTCTCAAGGCCGAACGCCCCGGCCATGCGGTCGCCCATTTGCATCAGAGAGGGCAGGATAAGCTTGAAGTCGGCAAACCCCATGGCGTTGACGGGGTCCGGAAACATTTCAAAAAACGGCGCCAGTTTCTCCCTGACCAACTCCACGTTTTCATTTCTGCACGTCAGGCGGGCGAACGCTTCGCAATAGTCCTTGGCCGCAGAGTGCTTGTCAAACAAATAGCCGTAGGAAGGATACTCTCGGCGCATCTCGTACTCGCGGGCAACCGGCAAATATCGCACATAGCCGCCGAACAGTTCGTCCGCGCCCTCGCCGGAAATAATCACTTTGACTTGTTTGGTGGCCGCTTCCGCGAGCTTCCACATGCCGAAAAAGCCGAAAGAGCCGACCGGGAAATCCAAGTGCCAGAGCACTTTAGGTATTTGGGCGAAAAATTCCTTTTCCAAAGACGGCTCCATGTGGTCAAAATAGTGGCGGCGGGGAAAATCGTGCAAAGCGGCAATCAAGGAAGAATCCACGCCTCCCGAGAAATAAAGGGCCAGCGGCACGTCGCTGCGAACGCGAAGTTTGACCGAGTTGGCAAGCAAGTGCTCCAATTCTTCTTCCGCCGTTTTCAGGTTAATGGCTCGCGGCTTGAACTGCCAATACTCAACAATCTTTTTGGTGCCTCGGGCAAGGTCGAAAAGGAGATAGTGGGCCGGAGGCACTTCGTAGACGTCTTGCCAAAGGGTAGTCACCAGACAGTGCTGGAAAGCTTCAAAAAAATCGTTCTCTTGTTTTTCCAATTTCAAAACGGTCGGCAACGCCTTGGCCTCCGAAGCGAACACGAATTTCGGGCCTTGGTGGTAATAGTAGAGGGGTTTTTCTCCGACAATATCGCGCGCCAATAACAGTTGCTTTTTTTTGCTGTCGTAAATGGCGAAGGCGAACATACCGTTCAACTTGTCAAACATGCGGACACCCCATTGCCGCCAGCATTTGAGCAAAACTTCCGTGTCGGACACGGTGCGGAATTGCCAGCCGTATTGTGCCAATTCTTTTTTCAGTTCAATATAGTTATAGATTTCGCCGTTATAGCAAAGCACCAGGTCATCTTCTTGATAAGGGGCTAGCCCGGGTGATGAGAGGTCAATGATTTTCAACCTTCCCATGCCCAACTCAATATGCTTGTCTTTGTAGAATCCGGACTCGTCTGGCGCCCGATGTTTTTGGGCATCAATGATTTTTTCGATGCCGGTTCCGTTGATGATGCCGCCAATGCTGCACATAATAGGAGAAATGGTAGCATGAGCGCAATATGCCGCGCAATAGCGGCTTCACTGGTTGAAACTGCGTCGCCACCGGCGGGGATTTGCGGGTTTTACGCCCGCTGGCGGCGAAAAATGAATCGGCGGTAAACAAAAAAACTCTCGCAGGCGACAATGATTCCCGCCGCAATCTGGGCCAGCAAATAATGCACGGCCAAAAACTCCACAAAACTGTAAATCAGGGCGGTGTTGATTATGAGATTCAAAACCGCCACCATAAGATAGACGGCCGCTTGGGCGTGCACCCCTTCGGTGGAACGGTCTTCAAAGGTCCAAAACTTCTGAAAACAAAAGCTGACTACAAAGGCCGCGATAAAAGCCATGACGGCCGAAATGACATACCAGAAACCCAAAATGTCGGTGAAAAAGTAGAGTAGCGAAAGATTGACCGCCGCCGCCGTGCCGCCGGCGATAATATATCTGGCGATCATCCTCCTCTTGAAGGCAAACTGGTGCGCTCGCGGCGACACGGCATAGAGAGCCTTCCAGAGCATGTCTTCCGGATTTATGGTCATCTTATTTTTTTACTTTAAATTTTTTCAAAAATCTTTTCCCATAAACCCCGGCCAGAAGGTCCAGGTCCTTGCCGCTTTTTAGGAGCAAATCTATGTTTTTGTCGCGCAAACCCTCCAAAACTTTCAGCCCCGGAGCGTCATCTACGGTCTGCCGGTATAAATCTGAAAAGGCGGCGAAGTCTTTGATAAAACAGTGCCCTCCCGCTCCCCGCCCGCTCTTATGAACCGGTTCAAGATGGGTCGCTCCGATGCGCGGGTCGGCCGCCAAGGCGGTACGCACGGTCGGCCAGTCAATGTTTTTCCGCTTGGCCGTATCATAGAGCATATTGATGAAAATCACTTTGAAATAAAACCAGCAGTTGCCGCCGTATTTGATAAGCTCGGCTTGCTCCGCTCCGGTCACCAGTTCAAAGGGCGCCTTCGGTAAAATGGCCAAAACCTCTCGGGCTTTCGCCTTAGCCGCTTTTGAAAGGCTGGGAATCCCCAGGATGTTGCGGTTTGGATGGGCGGCATCGTGGCAGGCCGTCACTTCAGTAAGAAATTCCGGCGAGTGGAACACAAAAATGTTCGGATTTTCTTTCTGGATTGCGGCGGTCGTGCCCGGCAGAATGGTGGATTTGATGATTGCCACTTTGCCAATGCCTACCAGTTTTACCGCCTGGCGAATTAAACGGTCGTCAAAACCCTTTTCAGTGGTCGGCGTCGGCACGGCGATGAAAACAATGTCGCAATCTTTTATCTTTTCTTTGTTGCGGCGATACGGCTTTTCCAGAGCGTAGCGCACGGTCTTGAAACCGCGTTTTTCAAACTGATCGGCGTAGGCTTTGCCCACAAACCCCTGGCCGATAAACCCCACGAGGAGCGTCTTTTTTTTCTGTTTTTTGGCGGTGAACGCCTGTTTTTTCTTTGACATAATTCGGCTATTGTACATGAAAAAAGCCTCGGCGGAAAGCTTACATTCGCGCCGATTCAATTGACGCTAGATACTTTTCAAGATACGCCTTTTTGCTTTGGCTAAATTCTAAAACCGCCGCCGGAGCGATTTCCAGAGAAAAAAAAGTTCTCAACTGATTGTCTTCAATCAACCGTGAAATGGTAGACACGAAACATTGGAGGTTGTTAACGGGACAAACGAAAGAGTGGCCTTTGTGAATGAGAAGCTCCGGCGCGATGCCGACATCCGAAGAGACGGCCGGACAACCGGAGGCCAGCGCCTCCAAAAGCGAGAGACCGTAACCTTCATACAATGAAGTTTGCAGGAAAAGATTGGCGGTTTTGTAATAGGACGCGAGGTTGTCCTGCCAACCTTCAAAAGCGATATGCTCTTCCAACTTTAAACTTTTAACTTTAAACTTTAAACTTTCTCCCAGCGGGCCATCACCCACTATGACCAGCCCCACCTTCGGATATTTTTTCAGAAGCTCTGATAAAATACGGAGCGCGAAACCGACATTTTTTTCTGGAGAAAGGCGCGCCGCCGCTAGAATAATGAAACTCCACTGTGGATATTTTTGTTTTAAATCAAATGATGGCGGCGTTTCTTGAAATTTTGTGAGATCGCTCCAAATCGGCAACACGGAAACATTTGACATTTGACCATTGACCTTTGACAAAGAATTTTTGATTCGTTCGCTAACCACGCGAATGGCGTTTGCCCGAGGCAGGACGCGGGAGGCAATAAAAACTCGCAGACGATTAAGCATGGAGAGAGGGGCGAAATACGGACTTAAAAAATCGGTGTGAATCTGGATATGGAGCGGCAGTCGGAAGCGCCGCGCTAGTCGATATACCACCAATCCTGTTTCAAAAGGGTCTTGGGCGGAAACCACCCAACCATTGACTTTTGACTTTTGACTTCTGACAATACGAATGCCGATGCGGATGGCGTCAAAAATGTAGAACCATCTGCTCCATGAGTTTGTCGGGTACACCCAGCAATTAGTTGTAAGTTGTAAGTTGTCAGTTGTCAGTTGTGTTCGTCTTGAAAAGACGATTAGGTGCAGTTCGTCAAAAAGAGAGGCATACTCAACCAGCCGCGCCCGCACGGCGCTCCCCTCTTCAAACAATTTTCTGTCGCTTCCTATAGAGAGTACTTTCATGTTCTTTTTGCTAATGCCAAAAATTCTTCCGCGATTTCTTCCCACGAATGGGCGAAGGAAAAACGCCGCGCTTTAATTTGGTAATGCTTGTAGGTCTTTGCGTCGGCCAGCATCAGAATTTTCTCGGTGATATCAGAAACGCTCAAAGGATCCACAAACAAGCCGACGCCTTTAAGAGTTTCGTATAAGCCGCACTCGCGGGTGAGGATAAACGGCTTGCTGAAACGGAGAGCGTCCAAAATGAGGTTGGGGCTCACTTCACTGACCGACGGCAGTATCACGGCGTAGCAGGAAGCCAAACGCTCAAAAAGTTTTTCGTGAGAAGTCAGGCGCTCGTCCAAAGAAAGGCTCGGGTCTTTTTTCTTTGCCTCGGCGAAAGCCCGCCTCAAGTTGTCGGTGTTTTTAAGCTTGATGGCACGGGCGGCGAAAATAAAATTCTTGGCGGCGGGCCTGCCCGCCTTAGCCTCGCTCAGGCTTTGGCAGGCGGGCGGGGTGAACGGCAGTTTTTCACCGAAGAAATTGAGAACGATAGAAGTTTTTTCGGGATTAAGGCCGTACGCGGGAATCATGATGTTTCTCTGCCAGTCGCTGTTGAACGCGAGACGCGATGCCCGGCGAAGGACAAATCCCGTCAGTCGCGAAATGATTCGTTCCTTGAAATTCAAGCGCGGTCTCTTCTCGTAGAAACGCGGTAACGGCAGTAAATCCCCCGTTCGCTCCAAATATGATTCCCACAAAAAATCCCCGCCGACCCGTATAATGATTTTTTTCCGAAAAAGCCAGCCGAGCAAAACTGCGGGCAAAGCGGCGCTCCAAGTGTCAAGGATAAAAATGAAATCGGCTCTTGTGGCTTTCGGCAAACACTTGAAGAAATAAAAAACGTGCCTCAAGCCGGCGGGCATTTTTCTTTCAAGACGGAAGGTTTTTGCGTCCACCTGATGTCCCAAGCTTTTCCACACCTTTTCCACATTAAGGGCGTACTGCGCCGGCCCGCCAACATCCGGCGGATAAATGCCCGTGGCTATGAGAATTCTCATGATGATAAGCATACCGCCACACCGTAAAAAAACAAAGCTCGGGGGAGCTTTGTTACATAATGATGAAATGAATGATATGGAGAGTGACCAGTAGTACGATATATCGTACTATTTACTTGCTCTTACTGTTTGAACAAAAATTTCCAGCGGCCTTTCCCCGCGATAGGCGGCATGCCCATCAAAATCAATTTTTCCAACTCATCCCAGAAACCGCCCGACTGTGTGCTTCGCGCCGAAGAAAAAACTGATTGAATGTAACGATACGCTTCTTCGTCAAACTTTCTGCTAAATCGCGTCAAGGTTGATGGACTAACCTTGAGAGTGGTGTGTATCCTGTAAGAAGAGTGGCCGCGGTGAAGCATGACGATAATCGCAAGCCGTTTGGCAATCATAATCCTTTCCGTCGGTGTCAACAATTCGGCTAGGAGACGTGAGCTTTTTTGAGAGTTCCGCGCCCGCGCTATGGCTCGAAAAAGTTCCTCGTGAATTTTCAAAAAGACTTTTCGCTTCAGTTTCTTTTTAGAAATGTGCGGCATAGTACGATATATCGTATCATTAAAGAGAAACATCGGCAAAAAGGCTGGGTGGCTACAGAGCGTTAAACACTTTCCTCTTCATCTGCTCGGCAATCAAATGCCAATCATAGCGCAGGGCGACCATGCGGCTGGCATTCTCCACGATATACTTTCTTGACTCGGAGTCTTTCATAAGCTTCTCAACTTTTTGAGCGATACTTTTCGGATTGCCGACTTCGCAAAAAAGTCCGGTCTCGCCGTCGCGAAGAAAATCCGCGATGCCCCCCACCGGCGTGGCAATCACTGGCAGTCCCGCCGCCATGGCTTCAATGAAAGAATTGCCCATACCCTCCGAGCGCGACGGGCGGACAAAAATATCACTCGCCCAAAGATACGGCGGCAATTTTTCGTGCGACACAAAACCGGCAAAATAAATCCGAGCTTCCAACATTTGAGCTTTGACCTTTGACCTCAAAGACGGCTCAAGAGCACCGCAGCCAATAATCAACAATTTCACATTCTCAGGCAAATACTCAAGCGCTTCTATAATATCCCCCACTGCGTTTTTCTCCACCAACCGCGATGTCGTCGTGAGAACAATATCATCTTTACTGAATCCTAACTCCTGCCTCACCCTCTCCTTTTCTTCAACTTGAAACTTGAAACTTGAAACTTGAAACTTCCGGACATCGACACCGTTCGGAATAACTATCGGCGATGTCCGAACTCCCATCTCGCGAGCCCAATCCGCGAGATGGGTTGAAATGGCGGTGACGCGGTCGGCTTTGATAAAAATCTTTTTGAATAAAGGATAAAAAATACCGACCCGTTTCCGAATGTAATCAAAAGGGTCGCCTTCCTGAAGCGTCAGGATAAAAGGAATTTTCGGGCGCAATAGTTTGAAAAATAAAGCCCCGAAGCCGGCGTAGTTGGCCATGATAGACCATGTGGCGTCATAGTGATTTTTCCGGGCAAGCGAGAGCGCTTTTACGCAGGCGAAGAACGGAAAAAGATACTTGGCTAAAGAAATGGGAATAAAACCGGGAATAGTACGATATATCGTACTATTGCCGACTTTTTCCTTCGGAGCCATGTTATCTCGAAGCGTCAGCATGTCAAAAGCAATTTCGTCGGGCGAAATTCGGTCGGTGATTTCTTTGACCGCCACCTCCGCCCCGCCGACAAAGCGGGGGTAGTAGACCAGAGAAAAAATCAGAATTTTTTTCATGTAATACGAATTACAAATCGGTACAAATTTACGAATCCGACCGCCGCTTTAACATCCAGCGCATAAAGAAACTTTGTTTTCTTCGTTTTTATATTCGTACACATTTCGTAATTCGTATTATTCAATTATTTCAAACTCGTCCGCCGGATTTTTGGGTTTAACCGGTTTCGGCAGAAGCGCTAAACCCAGCCCGAGAACGATAATGCCCAGCGCGCCGTAGAGCCAAAGCGACAGAGACGGCCGAGCGCCTGTTTCCGCCGGCTGGTTGATTTTATCGGCGCTGCTTGGCTCGTCAAAGGCTCCCACGGCGGCGGCAGTTTGCGACGTTGGCGGGGGCGTGACAAGCGGCGTGGCGGCGAGTGATATTTTTTGACTAGACGCGACGGTAGAAACAGAGGGAGAGGGAGCCGGCGCTGAAGCACGCCCTGGCGCAAGGGTTTTGGGAGCGGGAGCCGGCGCTATGGAAGCCGCGGCGGCCGGGGCGGCTTCGTAACGATAAGCGATTGAACCATTGGGATAAAGCAGAGCAACATCCCGCGGGCTGACGTTTAAGCCGGTGACTGCCGAAGACAGGGTCAATGTGCCGTGAGCGAGGATTTTGGTGTTCTTGGGCAGGGTAAAAAACTGATTGCCACTACGGAGCCGCCACCACGACAGGTCCAGCTCCTGGTTTGAATTATTGACCAGTTCAACCTTGCCGTCAGGGCCGGCGACAAGGCCAGTCACCTTAAGGTCGGCGGCAATAATTTTCATTCGCAGGCGGCTTGACGAGCTCCACTTGCCCGAAGACGCGTCAAGGATAACCACGTACTCTCCCGGAAAATTATAGGAGTGTAAAACGGCTTCCCCTTCCTTGGTCGCGCCGTCTCCGAAATTCCAAACATAGCGGGGATTGGCAACCGGTTGTTTATCAGGCCCCACGACTTCAGCTTTAAAAATAATATCGGCGCCGGCAATGCCCGCGGTCGGCCCGACGATTCTGGAAAAAATTTGGGGTTCAACCGGCCAGTTTGAATTGTTATTATTAGAAGCTGAAGCGGCATCTCCCGCGGCAGAATTGTTGTCAACGGTCGTAGTGGCGGAAGATGATGAATCGGCGCCCTGGTTTGAAGAAGTGGCCGAATTGCCGGCAGAGTTTGAATTGGCAAACCCCGGCGAGGGCGGCAAGGCGCTCCAAATCAAACCGACCTTCTGCAGTGAATTGCCGTCGCCCGTGGCGCCGGCCGATGAAGCGTAAGTAACTTGGTCAGAGACCGTCGTGGTGTCGCTTTTCAAGGCAATAGTTTCTCCGGTGTTGCTCAAAGAAAAACTGCTGTCAAAAATGGTGCCGGCAAATCTCGGCCAATCAAGGAGGAATTTATTCGGGTCGTCGGCAATAATAGCAAAACCGCCCGAGGGTATTGAAAGACTGCCTTGAAAGAGCGACAGGCCGTGATTGGTATCCGCTTCAAAAAATTTCCAGGTGGAGGTGGCGACCGCGACGGCGCTGCCGGTGTTGGCGATTTCAACCCACTCCCGCCCGGTGTCGGTGCCCGGCAGGTCATACATAATTTCGTTGATAACAACTTGGGCCGAAATGTTCTGATAAAGCAAAAGGCCGAGCAGGAGAAACCAAAAATTGTTTTTAGGAACGGTCATCTTTGTCAACTTTAAGAAGATTGCGCAACACCTCTTCCGGAATTTCCTTGGGCTTCGGCCGCTCAAAATGCTGTGGGGACTGCGCCGGTCTGGATTCCTTGGGCTGGGTGCGTTTGGCTTCTTCGCCGCCAGGCGCGGGGGAGGGTGATTTACCGGCCTCTTTGTCTTTCAGAAGCGTTGAGAGCGCTTTGCGCAAATCAGCCAGATTTTCCTGCCCGCGGGCTTGAGTCTTCTTAATCGGGTCATTCGGCTTAAGTTGGGCCAGAGAAATCGAGGAGGCTACCGGAGCGGGGGGTGAAACTTTCG
Organism: Candidatus Tayloriibacteriota bacterium; assembly: GCA_016188455.1. Taxonomy (GTDB): domain Bacteria; phylum Patescibacteriota; class Minisyncoccia; order Phycocordibacterales; family SIBU01; genus SIBU01. The sequence continues at coordinate 17,128 of JACPHR010000023.1, read as the reverse complement.
GAGCCGGTCTAAGGGCTTCAAAGACGGGAGTGGCGGGAGAGTTTGAATGTTGGGGTTTTGGATAAACCGGCGGGTAAACCGGCTTGGATATTATCGGGCTCCGGGCTGGCATCTGCCCCGGCGCCGAACCCTCTTTTTTCAGAACTGTTTTATCGGCTTGCTTATGGACAATGGGTATGAGCGGCTGGTGCCAGGCTTTGATTGTTTCTTCAACCTTTAAGCGCGGCGCGCCGAAGGTTTGGCGCGATGAGTCTATGATTGACTGGCGCAGGGAAGGAGCCGTCGGCTCAATCGGCGGCAGAGTGGTGGCGGAAAAAGGCGCGGAGCCGACGCCGTCAATCATCAGTTTGAGATAGACTTGATAGATGCCGAGGTTGACCAAATCCTCCACCGTAAATTGGGGCGCGAACTCTTTTTCCAACACTTCGGCGTCGTAGGCTCCGACCCTGAAGGTCACCATGGTGCCGACATTGCCGAAAACCGCCGCCCGCACTTCTTCTTCCATCTGCTCAATGTACTGATGAGTGATGGTGAGATTCAGTTTGTATTTGCGGGCCTCGCTTAAAATGTCGGCGAAACTTTTGTTGGCAAAAGACTGGAACTCGTCAACGTAAAGATAAAAATTCGGCAGCTTATCTAGCGCCGCCTCCGTGGCGTCGGCGCGCGACATGGCGGCCAGATACATTTTGGTGATAAGCATGCTGCCCAAAAGATTGGCGTTGCCCTCGCCCACTCTGCCCTTTGAGAGATTGATGATGATAATTTTCCGCCCGTCCATCATGGCGCGGAAATTAAAGGTGGAGACCGACTGGCCGATGATGTTTCGGATGAGCGGGTTTGAAGTGAACTGGCCGACTTTGTTTTGAATGGCCGGCGTGGCTTCAGCGGCGTATTTGTCGGTGTACTTGCCGAACTCGTCCACCCAAAAAGAGCGCACCGAAGGGTCTTTGACGTTTTCCACCACCCGTTTTCGGTACTCTTTATCGGAAAGCATCCGGTTGATGCCCAAAAGGGTTGAACCGGGGTATTCAAGCAGGGCCAGAAGAGTGTTATTCAAAATGTAGGCCATGCGCGCGCTCCAGGCGTCCACCCAGATTTTTTCAAAAGTGGACATTAGGCCGTTGACGACGAGATGCCTTTTATCCGGTCCGACGTCTTCCATGACATTGAAAGAAATCGGGTACTCCATGTCAAAAGGCGCGAAGTAAAGCACGTCTTTGACCCGCTCCTCCGGAATATAATCCAAAAGCAGTTCGGCGGTTTTGCCGTGAGGGTCAATGAAAGCCATGCCCTCGCCGTTCCTAATATCCTGAATGGCCATGTTCTCCAGAAGCGTGGACTTGCCCATACCGGTTTTGCCGATGACATACATGTGCCTGGAGCGGTCCTTGCGCTTGATGCCGAAAGGCGTCCTTCGGTTGCGGGAGTCGGTCTGGGCGAAATAGGTCACTTTTTCGTCGTCGTGAAGCATTAAAGAGAATTATATGACTACATATAATATCGTCGCTCGCTCGTCCCGATGGACATCAGGACTCGCTCGCCCATCATTATAGTACGCTCCGGGGAATAAAAAAAGCCCGGGACGTTCGTACCGGGCGCGGGAAAAACAAATCAAGCCAAAACGCTTTGCGGATCGAGAATCGGGAAATCCTCGTCCTTTTTCCGTCGGGGTTTAATCCAACGGTATATACGTTTAAACCACTTCTCGCCCAATTTGAGCCACGCCTGGGTCAGTCGCCTGATGCTGGCGAACGACCAGGGGTTTTTGATGTACCCCAAAGCAAAGTTGATGGTCACGCGCAGGGCCTTCAGCAGAGTCATTTTAACCCCTGCCTCTTTGACCAATCGCTGGCGCTCGGTGACTAATAACTCTTCGCAACGAATGTAAACCCCGACGGCTTTATTCATGGCGCTCTGTTTTGCTTCCAAGCGGGCACTAACCGTGGCTTTTTTCATAGTGGTGTGGGTATGTGGTTTGTTGGTTTTTGAAGCTGGCTTTCTCCAAAACGGATAAGCCAGTACTGCCGATTTAATGCTACACCCTGGCCCGAAAGTCATCAAGTCGGTTATAAATATTAAAAAACATAAATCCAATATGTCAAATACTGGGTTTTCTACTCTGGCAGCAAAGCCTCTTTGGTGTATTTGTTGGCGGCGTTCCAAAGCATCCACGAATCAAGACCGGCGTCATAAGTCGCCTGAATTTGTTTGTCCACCATGGCAGCCGTGTAAACCGCGCCCAAATTGAAATCTTGAAGCCACGGCCGCAGCTTAAACTGAGAGAAACTTTCCTTGGGATACAGAGGCGGCGTAGTGGAAGAAAGCGGCGCGACGCCATCAAGAGCCACAACCGTGCTCGTAGCGAGCGCCCGCCTGACCGCGGCATCCATGGAAAACCTTACCACTTCATAAGGCTTGTCGGCGGGATTGGCGAAACCCATAAAACGCGTCGGGTAATGCGATGGGTAGACCATCGGGGCGACGTAATCAAAATATGGCAGAGCGTTTTCAAGCACCTGACCGATATTTAAATCATCCGTGTTGGTTGTTGTCATGCCGAAAAGGTCAACGGAAAGTACTGGCGCTTGTCCTGCCGTGCCCGCCGTAGCTTTTGGCGAAGGCTGGGAGCTTGTCGAAGGAATCGTCGGCTTTAAATTCTGCCGAAGGTAGGCGAAAAAATCCTTGAGCACCGCGGCCTTCAGCCTGTTGCCGCTCCACGGATAGGCAATGTCGCTCATGTTGCCGTCCGAAGGAAAGCGGACATAATCAAAGTTGAGCTCGTCAAAACCGATGCCGTAGGACTCCTTGCCGATTGACACCGTGTAATCCCAGACTTCCCGAGAACCCGGGTCGGTAAAATTAAGGCCTTTGTAATCTTTCCAAATACCGCCGTCGCTTTTCCGTTTAACCGCGAGTTCCGGGCGCGCCTTCACCAAATGCGGGTCCTGGAAAACGGTAATGCGGCCAATGACGTAAATCCCCTTCTGATGGAGCGACTCAACAAACTGGCGCATATCCGGCGCGAAACAGCGCGTTGACACCGCGTCTTTAAGCGCCGGTTCTTCCGGCACAAATGAAAGCCTGCCGGTAAAATCCTTAACGTCAATCACCACGCTATTGAGCTCGGTTTCTTCAATCAGCTTGACCAGACCGTTCCTGATTGACGGTGTGGCAACCACGCAGCTCGTCATGTAAATGGCTTTGACCGGCGTCGGAGTTTGGCGATGGCTGGCGACAATTTCTTTTTTCAGAGGCACTGGGATGGCGGCGCTTGAAATCGCGCTCTCGCTGTAACGCGCCGTAAACAAAACCGGCACGACAAAGTAGGCCAGAGAAAAAACGCTTAGAGTAAAAACCAAAAAAACGAATGCCTGCATACTGTAGCGGCGCGGGTTTCTGCCTATCAAACGAAGGAATCTAGACTGTCGGAATTTGCTCATGGTTGGTTTTGGCAGAATCTATACTCTCCGTTCTCTCCCCTGAATCCGACGCTGTTTTGTTTCCAACCGAAGGAGCCGCCGGAGCTTGTCTTTTACCCTCGCGCTCCGCGGCTTTTCCGCCAAATAGCCGCGGGTATCGCAAAGAAACGACTATGCCGCAAAGCCACAGGCCCAAAACGACAAGCAAGAAATTTTTCCAAGCGGCGGGAAAACCAAGCAGGGGTATGAGTACGAGCGCTATACCGATTCCCAAAATGGCGTTGATGTGACGCATGAGGGAAATTATACATCAATATCCATGGCAAAAGAAGCCCCGCCCCGCCCCGCCCCGCCCGCGGCGGGCGGGGCGGGGCTAGCAAAAAGGTCCTAAAATGCTATACTGCTTACAGAAAGCGTGAATAGCCTCTATGAATGCTATTTTTTTCATTGGCGCGATCGTCGCCGTCGTTGTGGTCGCACTCTACTGGTTTCTCTACCGCGTATACAAACGTATCGCGCGCCGTTGCCGAAAAAAGGATTGCGGCCGCACTGGCGTTAAGCGGGTCTGTAAGATATTGCTTCCGCCTGATGAAGTCGTCTTACACAAAAGTGCCGAAGGCAAGTGGCGCTGGTTTATAAGACGTCCAATTAAGCTTACTTTCACTGTATGCAAATGCGGTTGGGTCGAGTTGGTAAAGATTGACACTGACCCTATATCACTTTGGCATGCTCTGTGGGTAAAACGCTTCCATAAGGAGCAATACTACCTGGAAGATCAGATGCTGATCCAAGCGGCTCAACGCAAAATCCGGCAGCTCTATCTGGGAGGAAAAACAACCAATCTTGATGCTCAAGCGAGCGATACGCCGCCTCTGTCATTATATTCTTTGTTCCGCGATTCACTCGAGGGGGTTTCGGACATCATCGAGAAAATGTAGCGGCAATCGAAATTGGAAGTCATAACGCAAAGCGCACCGCTAGATGTGGCGCGCTTTTTTTAGCATAACGTTCTTCATGCCATTAGCATTAGATTGGCTGAAACAAAATAACCTAGACTGTAGTGGTGTCGGGTTAAATATATGCTACTATTGCCACATGCCTGACTTACTGGCAAAAAAGTGCCGCCCGTGCGAACTGGACGAAGGGAAACTGGACTCCGCCGAGATTGAAACTTTCATGGCGCACGTGCCGAAGTGGAGCGTCAGAAACAACCATGAAATTTCGCGCCGCTTCAAATTCAAAAACTTCAAAGAAGCGTTGGAGTTTGTCAACAAAATCGGCGCGCTCGCCGAAGAAGAGGGCCACCACCCCGACATAGAATTCGGCTGGGGTTATGTTGAAATCACTCTTTTTACCCATGCCGTCGGCGGTCTCTCCGAAAACGACTTTATCATGGCTGCGAAAATCAACGAACTTCTTTCTCCCTCTCTAAGATTATAGGTCAGACCTATAATGATGACGGTTGCTTGGTGTCTTATTGCTCCCTTTCCTAAAGGGAGCACTGCCATCTTTGGCAGGAGGGAATTTCTCTTGTGCTCTCCTATTCTGCCGTGCCCAAAAAAGCGGCGATCTCGGTCCTTCTTTTACGAAACAATTACCACAAATTCCCCTCTCGCTTTCTCCGGATTAATTTTGAAAAACTCCAAAAGCTCTGCGGGCATCCCGCTTACTACTTCCTCGTGAATTTTGGTCAGCTCTCTGGCAATAACAACCTTCCTCTCACTTGGAGGTGAAACCTCCAAGTGAGTTTTTAGAGATTCAAGAGTTTTCAAAATGCGGTGCGGGGATTCGTAAAACACTACGGTTCTTTTGGAGGCGGCAATTTCTTTAAATAAAGTTTCCCTTCCCTTTTTGTGGGGCAGAAATCCAAGAAACAGAAAGTCCGACGCTGGCACGCCAGCGGCGGAAAGCGCCGCCACGGCAGCATTGGCTCCCGGAATGGGTACTATTGTTACATCAGGCAGAGCTTCCCGTATTTTGGAAACAAGCAATGAGCCCGGGTCTGAAATCCCCGGCGTTCCCGCGTCCGTAACAAGCGCCAGATTTTTTCCTTCCTGTAGCAGCTCAACAATTTTCTCAATCCTCAATCCGCTTTTCTTATCGTTGTATGTCGCAAGCTGTTTGCCTTGAATCTGATATTTCTCAAGCAATCGCTTCGTCACTCTCGTATCCTCGCACAAAATCACATCTACTTCTTTAAGCACGCGCAAAGCGCGCAAGGTAACATCCTCCAAATTCCCTATCGGCGTACCTACCACAAACAATGTCCCCATTTTCTTTTGCTTATTCTGAAGTTCTTGAGAACATCAGAACATCAAATTGCTAATACTTATAAATCTACATGATGGCTTATTCTAATGTTCTCAAGAATTTCAGAACATACTCGGCGCGGGGAGTCAGCCTATGACGAATGGAAACGCTGTCGGACTTTTTAAGCACAAGCCCAGCAATGGCAAGACGGCGCAAGTGGTCAGCGGCTGTTTTGTAATTAATGTTCAGCAACTCAGTAATCTCATCTACAGACATTTCGGGCTCTTTCTGGAGAACCTCCATTATCTGGATGCGCCGATGATTTGCAAAGCCGCGTACTAAACGCTCAAGCGTACGATAATTCTTCCTTTCAATTTTCTTTTCCATAGGTACTTGTTAGTCAATTAAGTTAATATTCTAATGTTCTCAAGAATATCAGAATAAGGAAACGGCGGCAATATTATTTGACCAATATATCCCCTACTTTATAAATGTCGCCTGCGCCGAGGGTGAGAATGATGTAGCCTTTTTTGGCAATTTTTTGTACGTATATTGCAATGTCGGAGAATGATGAAAGTGTCGTGACTTCCCTGCCGGTTTCCTGCCTGATCCTTTCCGCCAGAATTTCGTGGGAAATTGTCGGGTCAGGCGCTTCGCGGGCGGGAAAAATCGGAGCGAGAATCACAACATCGGCATCATGGAAGGAAACGGCAAACTCCTTAAGAAGCGTCTTGGTTCGTGAGTACAGATGCGGTTGGAAAATGGCGATAACCCGTTTCTTGGGGAATTTCTCGCGCACTCCCGCGAGCAGTGCCTGAATTTTCTGCGGGTTGTGCGCGTAATCGTCGTAGACGAGCGCGCCCGAGGCAGTTTCGCCAAGATGTTCAAATCGCCGCCAGGTGCCTTGAAAGTTGTTGAGGGACTGTAGGGCAACTTCGCGCGGAATGTCCAAGAAATCGGCAACCGCGAGCGCCGCCTTCGCGTTGCTTATATTGTGCGCGCCAGGAAATTTAAGCTTAAGCCCGTCCGCCGCAACCGAAGCATAATCCAAGAGTGGAGCGCGGGCGACTTTAACCGCAGGACCAATATTATCATCAGAGAAATCAGTTACAATAGCACCTTGTTTCTGGATTTTAGCAGCCAATTCTGCATAGGCCGACTGGATGTCTTGCATATCTTTGAAATAATCCAGGTGGTCGCGGTCAATGTTCGTCATCACAAGAATTGCGGGGGAAAGCGAAAGAAACGAGCGGCGGTATTCATCGGCTTCCACCACCAGCCAATCGCTCTTTCCAGCGACAAAATTGGATTTTTCACGCAGTAGCACACTGCCGATAATCGCCGAGGGAGAAAGTCCCGCGTCAATAAGAATAGTCGCAATCATGGCAGTCACGGTGGTTTTGCCGTGCGTGCCGGAAACCGCAATGGTTCGTTTGCCTTTGCTAATCTCGCCCAATGCTTCTGAATATGAAAGTGATGGAATAGGGAGTTTCTTAATCTTTGCGAGAAAGTCCGCCTCCGCCACGGGAAGGGCGGCGCTGTAAATTATCAGCTCCGTACCTTTCGGAATTTCACCAACTCTCTGCTCCCCGATTGAAATTTTCGCGCCTTCTTTCTGCAGCGCCTCCGTGATTTCCGAAGCCGCCCTGTCGGAACCGCTCACCTTTTTCCCTTCATGTAAAAACATCCGCGCGATGGCAGACATGCCTATGCCTCCTATACCTATGAAGTGCACGTTTTTTATTTTTGAGAAATCAATCATCACTACCACATGCTACAGAAAAAGAAGCCGAAAAACAAATAAAAAACCCGCAATCCGCCACAGGCGGATTGCGGGGAGACAAGAACCAAAAACTATCTTGCGAAGCGAAGGGCGGGGTACGTCGCATCAAAGTCGCCGCCGAGCCAGCGCCAATAGAGCACCATCTCACCGTCGTCCTCGACGAGATACGGAGCACGCAAGTCGCCGCCGCAGAACGGAACGACGGAGCGCCACCCGAAGACCACTTGGCCTTTGAAATGCCTGTGGAAGAACTCGATGCCCTTCGCCTGAATGCCAAGCAGTTCGACAAACCCGAGACAGCTTGGAAGCATCATCTTCTCGACGAGAAAGTTGTGAATGACTGTTCCCTTGATTACTTTCCTTTTCTGCTTCGGGTGCCACCATTTCCGGAGCCGACTGGCGTCAAACTCCGGCGGACCGAGCTTCTCAAGCGCAATGAACTCCGGCTTGTTGAGGTACTCCTGGTCCAGAAAATCCGGATACACTGGACGCACGGAGCGGTCAATACGGACGATGGGGTCAATGATAACCGTTTCCGACGTGTCGTCCGTCTTCAGTGTCACGATCCTGGCTTTACCGAGGAGTATTCCTCGGACATCGGAGAGAAACCGCCCCTGGCAGGCCTGTTTGATTTCACTATTTGTCCAACCGCCGCGTCGGAACGCGGCCTTCAACTCACCGGCTTGGTCAACATCGAGCATGAGATTGCTCATAGTTAATCCTTTCTTGTATGGTGCAACGGTGTTCTGTATGAACGGTGTTGCGTTTGGTGAACCCTGAACGTGTCAAAGTTCTATTGGGAATTATGCATGATTACCTGATTTTGCCAACAATTTTCACGAACTGCTCCCCCCTATCGTACTCATTCTTGAACCATTTCCCGAATGAGGCGAAGGCAGGGGAAAAAAGGATGATCTCGCCTTTTTGTGCAATTTTCATCGCCTCTTCAACACATTCTGACAGCGTATCTTTTTTGAAAATTGGAAATTGATTGATAATTGATAAGTGATAATTGATAATTAGTTTTTCTGTCCCGGTTTCTTTTAGAAAAACTACCGCTTTGCAGTATTTCGGAATTTCCGCCACAAGTTTGCTCATGTCAAGTCCTTTATCGGTACCACCCATGATGAGAATTAGGTTTTTTTCTTTTTTTTGAGATTTAGAATTTGGGATTTGTTTCGGATTTCGGATTTCGGATTTGGTGCTTAAGGCGTGCAACGCCGCTAGGGTGGCATCCGGCGTGGTGGCGTTGTTGTCATTGTAGATTTTCACACCACGAATAGTTTTGAGATACTGAAGCCGCCCAGGAACTCCTTCAAAGTTTTCAACTGCTTTTTTAATGACAGCGTCAGAAACGCCGAGCGCCCTCGCCGCCACGAGGGCGGCGGCGATGTTTTCGCGATTGTGCACGCCCAAAACCCGCGGCTTCCAACCTGCCGGAATATCCGCAACTAGAGAAATAGTCGGTTTCACCGGGGGCCGCGCCGCGCGAACGCGCGGCGCGGCTTTTTCTCCGACAACCAACACGTCACCTTTTTTCTGATATTTGAATATCGCAATCTTGTCTTCAAAATACTTCTTGGTATCGCCTTTGTAATACAATAAATGGTCATCAAGAAACGTTGTGAAAACGGCAACCTGCGGCGAGATTTTCGCGTCATGGAAACCTTGGAGCTGCCACGAGTCAAGTTCCAGCACGACAATGTCGCCCGAGCGGACTTTTTTAAGAAGCGGGAGCGTGGCTTCTGGCACAAGGTTGCCCCCGCGAAAAACGCGTGTGGAATCTTTAATCCTTGATCCTTTATCTTTAACATATGATTTCTCTTTCTTGAATCTTAAATCTTGAATCTTGAATCTGGCGTTGAGTATTTCATATATCAACGCCGTGGCGGTGGATTTGCCGCGAGTGCCGGTTACGCCGACAAGCGTAACATCTTTAGGCATCAGCTTCGCGAAGAGCGAAGCGTCCATTTCAATCGGAATCCCGTTCTTTTGCGCCTCCGCAATATACGGAGAATCAAGCGAAACTCCGGCGGCCTTGAGAATGAAGTCGCGGTTTCTAAAATCCTCCAGTTTGTGCTTGCCGAGCCTATAGCGGATGTCTTTAAATTTTTTTAACTTTGCAAGCGAAAGCGCGAGCGTTTTTTCATCTCGTAAATCGGTTACGATAAGCTCGGCTCCGCACTCGGCCAGAAAAATTGCATCATGAAGACCCCGGCCCAGAAGTCCGAGCCCCATTAGGGTTATTTTTTTGCCTTTGAAATAATCTTTGTAGGAAAACATACGTTACATAGTAAACAAAAAAAGGCCGGAAGCAAACTATTCGTTTGCTTCCGGCTTGGACTGAAACTCTTCAGGCTGCGACCAGATCGGCGGGCTTGGACGTCGTCGTCCCGTTTCTTCGCCCACCCGCCTGCGCCGCAAGAGCAAGAAGCTCTTTGTCATCGGCCAAGATAACTCCGTGGCCATTGACTGGTAGAACCTTTTCCGCTATGGCGCCTTTGGGCAGAGGCCGCGGGTCGTCGCACCATTGACCCTCTTTCCCTTTCATCTGGAACCTGCACCGAACTGTAATGTCTAGACTATGTTTTTCGGAGACAAACGGGTCATTCCGCGCGCCGCGCGGATATTTCGCCTGTAGCTCTACTGCCGTACCGACGGCAATCACTCGCCGCGGCTTCTCCGAGACCGGCTCGCCCCTGTACAAAGTAAACTTAATCACCTCGTAAACCGGACGTGCGGCGATTTCTCGCTTGGCGGCCTGATACGCGAGAGCGTAATTCCAGGCCAACGCAACGGCAGTTCTCCGCAAAATGCGGCGGCCCGGCTCGATGGAGAGCTTGTATCCCACCTGAAAGGTGAGAACGACATGCTGTTCTTCTTGGGGTATGGACGACAATTTGGGCGCTTCGAGCCCAAACTCCGGTTCCTTAAACCCCGCAACGACGACTCGTTGGGAGTCCAGCGAGAACTCAATCCTCTCTCCAGACCGAATCGCGCCTTGGTTTTTGGTTTCGTCGAACCAAAGAACCGTTCCGAACTGAATTTTTTGTGTTTTCATTTTTCAATTGTGCGTTGCACACCGGCTGAAATCCGAATGGATACGGTAAAACCGTGTTTCCTGCGTCAGGAAAGCTTCAAACCGGATATGTTTTTACTGACGAGGATGTTAGCATACTATTGATTGGGTGTCAATAGGTTTTATGGGCACGGAGGGACTCGGCTTCGACTAAAGTTTTGCCGTCACAAAACTTTGTCTAGCCACCGCCTCGATATTGCTCGCCGCTCGCAATATTCTCCGGCGTTCGAGTGTTCCTCACACGCAAAGCAGTTTGCGTGTTCATGCCACACAAAACATATTCGCTTTGCTCATTGTTTTGTGGGCACGGAGAGACTCGAACTCTCAACCCTTGCGGGATACGGTTCTGAGCCGTACGCGTATACCAATTCCGCCACGTGCCCACCAAATGTGAACGGATAAACCCTCACGCCTTGACCGCATGGCATTACGCACAAGGTGTGGGGGTAAATCTGTCAATTTCGCCGCCTCGGCCAATTACACGGGGTAAATATATCAGCTTGTACAACTGAATGCCATAGGCCTAGTCATAGTTGACGGCAGTGCTATAATACAGAAAAGGTCGCTCACAACAATCATCAACTAGCGATTAACAATATGACATGTAAAACCTGTAAGGGGCCAACGCAAGGATACAAATGCGACATGTGCGGCGAGGAATCGTCGACGCACGTTGAGACTCATAAATGCGGCGGCGATCATTGCGTGCCTAAATGCAGTGGCTGCAATCAGGCAGAAACAAACTGTCCTTGCTAGATGACCTTGAACGCCCGCTTGAAGCGGGCGTGCCTTTTTGGCAAAAAGTCTATCGAACCAACGGCCTACGTCTTACCGCGCCCGACTCCCGCCCGCAACGACTACGTTTGCGTGTTGGGCGGGTCGCCTTGACGAGTGCAAGTAGTTGGAATCGAACCAACGGCCTCCGTCTTATCAGGACGGCGTTCTGCCACTGAACTATACTTGCGTATCGGCGAAGTCAAGGCGGGCGGATCAGAGGGATGCTCTAGCCACCTGGGCTACACACGCGCAATGTGTTCAAGAAATATAGCAAAAACAGCGAGGAATGACAAATAAACTCCTGCTCGTCCTTATCCCCGCGGCAAGCCGATTCGGCGAGCAGGCCTTTATTTTGAAAACCTCTCGGTTTTCAACCCTCGAAGACTCGCTGCTTTCCTCCACGGGGAAACTCCCGTTTCCCCGACCCCCTTCCCCCTCTATCCGCATTCATCCCCGCAGCAAGCTGTCGGGGAATTCTGCGGATAGATTAAAAAGCGCCGGGGGTATTGAACCCTCCGGCGCGCGCCCTCACAATCACCGCAAGAACTTTTTAACCCTGACCCAATACTTTTGGGTGCCGGCTTTCCTGAAGCCATTTGGCCCGCCGTTCCAAATGCGGGCCATATCCTCAGATGTCGGCTCGTGGCCCAACCGCTTCTCTGTCGCGTACATGCCGATGTATGCGCGACAGATGAGAATCGACAGGGTCCGATTACCGAGACAATCCTCGGCACGATAATTCGTGCCAAGCCTACGGTTGACATCATCCACACAAGGCTGACGAATCTGTAAACAACCGTAGGCTTTGTGAATGAGGTTGGTGTCTCCGAGTGCAAGGTCATTCCCGGCTGATTCTACTTGAATCAGCGCGTTAATGACAGACTCAGAAACCTCGCCACCGAAGACTTTGGCCATGACCGTGAAGCTCATGACCAGAAGTATTACTGTTTTCATAACATGAGCTTTCTTTTTTGGATTGCTGTTTCACCACGTTTTCCATTACTTACTGCAGAAAATTCTATCATATTAAAATAAATTAGTCAATAAACAATAATCGGGGTAGCAAAAAATCGCTCGGTTGAGCGATTTTTTGCGAACTTTCTTTTCTCTAATCTATTTTCTATTGTCTACCATCTTCTTCAATACCACTCTCTATTTTGTTCCGTTTCCGCCAAAGGCGGACCAGCCTATGGCTGGCACTTATGGTCGCCGGTCTTTGCCGGCAGTCAGTCCGCTTTAAGGTTTCGGACAAACCGGCCATCCGCTTGTGACGGAGGACAATCGACTCTATAAGGTCTCCTTCGCCAAAGGCTACGGAGACCGTTGTTTCAATTGAAATACTCCACGAGCAGGTTCCCCTACCCGTGCCTTGTTACGACTTAGTCCTTGTCATTGAGTTTACCTTAGGTCCGCCGAGGCGGAACTTCGGGCACTCCCAACTCCCTTGACTTGACGGGCGGTGAGTACAAGACTTGAGAACGTATTCACCGCGGTATGCTGACCCGCGATTACTAGCGATTCCGATTTCATGAGGTCAAGTTGCAGACCTCAATCCAAACTGGGGCTGCTTTTTTAACGATTAGCTCGGGATTACTCCGTCGCAACGCGTTGTGGCAGCCATTGTTCCACGTGTGTAGCCCAGGGTATCAGAGGGCCATGCTGACTTGGCGTCATCCTCGCCTTCCTCCCCGCACTTTGCTCACGAGGTGAGCAAAGTGCGAACTTCCAACTACCAACTTAAAACTTCCTTCAAGCAACTTCAAACTTCCAACTCATAACTCCCAACTAAAGAAGATTGCAAAATATTTTCTTTTTGTTGGATGTCAGTGGTTGGATGTCGGTAGTTAACCTCTTGGTTGTTAATAGTTAGTTGTTGGCGGTTGCACCTTGCGCTCCTGCGCAAAGTGCGGGGCTGTCTCGCCTGACAAATATAACAGGCAACGAGGGTTGCGTTCGTTACCCCACTTAAGGGAACAATTCAAACCACGAACTGACGACAGCCATGCAGCACCTGTCTAGCCGTCCTTGTGAGACGACATACGTTTCTGCATGCCTTCGACTAGATTTCTAACCCTGGTAAGGTTCTTCGTTTACCATCGAATTAAACCACATGGACCACCGCTTGTGCAAGTCCCCGTCTATTCCTTTGAGTTTTAGCCTTGCGGCCGTACTACCCAGGCGGTTCATTTAACGCGTTAGCTACGCCTCTCAGAGGGTCGATACTCCGAAAAGCTAATGAACATCGTTTAGGGCGTGGACTACTGGGGTTGAAAATGTTACGAAGTAACAATTTTAGTTTAAAGTTGAATGTTTAAACGTTCAAAGTTAAAGCCAAAATTCATTACTTGGCACAGACATTTCTGCTGTACTCTGCATATCACTATGCAGTCCGGACTATATCTTTATCTGTAGCAATTCCATTTAGCTCTCTTTTTTTCATATTCTACCATGACGACAGATTCTGAAAAATGGCTTAATCGAATCACTTCAGATATCCAGCGTTGTTGAAATTGAGGGTCTTTATAGAGTAGGATGGCTTTTTTGAGCATACTCGAAACAGGTATGTGGGGCAGGATGATACGCAGAAACTTCTTCAGTTCCTCCTGCGAACGAATCCATATCCGCCAATACTGTTCCTGCTTCCCATCGCGCTTTCGTCCGACGGGAGCAACTATCGTTCGTATGTTCCAAACCACTCCAAGATAGCGAGCAAGTATTTTGACTGATGCTTCGTCGAAGCCATCCGTACAAAACACTCCTTTTCTGCCTCCGTAGCTAATAAGTGAACCGTCATCGCACCACCATACGGCGAGCGACAAAGCGTTCATTTGATTTAACCATGTGCGCCTAATGCGCAAGGCATTGTGCTTGTAGGTCAGATGATGCAGTCCGGTCAATGCTGGAGTCCTCTTGCTCATGAATCTCCACTTTGGTTTCGTACTGTACCCATCCGGCTTTTGCACGCTCACGCTCCTATCTCCTGCTATCTCTTTAAGCGCGTTCGCTTTCCATAAGAGATAGTCTTTTTGAGTTTCCGAATGACGAATTTGTAAATTCGCATTCGCGTACTCGTTTTGAATCTTGAGCGAACCATCTCCAAGAATTGATCCTAGAATGATAGATCGCGCTTGATTCGACAAAGGCACATATTTTGAATCCGCGTTTTGCATATATTTTTTGCATTACGACAGAAAATGCGCCAACTATCTTGCTCAATTTCATAGTCTCTACGGGGTTATCCTGCACTGAAAGAAAGGGCGAAGTAAAACTTCGCTTGAGAAAAATGACGTACATAGCTCACGAACTTTTCCGCAAACTAACCTCTTTGTACAATCTAAGTTTATCTATAGGTCGCTCGTGTCGGATGCGTATATTTCTAAGCGCATCCTTGACACTTTTGCCGGTAATCGTGGTCCTCACTGGCTTATCAGTAATTATGTTCCTAATAACTCCAGTGTAAAAGAAATTAATCACTTTCATAATTTATTTTTCCTTTCTTTCAATGCAAGAGAACTTCCCTCGGGATTGTCTCTAACGCGCCAGTAAGCGCATAGTGTCAGAGAGTTTCCCCGATACAGCTGAATTTTCATCTCGAAGTCGCCTTCGAGAGAGACACCTTTTGTCTATATTTTATTAGCGGACAAGGATTATCTAATCCCATTCGCTACCCACGCTTTCGTGTCTCAGCGTCAGGAGTGCGCCAGTATGCTGCCTTCGCTTTTGGTGTTCCCCATAATATCAACGGATTTCACCCCTACACTATGAGTTCCGCATACCTCTCGCACCCTCAAGTCGCGCCGTTTCTCCTGCGGACCCCCGGTTGAGCCGAAGAATTTGACAGGGGACTAACGCAACCGCCTACACACCCTTTACGCCCAATAATTCCGGATAACGCTCGAGGCACTCGTATTACCGCTGCTGCTGGCACGAGTTTAGCAACCTCTTATTCTTGGAGTGATCAATAAACTTTCTACTCCACAAAAGGAGTTTACATCCCGAAGGACTTCATCCTCCACGCGGCGTCGCTCGATCAGGCTTTCGCCCATTGTCGAATATTCTCGGCTGCAGCCACCCGTAGGTGTATGGACCGTCTCTCAGTTCCATCGGTGGGGGTCAGGCTCTCACCTCCCCTAGGCGTCATAGCCTTGGTAGGCCATTACCCTACCAACTAGCTGATACCGAGCAGGCCGATCTTGAAGCGATAAATCTTTACCCAGCACTTTCTAAACTTCGTTTCAAGCGTTTTCTTAGTTGGCCTAAAGACGCGCCGTACTTTTTCAGAGCGACTTCTCTGTCACGAGCATCTTGCTCACTAAAATACGCCTCATAATAAATTAATTTCCACGGTTTGTTTCTCTGTGTAAACTCACGAGAAGTTCGCTCTGAATTATGAGCTACCACTCTCGCCTTGAGATTATTCGAGAAGCCCATGTATAGAAAACGCGTTTTTTCGCTTTTCAAAACATAGACATAAAACATAGAGTTATCTTATCACAAAGACTAGAAAGTGCTGGGACTATCAAGTATTACCTCCGCTTTCGCGGAGCTATTCCTGACTTCAAGGTTCGTACCTACTTATTACTACCTCGTCTGCCGCTCGGCAACTACCAACACCCAACTACTAACCTCTAACCTTTCAATGTCTTTGAAAGGCCTCCAAGCTGATTGCTGATCTCAAGGGAAAGTCCCTCAATTTCCTGAAACTCTGCCGAAGAAATCAGTTTTTCAGCTAATGCGACTTCACAACAAGATACTACCTCGTCGACTGATCCTAAAGGATTTCCGATAAACCGGTTGAAGTCCTTATCGGAAAATCTTGCAGACCCTTCGGCGATGTTCAAAACTATCGAAAGACCGGCCCGTTTAACTTGATCAGTGAGATGACGAAACTCAATCGGAAAACTTTTGGTTATCTTAACAATCAAACTATGAAGTTTGAGAGCGTCCTGATATACCTTAAATTTTCTGTACCGAAATGCCATCAGAATAGTATACCTTGTTGGCTGTTAGAAGCTAAGTGTTGGCAGCTGCATCGCTTGACTTGCATGCCTTATCCACGCCGCCAGCGTTCATCCTGAGCTAGGATCAAACTCTTATTAAGAACGCGGATTAACGCTGATAAGCAAGCGCTGATTTTTGCGGATGAAATTCATCCGCGTTTATCCGCGTCTGTATCTGCGAGTATCTGCGTCTTGAAGTGAACGGAACAAAATAGAAAATAGTATGCCGCGCAGAGCGCGGAAACTTTTAACTTTTTACCTTTAACTATTAACAGTCACAGGTTACTCGTTATGAATTGTGTTCATTAGTTTGATTTCGCTCTTGTCCCGATTTTGTTTTAGCAAAATCGAGGATCCACAATTCGCAAAAGCGAATCGGGAGAATTACTTTTGAATTACTTTTGACCAAGCATTTTGGTAAAAACCAAAATGCTTGGTGCACAATTTTGTACCCGCCTTGCGGCGGACAAAATTGACACTTGCACTTACGTTCTCATCCCTCTCGACCTTAAGTAAGACCGAGGGGGAATTAACATTTCATTCAGTTGTCAAAGGTCTCACGCCGGAAAGCCGGAAACTAGAAACCGGAAGCCAGAAAAACTCCTAAGCCTCCAGCGTCAGAATCTGACTCTCCAGAGCGCGTAAGCCATTATACTCCTAAGGCCAAAGCTGTCAACAAAATGTATAAGGCCACCCATCTTTGCACTCTTGGCCTCCGATTAGCTGGTAACGAGGCAATGATAGCATGTAGCCGACCGGCGACAGTTTGTTCTCAAAGGCGAAGTGTACCCGCTCAGTGTTGTAGAACACAAGGTAATCC
>JACPHR010000022.1 GCA_016188455.1 Candidatus Tayloriibacteriota bacterium | reverse complement strand
CCCAGGCCAAACCGGCGATGCCTAGGAGCGGATAGAAAAAGAGCGCGCCGACAATAATGCCGATATTGTAAAGCAGCGGACTGACGGCGTAAATGAAAAAACGGTTGTACATCTGGGTGATGCTCGCCAAAAAATTTGAAAGGCCGAGAAAAATCGGAGACAAAAGCATTATCCGGGTCAAGGCAATGAGATGGCTTCTGATCGGGTCGCCGCCAAAACCAGGGAAGAGAGGCGGCGCGACAAACGGCGCGAGCACGAAAGCGGCAAGACTGACGCCGACGATGGCCACGAAAAAAAATGAAAAGCTGGCGTCAACGAATCGTTTGCCGGTTTCCTCCCCCTCTTTGAACTTCTCCATTAAAAACGGCATCAGAACGGAAATGGAAACCAGCGAAGCGACGGCAACGAAAATCAAATCCGGTATTCGGAAGGCGGCGTAATAAATATCAAGGGTGCGGCTGGCCCCGAAGGTGTAAGCGAAAAGCCGGTCGCGGAGCAGGGCCAAAAGTTGGGAAGCGATGGCGCAGGTAGCCAAAAGATAAGCGGCCTCGTGGAGTCCGCTTATCTCCCGGTTAAGCATGTGAAGCACTCTCTTAACCATAATCTTGGCTGCTAGATAGTCGTATCCCCAGAATCGGAGTTGTCGGGCGCGACTACCGATGGCGCCTTTGAGGTCTTCTTTTCCGCGGAAGCCTTTTCAACCACCGGCGGCTTGGCGCGCTTTTCGGGCTGATTGTCTATGGGCGGCGCGGCGTTGGTAAAAGGCGGCAGGCCGGCCTTCAAATTTTTAAGGATGAGGTCAACCTCCTTATTGTCGGGATTGGTCGCCTTCAGGTCGTTAAACTGGGCGATGGCTTCGGCTAAGCGTCCGAGGCGGTCCAAACTCAAGCCCAAGAAATACTTGGCGTTGGCGTAATTGCCGTTAAGCGCCACTGCTTGCTCAAAAGCGCTGGCTGCTCCCTGGAAATCCTTGTTACTGTAGCGTAAAAGTCCCAGTTGGAAGAAGATGCCGATGTCATTGGGCGAAAGATAGGAAGCGGCCTCCACCGAGCTGATGGCGTCTTTGGTATGGCCTTCCGACACCTGAATCTGGGCGAGCAGAAAAATGGCTTCGGTGTAATTGTTCTTTTGCTGCAAGGCCTGAGCGATGTACTGTTTGGCTTTGACGAGGTCGCCGTGAGACGTTTCCAACCGACCGAGAGTAAGCAAAAGCGAAGGGCTTTTGGGATTAAGCGCCAGGGCCTGTCCATAGGCATTAACGGCGCTCTCGTAGGCGTTGGTAACCTTGAGAGGCACAATGGCTTCATACACTTGCCCCAAGGCAAGCCAATTTTGATAATCGGCCTTGTCAACCAAAACTGCCTGCTGGGCGTGATTTAGGGCGGCGCTCAAAAGTCCTTGGAACTTGGTTCGCAGCACATCCGCCGAAACATTATTGGCGTTCTGGGAAAGCAGAGACGACATGCGCAACATGTCAACCTGGACAAGCGAGCGGTAATAAACGGAAGTGTTGTCCAGGGCCAGAGCTTTTGAGAGAAAGCTCTCGGCTTTATCAACGTTGCCTTGACTGTTAAAGGCCACCAGACCCCGCTGGAAATAGGTTGAAGCTATAAATTTCTCCGTGAAATAATAACCGGCCGCGACCGTCCCTATCAGAAGCACGATAAGGCAAAGCACGGACACAAAGACGTTTTTAGGGTTTTCAATGAAGGAAATGATTTTTGGCTTCACCATGTTGCTCTGATAGAGCGAAGCGATGAAAAGTCCCGTGAAGAAAAAAGTCAGTCCCACCACCGGCAGGCTTGGGATATAAAAGATGTTAATAATCCACAAATAAAGCGACACCAGAAATGACGAGCTCAACAGGTAGCGGGAGACTTTGTCGCCGGTTGAAGAGAGCGTAGCTTTGAAACCCGCGAGGAGGAAAAGGCCCAAAAAGATTAGCCAAGCGGCGGCGCCCAAAAGTCCGGTGGTAACCAGAAAGGTCGGCACAAAACCGACGCCGAAATTAAAATCGGTGTTCCAAAAAACGGTGGGGTTGATGCCGTCCGGCTTATAGAGCACCCATTGCTCCACAAATCGGTTCGGACCGGCGCCCAGAAAAGAGCGGTGCGACAAAACATTTCGGGCAATGCCAAAGGTGGCCGTCCACGAGGGCCGCGCTTCAACCTGGGCTATGTTAAACTTGTTGGCTATGGCCGAGCCGACCGTAACGCCGCCGAGGATGAAGACGAGAGAAATGAGGAGCACGGCGAGCGAGGTCAGGGGGATTTTACGGAGGGAAGCGGCGGCGCTAGAAGTCTCGGCGAGAGACGCGGCCTCTGAAGTTTCGCTCTTTTCAAAGGAGATAATGTAGACCAGAAAAATAAGACTGAAAGCGGCTAGGACGTACCATATCGGCGTGAAGTTCACCATGGCAAGAAAGAAAAGAGAAAGGGCGAGCGCGGCGTACGACAGAATCTTAAAAAGCCGGCCGAGAGAGATGAGCTCTACGGTGATAAGTGAAAGCACGGTGCCGATGCCGAAAAAGGCGCCGAGGGCGTTCCATTTTCCCACCAGGTTGGCCGTCGAGTCGTTAAAAATACCGAATGAAAGCACTTCCGCGCCGAAAATCAGTCTTATGATGTGAAAGGCGGCCATCAGGAAAAAAGCGGCGAAAAAGAAGAGGTAGGCGTAAAAAATGCGGTCCTTGGAACGGAAAACCATCGGCACGAGAAACATCAAAATAAACAGCACCGCTACGGAGGCCACCGTGCCGAGCTCAATTGACTGGCCGACAAAAGCCTCCTTGACGGCTCCGGAAAAAAGTCCGGAGACGGCCGTCACGGCAACGACTGCCAAGCTCGCAAGCGTGATAGTGGCGGCCGGAAAGACGAATCGGCCGTCTTTGAGGCGCGCCAAAAGCCAGCAGGCGAAAGCCAAAAACACCAATAGGGAGAGCAGAAGGGTTTTACTGAATTGCAAAGGAAACACCGCCGAGGGAATAAAAAACAAAGGCAGGAGGAACGGCAAAGCAAGCAGAATTATAAAAGCGATGTTTTCCAAGAAGCCTAGGGGGGCGTCGGTGGAAACATTCTCGGCGTCATGGAGCTCAATAGTGGCTTTTTCCATAGAATTTTAAGAAAAATTTTAGATAAATAATAGTGAGTACATTATAATAAATGGTAACCTCGGAATCAAATGCAAAATTGGATTGATTAAATAATTACAGTATGGTATAGTAAAAGCGCCTTTGTGTCGGGTAGTTGCCCAGCACCACTTTTTAGGTTTTGGGATTAAGGTTCAACCTTTCTTCAGATTTAAGGTTGAACCTTGAAAACCTAAAAAGTGGTGCTGGGAGGAAAGTCCGAACACTTCCCGTGCATCTCACTTTCATTCGATGCAGTTACAAGTTCATAAAGTTATAAAGTTCATAAAGTAAGAGTTAGTTCCTACTTTATAAACTTGAAGAACTTTCAACTTTATGACTAAGCACCGAGTGAGAGCGGGGTGCGCGGGAGCAAGGTAGCGGGTAATGCCCGCCGAGAGCAATCTTAGAGGTGCGAACAGTGACGCCGATATTTGAAAAGATATCGGGCGCCCGCAAGGGCGTAACCGGACGTGTAATGCGTCCGGGTGCAACGGCAAAATCCTTACCCGAGTGCAAGGCCGTACCAGCGCATCTCACTAAGGTGAGATGCTTCAGTGGAAAGTGTAAATATTAAAATGGAAAATTATCGTGTGCCGCCAAACGGCACTCCATAATTTTAATCTTTAATTTTTCAATTTTCATTTTAAGCATAGAACTTTTGTGAGATGCGTTGGGGTGCCGCTTCAGGTCGTTGGCAACAGCGATCGCAGACAAATAACTGCCGCCCAGCCGCACTTTTTAGGTTTTGGGATTAAGGTTCAACCTTTCTTCAGATTTAAGGTTGAACCTTGAAAACCTAAAAAGTGCGGCTGGATACAGAATTCGGCTTATAGACACAAAGCGCATGAAAGCCCCTCCGATAAACATCGGAGGGGCTTTCTCTTAATAATTCATCACCATTCTACACAGCCATAGCAATTTTATTCACCTTTATCAAAATAATTTGACTATTCCCCAACAAGACATATAATAAGAAAGTGATGAAACGGGTAATCCTTACTGAACATGCCCGATATCAAATGGGGGAGCGGAAAATTGATCGGACGGTAGTAATAAAAACACTGGCTCAACCCAATAAAACGCGCCTACAACCATCAGGTAGGAAAGAAGCGGTTCGGCGCATCACAAAAAACGGCAAACCATATTGCGCTATCGTTATTTACGAGGAAACGCCGGAACAGTATCGGGTCATAACCATATTCATCAGTTCAAAACTCAAAAAATATTTATCATAAAAGCCATGAAATTTCATTACAGCAAAAAAGAAGACGCGCTCCACCTGCGTTTTAACGATGCCGCGATAGCGGAAAGCGACGAGGTGCGGGAAGGAATTATTCTGGACTATGACGGCCGTGGCAAACTGGTCGGTCTTGAAGTGCTTGATGTGGCCAAACGATTCCCTCGGGAGTTCGCCTCCGCCGTGGCGAAACAAAAACTGCCGTTTCAATTCAAGGTAGCGGCCTAGCAAACCGCAAGGAGGCCCTTTCTTGCCGGGGCGTGGGCGGGGTTGGTAGAGAGTGGAAAAACTGCTCGGG
The DNA here is from genome assembly GCA_016188455.1 of Candidatus Tayloriibacteriota bacterium. GTDB lineage: Bacteria > Patescibacteriota > Minisyncoccia > Phycocordibacterales > SIBU01 > SIBU01. The sequence continues at coordinate 3,433 of JACPHR010000022.1, read as the reverse complement.
GGAATTATGGGTGGCTGACCCTATTTTCTCCGCCACATCAAAACCAATAAAGCCACAAACAAAATATACTGATAGCTTCCTGAAAACTTTATAATGTAGCTACTTTAGACCCTCCGTATAAATTTCGCGAAACTTCATTTTCTTGTTCTTATTCCGCGTCAGTCTGCGTGGAGTCAGCGTTGGTCTGCGGTGAGATCGTCAAACGATCTCACAAACTCCCGCCACGCAGGCCAGCTCTTTTCTGGCTTCGGTCTCATCCTGTTTTTCGTAAGTGATAATTTTTGAGAAATCAATGTGGGCGATTCGTTTGGCCATTTCCATGTAAGTTTTCTCGTCAATTTTTTCGTAAGGCGCCAGCTGATAGACGTGCTTGTCGCGCGGCAAGAAAGAGAGTCCGCCGATAATGTCCCAATGGTCGTAAAGCCAGTTGGCCACCGCAATCCATTCATCCTCCCCCACCGAAACCGTCACCGAAGGATTGTGCTCGGTGAAATTTTCTTTCAAAAGTTTCCAGTGCTCAAGCTGTTCAATGGCCGAGAGGTCGTCGCGGAAAATGGACCCGCCCGGCGCCTTGACCGGAAATTCCAAAACATAGGTCGTGGCGGACTCCATCGGTTGGCCGACTTCAGGATGATACGGCACCCCTTGGTCTTTGAGCATTTTAAATAAAGTGTCGGTGGCGGAAATTCTGATGCGCCTGAGATAATAGGGAGCGTGGCGGGGGTGCATGCCGGAGGAACAGTCAACGGTCTGAGACAAAGTGCCCGACGGTTTGACGCAGGTAATGCAGGTTGACTCATTGATACCAAAGCGCTTGGCATAAATTTTATTGACTCTAATCGCTTCTCGCTTCATTTTTTTAAGCACTTTGACATCGCGAACCGCCGGCGAGTCCCACTGGCCGGTAATGGAAACCCCGAGGAGCCTCTCCGTCTCGCAATGTTCTTTCCACTCTTTGGAAAGATAGGGAAAATTGGTCAGAGTGGATTGATAAGTGCCTAAAATGGTCGCCAAGCGAGTCTTGCGAAGCAGGCTTTTTTTATCGTCCTCCTTGCGGGCCACCACCTCCGATAAATTGCAGAACTGTTTACTTTGAAGTAAAATTTCTCCGCAAGGATTGGTGCCGATGGAACCGATGATGGTCTGGCCGCTAGAATCAAAATAATCCTTGAGCACCTTGAGCCGTCTTTCGGGCAGAGTCTTGGCCAAAGAACCGCGGTTAAAAATGCCCCGCTCGCCCGAACCGCTGTTCATTAGAGCCACCCACTCGTTCAAAAAGTCGTTAGTTGAGGGCTTTTGGATGTAGACGGCTGAATTGTTGGCGAGGCTCCGTTGAGGCTCATTTAGGTAAAATTGGCCTTTCTTGGCGTCCCGAATCTCCGCGTCGTCAAGGTCGGAGAGGCTAATCATAGCGCTTCTTCTGACGCCGCCTGAAACCACGCAGTCCCCGATCATGCATATAATGTCATGGACATCAAGGTTGGTCAGACGTTTGCCTTGTCTTTTAAGTATTTTCTCGCGGGAAAAATTGAGCAACCGGCGGAGGGGTTCTGGGCCGGATGACTTGCCGCCCATGGTTTTGAGCCGAGCGCCGGCGGGCCGCAGTGGCGAATAGTCAAACTCAATATCGCCGCCCGCGACCCAAACGCCGGTGCCCAATATAAAGGCGTCGCACCAACCCTCCTTGCTGTCGGCAATAATGTGCGTCGGCAATTTTTTGCCCGTCTGCAATTTTATTTGCGGAAACTTTTGAACGTTCTGACTTTCCACCGCCCAACCGGCGCCAGTGCCGCACATGGACACGTACATAATTTCCGCGATGTCGCGGAAACTTTCCGGCGCCACAAACGAGCAGTTGTAAGCGCAGACGTTGGTCGCCCGCGCGGCCGCGCCGGAAAATTGCAACAGTCTCATGGAAGGCATCGCCTCCTGGTGCAAAATGCCCGACCGAATTTCCGCGTACTCGGCGTCTTTCAATTTTTTGCCGAGATTTTCTTTCATGAAGTTCACGTAGCGGTCAACCGTTTCAATCCAAGTCTCCCGTCGGCCTTCCGCGTCAATCCAGCGGGAGTAAGTTCGGTAGTAAACAAATTCGCCCAGAGGATTTCTGAAATATTTTTTGCTTTCAAGCGCCAACTTTTTAACTTTTTCCGGCACGTGAAGACCTTTTTCGCGGAGCTTTGAGCGCTTTTCACGGTAAAGGATGTAGGACTTGGCCGTCTTAACATATTCGCTCAAAATAAGCTCTTTTTCCACGGAATCCTGAATGCCTTCAACGGTCGGGATGAAATTTTTATGCTTCTTGACGATTCTCACCAGGTCGGCGAGCACTTTGTTCGCCACCAAGCGCGCTTCCTGCTCCGAACCTTCGCCGGTTTGGAGCATTGCTTTGTTAATGGCGGTCACAATCCGTTCTATATCAAAAGCCGTGACCGAACCGTCCCGCTTCTGAACGTTCCTGACCAGAATAATTTCTTTCTCCCCGCTCTTTTTATTGCTTACCATGCGACTGATTTAATTTTGAGTAATTTTTTAGACTTTTATTTCCCCATTTTACCCCCAAACGGCAAAAGAAAAAACCTGGGGACAAGAAAAAAATCGCACTGAGATACAAAAATAAAAGTCTGTAAAATTGCCTGTCAAACGCTGTTGAAAAATATACCCGCTTTCAGTTGCTTTGAGAAAAAGAAATTTCACTGCCGATTTTTAGGTTATTTTCTCTGGCAAACCCCGCTCGAGCTTCCAAAACGTAGAGCGCGGGTGACTGCGGGGTAAAAATTTCCGGGTATGTCGCGGGTGAAACCCGCTCTTTCATGTCAACCACGACCAAACTATGCTTTTCATCCGCGTTTATCCGCATATCTTTATCCGCCTCAATCCGCGTTTCTCTCAGCCAGAGAATATCAATGGCAAATTTCATGTCCTTCATCCAGATGCCGTACCGGGCCGGCGCGGCGAAGGCAAAAAGCATGGCTTGGTCGGAACCGATTGATTGTCTGCCTGAAAGGCCCCTCTCTTGAGACAGTGGAGTGTCGGCTACATATGCCTTGATTGGCTTATGTCCTATAGAAAGGGTTATAATTTTTTCTGCTTGTCCTTTAGGAAAAGTAATGTCCTTTTGACGAAAGCCACTCCAAATTATAAAGGACAGGAAAAGGACACCGAGCAAAAATAGAAGCAGTTTTTTAGCAAGCTCTTTACTCATTGCCAAAAGTATATCACAAAGCAGTAGCCGTAGGTCGAGGGATTTACAATCCTCCGTCCCGAAGACTCCCCCTCCGCTCAAAGCTACGGCGGGGCACAGTTGGACCCTTTCTTTTCCGCCCGAGGCGCCTGCCCGGCCGTCAGGCGGGGATCCGTCCTTCGGCGGAAACAAGGAGGAATTAAAGACACTCCGAGAGGAGCGAGAAGTGATTCTCGAACAAGTATGTCT
>JACPHR010000002.1 GCA_016188455.1 Candidatus Tayloriibacteriota bacterium | reverse complement strand
ATTTTTCTTTGGTGTTCTGCCCTCAAGGTCTCGGGTAGTGTGGCGGGGCGAAATGCGGACGGCTTGCAAGCAAAAAGTGGCTGGGGGTTGGGGGGGAAGGACACTTTTTGCTTACTCATCGACTTTTTGTTTTCGCTTTGGTGGGGATCTTTTAAAAATGTCTCTATTGTTTTTTTGAATTTTCTCCGCTTGCTTTAGCGTCCACTTCGTAATTTGTATTTTGCTGTTCAAAAAAATTTACCAGTTCAAACACATCGGTAGCAGCGCCCATCCATTTTGCAGGATTGGTTACATTGTAATGTTTCGGCAACCCAAGTTCTCCTAGTCGGCGATCGGCAACATACTGTACGTATTGATTTACATAATCCGCATTGAGGCCGAGGATTCCTGTTGGAAAAAGATCCTTGTTATAAGCCACTTCTTTATCCACGCCCTCGACAACAATAGCGCCTATCTCATGGGCAAAATCTTTGGTAAGAAGTTCCGAATTTTCTTCCAACACCGCATGAACAAGATTGATGCCAAATTTAAGGTGCAAACTCTCGTCTCGCAAAACCCAATTTATCATCGAGCCGAAGTTGCGAAGCTGGTTCCTTTGCCTAAACGATAGAGCGACCATAAAGCCACTGTAGAACCACACACCTTCCATGACAATATTCGTCGCGACAAGATTGCGTATGAAATCCTTTTTCCCTTCGATTGATTCAATATCCAAAGTTCCCTCAGTCATACGTTTGAGGTATTTCATAACATAATTTTCTTTTGCGCCCATTGACGGAGTTTCTAGGTGTAAATTGAATATTTTGTCCCGATCAAATGGGAAAGTCTGCAAGACATATTCAAACGCGACACAATGATTCGCTTCCTCAAACATCTGCTTTGCAAGATAAAGATGGCATTCGGGAGATTTGAGATAAGGATATATGCCAAGAGCGATTGATCGGTTGACAATAAGCTCGGTAGGATTAAAAAAAGCCATAAGGAATTTAACCGCGTGTCGTTCGTCCTCGGTCATATTTTTCCAGTCCTCAAGGTCTTCCTTTAGAGCTATTTCGTGCGGAAACCAAGTGTTGCGCACGGCTTGATTGTAAAGATCATACGCCCAAGCGTAGCGTATTGGATGCAAGTTCATGTCTTCTGGGGAGGCTTTTCCTAAGATCATAATTTTATTTGAATTATTTATTTGATAATTACTGATATCACTGGCAACTGTCACAAGTTAATCTTTCTTGTGGGTCAATTGGGCATACTTTTTCGATAGGAGCTTGCGGTGTAACTTTCTCTGTTTGGTTGAAAGCTATTGCGAACCCGACCTTGCCCAGTTTCTCTGATTTGTTGACCGCAACTGTGCTCTGCTCGGCAGTATGCCGTGGCTTCATGTGGAGATAGTACGTTGTTTTAACGCCTTTTTTCCACGCCGAAGTATAAATATTCATCGCTTCGTCCACGTCTCTTGTTTCAAGGTACATATTTCTTGAAAGAGCTTGATCGACCCACTTTTGGGCTCGCGCCGCAATTTCAATGTATGCATGAGGCAAGATTGTAAAAGATGTTTTGTACACTGCTCGGATATGTTCGGGTATTTCAGAAATGGACTCAATATTTCCTTGAAGTTCGATAATTATGTCTTTCACTTTTTCCCACAGGTTAAGATTTTTTAGTTCGATAACAAGATTGTGGTTAATATCAAGGTATTTACCTGAAATCTTATTGCGTGAGAATACTTGCGCAAATCGTGGATCAATTCCAGGTGTCGTGCCAGCGATAAGGCCGATGTTTGCGTTTGGCGCAACCGCGAGAAGAGTCGCATTCCTCATTCCCTTTTTTACTTTTGCACGGAGAGCATCCCACCCAAGCCCTTTGTGCTTACTCTTTTTGTCTACATCAATCGTCACACCCCTGTCTTTTTCAAGTGTCTCAATCATATCAATAGGCACTTTACCCTTAGACCAGCCCGAACCATTAAAATGCTTGTAGCTCCCACGCTCCTTTGCTAAATTGGCACTTTCATCAATTGCCATAAAGCTCACAAATTCAAAAATTCCATCCGCAAAATCATAAGCATGGATGCTGTCATAAGGAATACCGAGCTGTTCAATCGTGTCTGAAAAACCCATTACACCGAGACCGATAGCTCTATTTTCTTTGTCTGATTTTACCGCTTCGGGGATTGGCAGTTCATTGATATTAATAAGATTGTCGAGTTGGCGCACCGCAAGACGAACACTTTCTTCAAGTTTCTGCCAATCTACTTGTTTCTTTTTGAGATGCACTGCTAGATTGATTGAAGCAAGATTACATACGGCAATATTATCTTTGTCTTGCGGTAAACATATTTCGGTGCACAGGTTAGACATATGTATCGTGCCAGTATTGTTATTAAGTGCGCGGAGATTAATCGGATCTTTCCACGTAAGCCAAGGGTGGGAAGTTGTTTGGAGCGAAACGAGAATCTGCCTATATTGCTCCCTCGCAGGGACTTTTTTGAACACTCTTATTTTTCCGGCCTCAGCCAAATCAATATATTCGGCATATCTTTTTGAAAATGCTTTGCCATAGAGTTCATTGAGATCGGGTGTTTCTTTTGGGTCGAACATATACCAATTAGCACTGCTTTCTACGCGCTTCATGAATTCATCGGAAAGAAACACGGCAGTATTTGCCGTCCTCATGCGGAGGTAATCATCACCAGCATTGTGTTTCCAATCAAGAAATTCAGAAAAATCTATGTGCCAATTTTCCATATAGAAACAGAGTGCGCCCTTTTTTTTACCGCCGCGCTGGATGGCGCGAATGGCAGTATCAATAATTTTTGCAAAAGGTGTCGGTCCGCTTGATGTTGTATTATTTGAGGAAAGAGGAGAGCCAGTAGCTCGCAGTTTGGTGAGTGAAGCGCCAATGCCACCAGATGCTTTGGAAAGATTCATTACATCAGCGACTGATTTTGCGATGTGATTTATGTCGTCGTGTATCTCTAGAAGAAAGCAGTTAGATAGAGCGGGCCGAGATGTTCCTGCGTGAATGTTTGTTGACCCGCCTGCGATATATTCTTGACGTGACATTTTGTTATAAAAACGGATTGCCCATTCTGTTGGATTTTTCTCATTGTATGAAAGCCCCATTGCTACACGCATGAAAAAGTATTGGGGTACTTCAGCGGGCTGCTGATTTTTATCCTTAATCGTGTAGCGATTGAGCAGACTTGAAAGACCTGCGTAAACAAACAGATCGTCCCGATTAATGTCGAGCGTGCTCGCAAGGCGAGAAAGGTCAAAAACTTTCTCCATGCGAACATCGAGGATGCCAGCTGTCACTCCATTTTTGACATAACGGACAAAACTTTCGCGATGAAGTTCAATTAATTCATTTGGGTTTTCATAATCGCCAACGACGCGCTTGTAGATAGTTTTGAGCAAGATTCGTGTCGCAATTTTATCGTATTCGGGATCTTCCTTTATGTTTTGCACCGCCGCATTAATTGTCGCTTGGTCAAGCTCTTCCGTAGTAATACCCTCGTACAGAGTTACTTGCGTATCCGTTCCCACTTGAGTAACTTTGCTTATCGGGTCGCTCAAACCTATGCTTGCTCGCTCAATAGATCGGTTGATGCGATCCGCATTGAAAGGTTCTTTTGTGCCATCTCGTTTTGTTATGTTTATCATGGTGTGCCTCACTTAATTAATAAAAAAACACCTGTACTATGCGTCAAGTGTTTCCATGTGCCTTCACGGCTTAAGTGAGACAGCTTGACGCGAGCCAGAGAAGGTGCCCGAGGGCACTAATTATAAGGGATCGGACTTATCCGCTTGATTAGCGAAATCACCGTTACGCGATAGCGAGGGAATTACACCCTGCTTCACCTCATATCTTCTTTTTTAAGAGGAACATTTTCTATTGTAGCATAAATAAATTATTCCAAATCTCCGTGTCCTGTGTATAAGTCAAAAGATCCCCGCCAAAGCGAAAACAAAAAGTCGATGAGTAAGCAAAAAGTGTCCTTCCCCCCCAACCCCCAGCCACTTTTTGCTTTTGGGGTTGCCGAGTGAAGCGAGGCGGTGGTGGGGCTTTCGTGGAGCGTACGATTTAATTTAGAGCCACCACGCGCTCCGCGCGTGCGAGACATCAACTATTTTGAAAATAGGTGCGAGCTTGGTACAATAAAGACACACGAGTCCGACGAATGTGGGCGGTAGAGGATTCGAACCTCTGACCTCATCGACGTCAACGACGCGCTCTACCAACTGAGCTAACCGCCCATATTCCAAATGGCGGAGGAGGTGAGATTCGCCCGCGACTCAAGTTTTGCCGTCGCAAAAATCGGTCTGGGCACCGGCTCCCAAAATTTTTTGGTAAAAATTTTAGTCCGCCGTTCAAATCCCATCTCCTTCACGCAATGATGAGCCGCGCGGAAGCCGTTCAGGCTTCCTTGCGGTTCATGGCGGAGGAGGTGAGATTTGAACTCACGAGAGGATTTCTCCCCTGCCGCTTTTCGAGAGCGGTGCTTTCAACCACTCAGCCACTCCTCCAATATATTTCAAATGTCGGCCGTCTTAACGACGGACGTGGCTGAGATGGTTGCCTCCTCGCTTTGCTCGGATAAAATATAAAGCAGTTTATGTTTTATCCACTCAGCCACTCCTCCAAACGTCTCACTTCCGCAACCGTTAGAATATATCACTCTTTTGCGATTTTTTCAAAAAATGCTATCATCTTTTTACTTGATTCATGATTCAAGATTCATGATTCACGAGCAAGCGGTCTCTCCGCTTGCGAGATGGCCCTATCGTCTAACGGCTAGGACACGAGCTTTTCAAGCTCGGAATCGGGGTTCGATTCCCCGTGGGGTCAAAAATTCTGATTTTTGAACACAAGCAAAGCAACTGCTTGCTTGGCGACGGGGAATCGAAAAGGTTCTCCCTTGTCGAGTCCTCGAGACGGGAAACCTGCACTGAAGCTGTAAGCTTCGATTCCCCGTGGGGTCACCCAGAGAAACATTTTACTCCTCCCCGCAATCTGCTAGTATGCTTGCATGATAATTTTAGGCATTGAAACCTCCTGCGACGAAACCGCTTTGAGTTTGATTGAAATTAACGGGGGCAAAAATGGTTCACCCCAACAAATTTTGCGGAGCAAAACTTACGGGGGCAAGACGAAAATTAAAATTCTCGGGAACGAGGTTTTGTCGCAAATCGCCCTCCACAAACAATACGGCGGAGTGTTTCCGATGCTCGCCAAGCGGGAACATGCAAAAAATTTGATACCGCTCCTAAAAAAAGTTTTGGAGGCGTCAAATTTTTTGGAATCAAGAATCAAGAATCAAGAATCAAGGAAAGAGCTCCAAAATCATTCCAATATTCTGCAGAATATTGGAATGATTTTGGAGCGTGAGCCGGAATTGCTAAAACAATTTCTGGAATTCATTCCGACAATTGAAAGGCCGCCGATAGACATTATTGCGGTCACCGCGGGGCCGGGGCTGGAGCCGTGCCTGTGGACGGGGCTTAATTTCGCCAAAGCCCTCTCGCTTGTCTGGAACATGCCGATAATTCCGGTCAATCACATGGAGGGTCACATTTTCATTTCTCTTCTGAAGAGAAATGAAAATGTGAAAACCCTTAACTATTCACTGTTAACTATTAACTTTCCGGCATTGGCCTTACTGATTTCCGGCGGCCACACCGAACTGGTGCTTATTAAAGACTGGCTTCAATATGAAGTGGTCGGCCAAACCCGAGACGACGCTTTGGGCGAAGCTTTTGACAAGGTGGCGAGGATTTTGGGCCTGCCTTATCCGGGTGGTCCGGAGATTTCCGCACTGGCAGAAAGAGCGCGGAAATCTACCGACTTACAACTTACCCGCCTGCCAATCGGCGGGCAGGCAACTTACGACTTACAACTGCCGCGGCCAATGCTCAAAAGCGACAACTTTGATTTTTCATTTTCCGGCCTCAAAACAGCCGTCTTGTATTTGGTTAAAAAATTGCCGCAGAACATGAAAGAAAGCCATCCGCGTAAATCCGCGTTTTCTATCAGTCATAATCCGCGTCTCCAAATGGAGATTGCCCGAGAGTTTGAAGACGCCGTGACGGAAGTTCTAGTTGAAAAAGTGAAAAAAGCCATTGAGCTCTACGGAGCGGAAACTCTAATCCTCGGCGGCGGCGTGGTGGCCAACAAAAACATCCGAGCGGCGTTTGAAAATCTGGCGAGTGAGCGCAATATAATTCTCAAACTGCCCGCGGTTCCTCACGCCACCGATAACGCTCTGATGATTGCCCTGGCCGGCTACTTCAATAGAAATAAGGCGGTTAGGGCAACCACTGACCTTTTCGACCTAAAAGCCAACGGAAACTTGCATTTTTAAATCGGCTATGCTAGGATGCCTTTTAGTGATTTTTGAACGTGCAGGAGTTCTGGGGTTTTCCGGAAACCCTTTTTCTGCCCTTAGTCAAAAGCGCCCACTGTAGGGGCGAGCCGAAGCCAGAAGGCTAAACCGGCTATTGCGCTCCGAAGGGTGCTCCAACCACAAAAGACCCAGAAGTGCGGCGTGAAGCGCGTGTTGATTCACGAGCGATCGCCCCTTCCACGGCCACGGTGGGAAAAAAATGGGCGAGCACAGACTATGCTTTGCCTAACAGAACTCCTGCCTTTTTTTCGCCCCCTCCCGATGTGCATCGGGAGGGGTTTGTGTTTTTTGAAAAGAGCAATTTCAGCCATTTTGATAAAGAGCCTTATTTTGGTATGATTTTACGATGCCTCTCAACGAAAAATTCCTCAAACCATATAATCCCCAAGAGACCGAACCGCGAATTTACAAGCTGTGGGAGAACAGCGGATTTTTTAATCCCGACAATCTGCCTAAAAGCTATAAGCTAAAAACTAAAAGCTTCTCTATAGTAATGCCGCCGCCAAACGCCACCGGCGTTCTTCATATGGGCCACGCTCTGGGGCTAACTATTGAGGACATCCTCATCCGCTACAAAAGAATGCGGGGCTTCAAAACTTTGTGGCTGCCCGGCACCGACCACGCGGCCATCGCCACGCAGGCGCGGGTGGAAAAAGAAATTTATAAAAAAGAGGGCAAGACTCGCCACCACCTCGGCCGCCAAGCGCTGCTGAAACGAATTGACGCCTTCGTTGAGGAAAATCGCCACACCATGACTTCGCAAATGAAAACCATGGGCGCTTCCTGCGACTGGTCGCGGGAAGCCTTCACGCTGGACGAACCCCGAAACCTCGCCGTGCGAACCATGTTCAAAAAAATGTACGACGACGGCCTCATTTACCGCGGCCGCCGAATCGTGAACTGGGACCCGAAAGGCCAAACCACTATTTCGGACGACGAAATCGTTTATCAGGAAGAAAAGACGATATTTTACTACTTCAAATACGGCCCGTTCACCATCGGCACCTCGCGGCCGGAAACAAAATTCGGCGACAAGTACGTGGTCATGCACCCCGACGACAAGCGCTACGGGAAATATCAAGACGGCCAAAAGCTGGAGCTTGAGTGGATCAACGGCCCCATCACCGCGACAGTGGTAAAAGACAAAGCGGTTGACATGGAGTTTGGCAGCGGAGTCATGACGATTACGCCGTGGCATGACACGGCCGACTTTGACATCGCGGAGCGGCACAAACTGGACAAGGAACAGATCATAGACGAGCGGGGCAAATTGCTCCCGATTGCCGGAGAGTTCGCAGGTATGAAAATTGCCGACGCTCGGGCGAAAGTGGTTGAAAAACTGCGCGCCAAAGGACTCGTCGCCAAAGAAGAACCCTACACCCACAACCTGGCGACCGCCGAAAGAACCGGCGGCATTATTGAACCGCAGGTCAAACTGCAGTGGTTTGTTGATGTGAACAAGAAGTTCAAAATTAAAAGTTCAAAGTTAAAAGGAATAAAGTCTGGCTCGGAGACATCGCTGAAAGAGATTATGCGTCAAGCGGTGGCGAGCGGCGAAATAAAAATCATTCCCGAGCATTTTGAGAAAACTTATTTCCACTGGATTGAAAACCTGCGCGACTGGTGCGTCTCGCGCCAGATTTGGTACGGGCACAGAATACCGGTTTGGTATCACGAGCCTAAATGCGTGCCGAGAGCGGGACATGAGAGCGATATCGAAAAATGCAAAGAAATTATCGTTGCCGGAGAAAAACCGCGCTGTGAATTCTGCGACGCGGAGTTTATCCAGGACCCCGACACTTTGGACACTTGGTTCTCCTCCGGTCTTTGGACCTTTTCCACCCTCGGCTGGCCCGCCTTCGCCGAAACGGCTACGGCGGGTAAACCCGGACCGGAAAATGACCTTGCGAATTATCACCCCACCGATGTGCTTGAAACCGGCTACGAAATCCTTTTCTTCTGGGTAGCGCGGATGATTTTGATATCGGGCTACGCGCTCGGTCAAATCCCCTTCCACACCGTCTATCTCCACGGCACCGTCCGCGACGCCAAAGGGCGAAAAATGTCAAAGTCTCTCGGCAACGGTATTGACCCGATTGACGTCGCCAAAAAATTCGGCGCGGACGCGGGACGGATGGCTCTTATTATCGGCAACACGCCGGGCACCGACACGAACATTTCCGAAGACAAAATCCGCGGCTACAAACATTTCGGGAACAAGCTCTGGAATATCGCGCGGTTTATTCTTGAAAACACCGAGGGGGTATCCCATGAGGAAAACTTTGAAAAATACGCCGACCGCGACGCCAAACTGCTAGCGGAAGCGCAAAACCTTTTGACCGACGTCACGAAGGACTTTGAAGCCTGCCGCTTTTACCTGGCGGCGGAAAAACTTTACCACTATGTCTGGCACGAATTTGCTGATAAAATTATTGAGGAAAGCAAAACGATTATTAAAAGCGGCGATGAGAAAGAAAAATCGTCGCGGCGGCAGTTTCTGCTCCGCACTTTGGAGCAACTGCTCAAAGCTCTCCACCCTTTCATCCCGTTCGTCACCGAAGAAATCTGGAGCCTGTGGCATCAACCAACCGCCAACCGCCAACCACTAACCGCTAAAAGTAACCTGCTCATGATTCAGGAATGGCCAATCGCTGGAAGCACTGAATAACAAATAACTCATAAAAATAAGTATATCTTAATTTTAATTATTGGTAATTCAGTTATAAGTTATTTTTCATTAAGTCATAAGTTATGAATCTTCCTTCCCCCGAAACAATCTTTTTCGCCCTCGCCGGCGGCGTCCTGCCGGCTCTGCTCTGGCTTTGGTTTTGGCTTCAGGAAGACCGCCTGCACCCGGAGCCGCGGGGCATGATTATCCGGACCTTTATCGCCGGCATGGTGGCCGTGCCCTTGGTCTTGCCGCTGGAGCAATTGGCGGAAAAGCGCTACGCGCTCTATTCAGTCATAGTGGTTTTTTTGTGGGCTTGCGCCGAGGAAATTTTTAAGTGGGGCGCCGCTTACTTCGCCGCTTTGGACACAAAAGAATACGACGAGCCGATTGACGCCGTAATCTATCTCTTGACCGCCGCCTTGGGCTTTGCCGCCATGGAAAACAGTCTTTTCCTCGTTACATCAATCACCAAGACGAGTTTTGTCACCAGTTTTGTCACCGGCAACCTGCGGTTTATCGGCGCCACCCTGCTGCACGTATTATCGTCAGGCGTTGTGGGCCTTTTCTTGGGATTGTCGTTTTATAAGGGCCGGCTGGCGAAAAAGCTATACTGCCTGTTCGGCTTGGCCTTGGCTATCCTATTGCACACCGTCTTCAATCTTTATATAATGAGGAGCGAGGGTACGAGTATCTTTATCATATTTTGTTTCGTGTGGGTTGCCGTCATTTTGCTTATCGCCGGCTTTGAGAAAGTAAAGAGAATTAAGGAGTGGCAACGACTATAATTCTCTTACCCGGCACATAAGCTTTATTTGATAAAGTTATGTGCTCGGTCATGATTTTATGAAGCTTATTATCATTCGTTAACCTTTCGACAAGCTCAAGGTTATCCTGAGCAAAATCGAAGGATAATAAAATCTATGAAAGAAAAAAGGTCATTTTTTGAAAGGCTCACCGGCTCCGTTCACCTTGATGAGGACGGGGGCGCGAAGGAAAAAGAGAGCCTGCCTCGCGGCAAAAACCAAAAAGGCCTGTCCGCCGCGCGTGGCGAGGCACAGGCAGGCGAGAAGGAAAACTGGATTGAAGAGGAAAACGAGGACGGCCAGCTTACCGTTGACGTCTATCAAACTCCGGACGATATCATCATCAAAACCATGGTGGCCGGCGTTAAACCCGAAGATCTTGACATCTCAATCACTCGCGACATGGTAACTCTCAAAGGCAGCCGCGAAGAGTCGCGCGAAGTAAACGACGGAGATTACTTTACCAAAGAACTTTACTGGGGCTCTTTCTCGCGCACCATTCTTTTGCCGCAGGAAATTGAAGTGGAAGGCGCGGAAGCGAGCGAGAAGCACGGCTTGCTCATCATCAAACTGCCGAAGCTGGACAAGGGGCGGCAGACGAAACTCAAGGTGCGCTCCTCCTAGTCGCGCCGCGGAACTACGCAGATTCACCCGCCTCAGTTTTGCTCTGCAAAACTGAGGCGGGCAAGCGCAGAATCACGCAAAAAAGAGAGACCCCGCCCCGATGCCGCATCGGGGCGGGGCATATTGCTTCATATAGCACAGGGTTTAGAATGTAAGCATGACAGAAAAGCAGGAAAAGCTTGAGGCGCTCAAAAAAGAGCTGGAAGCGGCCGACCTGCCGCTTAAAGGGAGCGCCAATTTGGTGTTCGGCGAGGGCGATATCAATAGCGCCGTGATGTTTGTGGGCGAAGCGCCGGGTTTCAACGAGGACGTGCAAAAACGGCCTTTCGTCGGCCGAGCCGGGCAACTGCTCGACCAATGCATCAAAGAAATCGGCTGGCAACGAGCGGATGTTTACATTACCAATATTGTCAAACGGCGGCCGCCGGAAAACCGCGACCCTCTGCCCGAGGAAATAGAAGCTTATAAGCCGTACTTGGCTAGACAAATTGAAATTATTGCTCCGAAAGTGATTGCCACGTTGGGGCGGTTCTCCATGAATTATTTCCTGCCGTTCGCCAAAATAAGCAAGGACCATGGAAAGATTTTTCAGGCGGAAGGCAGAGTTGTTTTCCCCCTTTATCATCCTGCCGCGGCGCTGCGCGCGACTGCGGTCTTAAACGAGCTTCGTGATGATTTCAAAAAATTACCGGCTGTGGCGGCGGGAAAATTAGCCGTCCCGTCCGCGGCGGACGGGACGGCCGCCGGTACAGCCTCTCCCTCCCCTATTAAAAGACCGGAAAAGCCAGCGCAGGCTAGATTATTTCCTTAAGAGTCTGACGAATTAGAAATAATTGGTGCCACGGGGGTGAATTGAACACCCGACGCCAGGCTCTTCAGACCTGCGCTCTACCACTGAGCTACCGTGGCATAAAAACAGTCTAAAGTGAAAAGTGAAAAGTTGCAAGTATGTGTATAAGGCCACCCATCTTTGCACTCTTGGCCTCCGATTAGCTGGTAACGAGGCAATGATAGCATGTAGCCGACCGGCGACAGTTTGTTCTCAAAGGCGAAGTGTACCCGCTCAGTGTTGTAGAACACAAGGTAATCCA
>JACPHR010000021.1 GCA_016188455.1 Candidatus Tayloriibacteriota bacterium | reverse complement strand
TTTACAATTATCGCGGGGTTTCCAAATATCATTTCCCGATGTATCTTAAAGAGGTGGAGTACCGATTCAATCATCGAAACGACAACTTATTCAAACTCTTTATCAGCGTCTATTTTGGTTACGTTTCCGTCTAATTACCTTGTTATAAATTGTTATAAATTCGTATATTCGCATGTTTGCCTATCAAAATCGGTCGGAAAGGTTATTATAACGAATAGTGAAGTCGGAAAAAGCCTGTTCGGCGTTGGACCACTTTACTATAACCTTATCAACGCGGGAAAAGATACTGCCTCGCTCCAAGTCCGCGATAAAACGATTGAGTTCGGACTCGTCCCCTTGGGCGACCACGTGCACCGTGCCGTCTGGCAGATTTTCCACCATGCCGACAAGGCCGAGGCCGCGAGCTTTGCGGCGGGCGAAATCCCGATAGAGCACGCCGTGGACTCGGCCCGATATGATACATTCAATTTGGCGGAGCATAATTTATTTTTTGGATTAATATTAATTCAGTGGCCACGAAGCTTCTCACCCGACTCGTCCCGTGCACGTCCAGAAAAATCTTCAGCAGTGAAGATTTTTCTGGCGTGTGCGCGCTGAGAGATTTGAACTCCCGACCCCCTCGGTGTAAACGAGGTGCTCTGACCAACTGAGCTAAACGCGCGTATTTTTAATGGTGCGCCGAACAAGAGATTGTTATAAGCATATTTTCTGGTGGGGGGTCATATTGCTAATTGTCCAGTAATACCCATTCTCCTTAATTTCTTGATTAGTTAATTTTGGCATAAATAATAATTTTTACTGTAATATTCCACGGTTGGAACAGAATCACTAATTGTCAATTTTATTAGGTTCACTTGTGGTCACAAGTTTCCTCGCCCCGTCGGTCTCGGAACTCGCGACTCCGCCTCGCGGTTCGGCGAAACGCCGAACACTGCTCCGGCTCACACCGTTATCGAAAAATCTAAAGCAGTTTAGATCTTTCGTCTTGTGGTCAGGAATATTTTACTCGTCGTCACGAGTAAAATTTCCCGACCCGGACTCGGCTGTTCGGCCCGCTGACCGAACATGCCTCTGTCCCGCGCACGTCCAGAAAAATCTTCAGCAGTGAAGATTTTTCTGGCGTGTGCGCCCAGCAGGAATCGAACCTGCGACCCTCTGCTTAAAAGGCAGGTGCTCTACCAACTGAGCTATGGGCGCGTATTCTTATGAAGCCCATAGCGAGGTCAAACTGCTTGCCCGTCCATAGTCCCGCATTGTGCGGGACGAAGGCGGGAGCTATGGGCGCGATTGGAACACGATACTGGAAAAAGCCGCTTTATTCAAGTCTCTAGAGCGGCAAATCAAAGGCGTAAAAACCCGGGCCTAAAAACAAAAGCGAGAGCGTGATGACGAAAAGCAGACACAGAAAACCGAGACTGCTGGAAATTTTAGCGGGCTGTCGGCGTTTGATGCCGATGGCTCCCAAAGCGATGGCGGACAAAACCAAAGTGGCCGCCTGCGTCAGAAAGCCGATGACGAGCGCGAGGCCGCCGAGGATTTCCAAAACAGCGACTGCCCACAGGTACCAGTTTCCCGGCTTCAGGCCGACGGTTTCAAACATTGCCGTTTTGTTCTTTCGCCGCTCGCCGGTCAGTTTGGAAAAGCCAAACCAAAGAAAAGTCAGCCCGACGATCAGTCTGAAAGCGAGCGGCACGACCAGGGCGTATGAAAACAAGCTGGGGAAAACGCTTAACATGCTTTTCTTACAGCCGATTATATCATAGTATGGTTTAGCATGAAATTAACCCCGAGAAACAAAGAAGTATTCATAGTGCTCCATAACCTGCGCAGCGTCTATAACGTCGGCTCGATTTTCCGCACCGCGGATTGCCTTGACGTATCGGCCATACTGCTCACGGGTCTCAGCCCTTTGCCTGTGGACCGTTTTGGCCGGTGGCGCAAGGATTTCGCTAAAACCGCCTTGGGCGCCGAGCGAACCGTCGCCTGGAAACACTTTCCGCGAATCTCGCAAGCCCTCCGGTTTCTCAAGAGTCGCCAGACGTTTATCGTCGCTCTTGAACAGACGGCAAACGCCGGAGATTACAGAAAAATTAAACCTCGTTATCCGGCGGCATTTATTTTTGGCAATGAGGTTCTGGGTATTCCCCGCGCCGTCCTGAAGCAATGCGACGCGGTGGCCGAAATTGTCACCCGCGGTTTGAAAGAGTCCTTCAACGTTTCAGTTGCCGCGGGCATTGCCTTGGCCCGAATACTCAATCGTTAATAGGTGATGGCGTCAATCACTTTGCCGTTCTGGTCAACGAGGTGAATCAGCTCGCGGCTGGTTTTCCAGAGCTTGTCGGCGCGGTTGAGATAGACGCGCCACGAAGGGTCGTAAAAGTCGGCGTCATTTTTGTGGCGCTCCACGCATTTGGTGTAGTTGATTTCTTCGGTAACATAGCGTTGGCATTCCGGCGAGAGGGTCAGCGGCGGAGAGGTAACGACGCGGCAGCTTGAAAGCGAGTTGATGTAGTTGCGGCAAGCATCATTGTAGACGGTACCGCTTACCGGCAGGTCTTCTTCCCGCGGCTTCGGGCATCGGCTGGGCAGGCTCGGATTGAAGGTTTGATGCTGGCTGAAAAAGCCCGTGCATTTGTTGAGCCTAAAAGAGAGGCCCAAAGGCGAGCGGCCGGTGATGATGTAAGCGCTATCGCCGGGTTTCAGGTACACCGGTTCTTCTCGGTTAAGTTGATTTTGGAAGACAAGAGGCGCAGCCTTCGGGATATCGGCGCCTTGGCCGCTCGCCGAGCTTTGAAGACGCAGGCCGGTAAGGAGAACCTTGTCTTTATTTTGGGGTGACGCCCGAAGAGCGATATATTCGCCGGCGGCGCCCGCACCGGCGGCTCTGCCGACAATGGCAAGCTTGCCAGTCAAGGGAGAAGCGTGGCTGGCTTCTTCCAAGGTGTTAAGTTCCTTTTGAATTTCACTCGCTTGGATGCCGGCATCAAGGATGACCTGCTTGATTTCATCTAGGGCGGTCAGTTTCTTGGCCAGCCCCTGGCGGCTTTGCGTCGTATTTGTCCGAGAGACGTAGTTTATGGAGTCGGCCGAATTGTTGCCGATATGGGCGAAGTTAAAAACCGCGCCGTTGCCACCACTCTCTATTACCGGTTCCAGAAATGGTTTGGGGGAGGCGGATTTGCTCAAACCGCCCGAGGCCAGCCAAAAGGCGGCGAAGAGGATGAGAAGGCCGAAGAGCCATTTTACGTCTTCATGCATAAAGTACCGATACTAATATACGAATCATACTAATGCTACGAATAACTACTAATGTTAAATGCGAAATTATTATTGTTATCAATTATACTCGTACTGATGAATATTGCAAAAGTGGGCGCTCCGGCCGCCGAGTTTGACGCGGTGAATTGTGCCGCCGCAACTTTTTCTGGAGCAGGGGTTGCCGGTGTTTCGGTAGGCTTGATGGTGATGGTGGAATTTTCCGTGAACGCCAAACGGGTTTCGGTAGTCTGAAGTTGAGTCGCCGCCTAAGTCAATGCCTTTGGCCAGAATTTTTTTCATGGCCCGAAAAAGCTCGCGGAGAGCTTTTTCGGGCACCTTCCCGACAATACTTAAAGGATGAATGCTGGCTAGGTAAAGCGTCTCGTCCGAGTAAATGTTGCCGATGCCGGCGACCACTTTCGGGTCCATTAAAACCTGCTTGATTTTGCCGCGCGGGTTAGTCATAAGTCGCTGGCGAAACTTGGCGAAAGTAAATTTTGGGTCAAGCGGTTCAGGGCCGAGCTTTTTTAAATGTTCCGACTCTGTGATTTTTTTAGTGGCAATAATGGTGACCTTGGCGAATCTTCTCATGTCGGAGAGGGCCAGATGTTTGCCGTTTGAAAGAGCGATGACAAAACGGATAAACTGATTTTTTAAATCTTGTAGGGGCCCCTCCTCCACCACCCGCCATTCTTCTTTTTTGGTTATTGTTTTTTGGTTATTGGTTATTTTTTTGTACTTTCCGTACAAAAGATGTCCAGTCATTTTCATGTGAATTAAAATAGTTTGGCCGTTGTCCAGGTCAAGTAAGACATTTTTGCCGCGCCGATAAATTTTTTTGAAACGGGCGCCCGAAATTTTTCGGGCGAAGCGCCTGAAAAATTTCGGGTCTTTGATGTTGTCTTTGCCTCTCTGATGAGGACTGTCATAATTGGTCCAGACGGCTTTAATGCGCAAGCCCGGCAAGAGCTTTTGAAGCATAGTGGCTGTGGTGTGCACTTCGGGCAATTCGGGCATATCGAAAAGTTTATAGCTTATAACTTTTAGCCGCAAGTTTTAAAAAGCCGCAGATGGACACTCTCCATCTCGGTTTTATCCACAACGTATATATTGACAATTCATATGGATTGTATATCATTGGCTGTATAATGAAATATATTGACTGGAACGCGGAGAAGAACGAACGGCTTCGGCGCGAACGGGAAATCGGATTTGAAGACATTCGGGTAGCGCTTGAGGAAGGGGGGCTGCTCGATATTATTCCGAACCCCAATACTAGGCGGTATCCGGGACAAAAAGTTTTTGTGGTGGCAGTCGGCGGCTACGCGTATCTGGTGCCTTTCGCGGAGGATAAAGAAAGGATTTTTCTTAAAACAATTATCCCGAGCCGCAAAGCGAAAAAGAAATATATAGTGAAGCGTAAAAAATAAAAACAAAATTATGAAATACTACGAACTGGACAAAGAGGAAAAGGAGCTGCTTGAAACCATTGAACGGGGCAGTTTTAAGTCTGTGCCGAATGTGAAGAAGGAAATGGAACGCTACCGTTCTTACGCGCGCGGTTCTTCCAATAGGTCAAAAAATATCAATATTCGTTTGGCGGAACGGGACCTCCATAAACTCAAAGTGAAAGCGGCAGAAAAAGGCCTGCCGTATCAGACCTTGGTTGCGTCAATTTTGCATCAGTATAACGAGCAGTAAATTTAGCGCGCCAATTTTTGCCACTCTTCCCGTACCACCGTCGCGTCGTCCCAGACCATTTTACTGCTGTTTGGCCCCATGATAAACGGATCGGTACCCTTGCCGCTAATCAAAACGATCGGATTGTTTTGATTAGTGTCCTGAGCGAGCCTCTGGGCGAGTCGAAGGGCGGCACTAATCGCCTGCCGCCTGTCCATGATAATTTCCGGCTTGTGTTTTTTCATGCCGGCCGCCATTTGTGCCACGATTGCCCGCGGGTTTTCGTCGTACGGGTCCTCGTTAGTGAGGATTATTTCATCGCAATACTTTTCGGCAATGCCCGCCATGACGGGCCGTTTCCACACATCTCTGCCACCACCAGTATTTCCCAGCACGGCAATTTTTTTGCCGCTCGGGAAAGCCTGATAGAGCTTCTCAAGCGAATCCGGCGTGTGGGCGTAGTCAACAATCACCGTGAAATTCTGGCCGCAATCAATATGCTCAACCCGCCCTTTGATGACCACCACTTTTTCCAAAGCGCTTTTAATAATTTTTGGCGAGATGTTCTGACTTTGTCCGAAGGCGGCGGCGGCGAGGCAGTTGTAAATATTAAAAACGCCCTCTAGCCGGCAGACAATTTTCTGTCGCTCAAAGGTAAGCGACAAACCGCCCGCATGGCTTTCATAGGGCTGGGCACCGGCAAGCGAGTAGGTCAGTTTTCGCGGGATAGCGAGCGCCAGAAATTTTACCGCTTCTTTTTCATCGCCGTTCACCACAAGCACCCGATTCTTTTTTGAGGAAGTTTCCAAGGCTTTCCCGATAGCCAGTTTCGCTTCCACGTATTTTTCGTACGAGCCGTGCGATTCAATGTGCTCGGGCGACAGGTTGGTGAAAATCAGGGCGTCAAGGGTAATGAACTTGTGCCGAAACTGCCGCGCCGCCTCCGAAGTCATTTCAATGACGGCGTATTGACAGCCCGCGTCAACCGCCCGGCGCAAAAATTGCTGAACGAAAAACCGCCCCGGCGTGGTCATCTTGTAAAGATTGGGCTTGCTTTCGTCGCCCACCTTAAACCTGATGGTGCCGAGAAGCGCCGTTTTGAAACCGGCCTCTTCAAGAACGGCGTTTACCAATTCCACCACCGAGCTTTTGCCTTTGGTGCCCGTTACCGCCACCACTTTAATATAGCGGGAGGGGAAGCGATAAACAATCGCTCCAAGCCAAGCCAATAAATAATGGTACGGAGACTGAAGTGTTAAAAACAATTTTCTCGGTATGATTTTTTTAATAAGTCCTCGCAGTTTTTCCATAGCGTAATAATAGTCTAAATAAAGGTTTTATAAGGTATTGACAATACTTATTGGGTATGCTATCCTTTCTGTGGAAGCTCTTAAAAATGGCTTCGTTTTTGATAAACCTCAACCTCGAAAGTACAGTTATGGAAAAAATAGTACTCAAAACACTACTCAAAGGCCTCTGTCTCGCGCTCACGGCGGAACTCATTTTTCTGAATTTCGTTGCTGCCAGTCATGCCGTCCGGGTTTTGCATCCCGACATGGAGTACACCGTTATTGGGTCCAACCATGTCCTCACCGCAACTTCGGTTCTCAAGGACACGTTGCTTGGTTACATTGTGGTGACATCGAAGATTGACCAACAAAGGTTCCCCAGCCTCAAGAAAGGGGACCGGTTCGTTGCCACCCGCTTGATTACGCCCAAAACGATAATGCCAGAACAGTATATTGTCATGCAATGATACCCCATTGCATGATCAACGCCAGGTTAACCACACCTGGCGTTTATTATTTCCCTAAAATTTTCAGCGCCTGCTTGATGCGCTCGCTCGTGCCAGAGATTTTTTTCGGCAGTTTCTTCAGCGCCTCTCGCGCCTCGCGCTCGCTGTAGCCTAAAGCCTTGAGTCCTTCAATGGCGTCCGATTCGTCGCGGGGCCGTTTTTCTTTTATTCCTGTTGACTACCCTCCAAGGAATGTCCAATGCCCGTCGAACGCATTTTGCAAAGCCAAAGAGAGTTTCTGGCTTTCAAAAATCAGTCCGATTTTTTCCTCAAAGGAAATCATGCCTATTGACCCATTGCCGTATAAAGTAATTTCTACTCCGAAAGGAAACACTTTGTGCCGGTCCAGAATTGTTTTTCTCAAGAATTTCGCATCTTGATTTTGAAATTCCCGCAGTCGCGGCGTGTCAGGGCCGATCATCTGCGCCCATATTTTGTTTTTAATGCGATTTGAGTTGAAGAATTCAATGAAATCCCGATCAAACATATCAAGGGATGCTTCAGTCATCCAGGATTTTATTGGAGCATCGGAGTGCTTGAGAATGTCATGATAGATCTCCTTCATGCTCTCGATTCCCTCGAAGAAACGGGAACGGGGTTTTTTATCGAACGCTCCCGACTTAGAAAGCAGATCAGGAATGATTTTCTCAATTTTATTTCTCTTCTCGTCAAGCATCCTTAAAATTCCGCGTGGATCGTCCACAAAGAATTTTCGCCGCTTGCCTTTAAGAGTATTGCCGATCAGTCCTTTTTCCTTCAGAGATTCAATGACATCATATACTGTCGTTCTTTTTATACCCGCCTTATCGGCGATTCTCTGGACGGATGATTCGCCCAGTTCAAGAATCGCCAGGTACACGCTGGCTTCTTTTTCGTTCAATCCGGCTGCTTTTAAGTGATGTTCAAGCATTCTTGTCGGCGAAAAGGTCGGATATTAAATCTCTTAAGTGTGCCTATGATTATAGGATATTCCCGCTCTATGCCCTCAATTATATCAGAAATGCATCTTTTCGCGACATTTTCTGCTAGTTTTATATTGGCAGTTCAACAAAAACATAGAAAGGACTTAGCGTGAAAAACAAAGAAAAAAAGGAATTCCCCGTCCAAGATTCTGATTTTCGTACATCCTCCTGGACCAACCGCAGACATGATCACTGGTGCGTTCAGGTGGCTATGAAGGAACAGGGAGTTGCCCTGCGCGATAGTAAGGACGAGCACAGGAAAACTCTTTTCTTCACTCATAATGAATGGACCGCCTTCATTAAGGGTGTCAAAGGAGGAGAATTCGACCTCTAAGCATCGTACTCTTTCATTCACAACGGCCTTGCGATTCGTCGCGAGGCCTTTCTTTTATTCTACTATCCTGGCGATCGCTAGGATAGTAGAATATTCTCTTGGACAAAATTATGCTTTCAGAGTAAAGTGTCAGCTTAAGTTCAGAGGATATTTATTTCCCAAAACTCTTCGCCGTTATTCCCCGAGCAATTTTAACGCTTGCTTCACCATTTCGCTCGTGCCAGAGATTTTTTTCGGCAGTTTCTTCAGCGCCTCTCGCGCCTCGCGCTCGCTGTAGCCTAAAGCCTTGAGTCCTTCAATGGTGTCCGATTCGTCGCGCATGTCGCCTGTATCTTTTTCGCTCTCTAGAAAATCAAGCTTGTCGCGGAGCTCAAGCGCGATTTTGTCCGCCACTTTTTTGCCAATGCCGGACACTTTTGTCAGATGCGCCGTTTCGCCCGAGGCGATGGCCTGGCGGAGATTTTTTATAGTGGTAACGCTTAAAATGCCAAGGGCGGTTTTCGGACCGATGCCGGAGACGGTAATGAGCAGTTCAAAAAATTCAAGTTCGTCTTTGGCCGTGAAGCCGTAGAGGTCCAGAGCGTTTTCCCGCACGGCGAGATAAGTCCACAGGCTCGTTTCGCCGGACGGCTTTTGCAGGACGCGCAGAGTCTCCGACGTCACGAAAACTTTGTAGCCTACCCCGTTGGTTTCCAAAACTACAAATCGCTCTCCCGCGTCCATTATTCTTCCTTTAAGATGGGAAATCATGATATACATAGTAACATAATTCAAAATGTAAATATCAAAGTGAAAAATGACAGATTAAAATTAAAAATTTTGAGACCTTGTTTTTTACCAAGAGACATGTTAGATTGCTGGGTACTCAATTTTAAATCTTGATTTTTAACTTTTAAGTTTTTATATGGCCATTACTTCTTCAGCCAAAAAAGCCCATCGAGCCTCGCTTCGCAGGCGGGTGTTTAACGCGCGCCGAGCGGAAGCCGTCCGAAAACTGACCAAGCAAATTAAAAAGCTGGCGGCGGCGAAAAAAGTGGCCGAAGCCAAAGCTCTTCTGCCGCAAGTTTACAAGGCTATTGATAAGGCGGCTAAGATGCACACCCTCCACCAAAACACCGCCGCCAGAAAAAAGTCCCAAATGGCGCGCTTGCTCAAATAAGCAAAATGGAAAAACGCCCCCCGCTTTGCGGGGGGGCGTTTGTCATGAGTTGTTTTGCGCTTTGGCCACGAAATATGTGCCCTTGCTCGCCAGCAGTTCATAATTGCCGAAAATCGTTTTGAAATTTCTTTCCACGAATCGGCGGAGACCGGCAATGGTAACCGCATAAAAAGTGCCTCCGGGCGATAGTCGCTGACGGGCTTCTTCAAACAGTATCCAGAAAAATTCCTTGCTTATCTTGGCGGGAAGATTGGAGACGATAGTGTCAAAACGGGTGTCCCGAGGCACTTGGTCAAAGCCGTTGCTTAAGTAGACCTCAACATTTTTTACATTGTTAAGCAAGGCGTTTTTCTCCGCGTATTCCACCGCCACAAAATCTTTATCTACCATATGCGTGGTACCACCCGAAGCCAATTTCGCCAGCGGAATGCCGAGAGCGCCGTAGCCGCAACCCAAATCTAAAATAGCGTCGCCCTCTTTGACAACAACATGCTCCAAGAGCGCCATGGTGCCCTCATCAATTTTTTCCGGGCTGAAAAGTCCCCATGTGGTATGAAAGGTAAAAGGCGTCCCGCAAAGCGTGGTTTTTAGGACAATGTCTTTTTTCAGTTCTTTAATTGGTATCCGTGCCATAAATTAAAGGTATCAGCCACCTTTTTCGGTGCCCCCACGAGGAATCGGTCACGGGTCTCGCACTGCTGTACTCGCCCGCGACCCCGACTCGCTCGCCTTCGCTCGCTCCGTCCTTCGATTCCTCGGGGTCCTCCAGCGACACAGAAAATGCCGAGAGAACTTGACATTTTCTGGTCGGGTGCCCCCACGAGGAATCGAACCTCGATCGCAAGATCCGCAATCTTGCATTCTATCCATTAAACTATGAGGGCGTCTGTGAAGTGTAAAACGAAAAGCGAAAAATGTAAAACCAAAAAAGAAATCGCCTTTAGGGGATTCCTTTCTCTTATTTTCGTAGCCATTCGTAGATTCGTACCAATTAGTATATTGGTATCAGGGTTTTTTCTTAAAAACCGAGGTATTCCATAATCCTCTTCGCCAGCGGCTCGCTGTGTTCCTCCTCCGGCAGATATTTTTTGAGATGATTCCGCACTTCATCGGCGTTGACGTCTTCAATCGGGATGA
This sequence comes from Candidatus Tayloriibacteriota bacterium, assembly GCA_016188455.1. Taxonomy (GTDB): domain Bacteria; phylum Patescibacteriota; class Minisyncoccia; order Phycocordibacterales; family SIBU01; genus SIBU01. Next base: position 46,408 of record JACPHR010000021.1, on the reverse strand, counting down.
TGATGTAAGGCGAGGCTTTGTTTTTGGACTTTATGATAATTTTGAAATCGCCGAATCGGCTCTCAACCCAAAACGATTCAATGGACGAGTAAGGGTGGCGCGCTCGGCCCTCCTGGATGCCTCGCTCGTCCAGTCTTATCTGCAACAGATGAGGCTTGCGCTTGGCGTATAGCATCAAGGTGAAAAAGCTCAAGGCGATGAAGATGGCGAAGAGTACATTGTTAAACAAAACCGAAGTAACGGCCATGGAAACGGCAATGATGCTCACCGCCCAATACCAATCAGCGCTTTTTTCACGATAGACGTACTCAAACGTTTCCCAAACAAGAGGCTCTTTTTTCGCTGGAGTCATGCCTATAAGTTTACAGCAAAAGTTTGTAGTTGTCAGTTGATAATTATAAGCTTTTTCGTTAATGCTTTTGTGAGACTGACTACTCCGCGTTTGGTGATAATAAGACTGTCTTCAATCCGCGCGCCGCCAAGCCGTGGGATATAAACGCCCGGCTCGCAGGTGATGACGGCGCCCGCCGGAAGCGGCTCGTTTTGTTTCGGTCCAACCACCGGCAGTTCGTGGATTTCCATGCCGATGCCGTGGCCCGCGGCATGGGCGAAATATTTTTCAAGCCCGTGTTCTTTAAGAGTTTCCCGGCAGGCGGCGTCAAGGGCGCGGGCGGGTAGCCCCGCCCGCGCCGCCTGGCATCCCCTCTCCTGCGCCCCGCGCACCGCCTCGTAAATCTCGCGCAAGCGCGGAGCAATTTTGCCGATGGCTATCGTACGGGTCATATCCGAAACATAGCCCTGGTAGCGGACACCCCAGTCAATCACCACCAGTTCTCCTTTTCGGAGTTTCTTGCCCGAAGGGCGGGCGTGGGGCAGAGCGGCCCGCCCGCCCGAGGCCACAATGGTGTCAAAAGCCATTTTGTCCGCGCCTTCTTCTTTGCAAATCGCTTCAAGCCGTGCCGCAAGGGATTTTTCCAACACGCCCGCTTTGACTGACGGCAGAAATTTTAGGAAAGCCCGTGAAGCGATAGCCGCCGCTTTTTTAAGAAGAGCGATTTCCTGCTTGTCTTTAACAATCCGCAATTCTTGAAGGAGCCCGTTTTTTGAAGTCACCTTCATTTTCGGCACGGCTTTTTTTAGGCTCTCAACTGAAGCGTAGGAAGTGATGCCGCCGTCAATGAGAATTTTTTTCAGGTGAAGTTTTGCCGCGAGATGTTTCAAAATAACCCTAAAAGTTTCGCGCGGCTTTAAAATTGTTACTTCAAATCCCTTCGCTTCCTGTCGCACCTGCACAGTGTAACGGCTGTCGGTCACCAGTATTTTTTTCTCTTTTGTAATCAGCAACACCGACGATGACCCCGAAAAGCCCGAGAGATATCTCGTCCCCGGCTGTCCGTTGTTTTCGGCGTTTATCACCAAAAGCGCGTCACATTTTTCCGCTTTGAGCAGTTTTTTAACTTTTAACCAGCGAGATTTCATGTCTCTAGATAATGTCTAGCAATTCTTCAAGAGAGTGAATAATAAATGTCGGAGATTTTGTTTCTTCATTTGGCAACTCGTTCGCGAACTTTCCTTTCTGCAGCCATACAGTAGGATGATTTCTTAAATTACCGTACTGTATGCCTCGGACCGTTCTATCGTCAACAATTAAAATTTCCTCCCTCGGCAGATTAAACTTTTGGACAATTTCATCAAAACTTTTGTCTTTGTCGGTGTCTGTCACGGCAACAATTTCAAAATATTTTCGGAGTGGGAAGTCTTCTATTTGTTTTTTTCTTTCCTCCAGAGTCGCGTTTGAATGAATACTTGTGAGCGAACCGACAGCAAGCCGATACCCTCGGCCTTTGCACAACGCCAATATTTTCTCCGCTTCCGAAAATTCTTTTTTGGTTTCCGAATCAAAAAGTGTTCTGCCCCAGTCAAAGATTATGGCTTTAACAGAAATTTTCATTGCGGCGTATCTTAAAGATGGCTCGAACGGAGTTTGTTCGTCCACGATTGCTCCCGAATTAAAACCCTCGCAAACTCTTGAAATTATTTTACCAAATCTGATACACAAATCCAAAACCCTCCTTCGCATAAAGCTACGGAAGGGCAAAGAGCGAAATCTGAAATGATGCGCCCCGCCACTATTTTTCTGGGGTAAGAAAGTGTGGGACACTTTCGCAAGACCTTTTGAGAGATTTTGTGAGCGAAGCGAAACAAAATATCCAAAAGGTGTACTGCTCCTGTAAGGAGAAGGAGGCGGGGCGACGGACTCGCCCGCGCGGATTCCTCCGCCGCGAAGCGGAAAAAGAAATGGAAGGGAAATTTTTGGTTTTGCTTCGCCGTTTCAGTCTCCGAAAAGAGCACTATTAGTTTATCATTTTTGATTGCTCTTTTCTCCGTCCTCACGGCGACCGAGGCGCACCCATATCCGCGTTTAGTGGTAACTCTAAACTCTGTGCCTTCGACGGCGGACAGTGCAAAAACAGCGAGGAAGACAGCGAGCATGATGAGAACAATAGTGCCGCCCGCAGAGCACCACGCCACCTGCCTGCCGTAGGCAGGCAGGTGGCGTGGTTGTTCATTCTATGACCTATGCGGTGAAAAAGAGACGACAGTGCAACAGTTCACGCACTAATACATCGGCCTTTTCATGCTAAGACACGATATAGCAGGATTGGTCTTCTCGGATTAAAAAAAGAGACTGAAAACAGTCTCTTTTGTGTCTGACCCACCTTCGTTTCACCATCATTTCTTTTTGAGAATGAGGTATTCAGCTATTCGTACATCGAAGTCTTTCGCTGCTTGTTTGTTTAGGTTTAGGAATGCGTCTAGACTCTCGCGTCTTCTCGCTTCCTCCTTTTCTCTTTCCCGTTTTCTCTCAAGTTGCATTTCAGCAACAGCCCATCGGAGATTGTCATCTTCCAGCCTCCGCGGTGATGGCAAATGCAAAAGTCCAAGATGATCCCGGAATTTTGCAAACGCATCGGGGAATCGGAGTCTGGGGATGGTATCTCTTGTCAAAGGTTCATGAGTTGGGAGCGGTCTGTCAAGTAAGCCTAACTTTGGGGGTATATATGAGATGCACATACTTTTAACCTTTCTCTCTTTTTCTGAAGACATTATACCTTCTTGCAGGTAGTAAGTAAATATTGACAAGCGGGTTATAATTGTTAAGCTGATTCTGGTTCAAAGGTTCAAAAAGAAAGGATAAGCAATGAATCCCAGTATCTCAGTATGGCATCCAGACTTTGGCGAGGGTATCACGATTCAGAATAAAGACACTGGTGACGCGATCAGAGCAAGCGCACAACGAGCGCTTGGCGCGTTACCCTCTGGATCGGGAATGCTCTATGAAGACACTTCCGGACGGTTGGCGGTTCTGGAGGGTTTGAGCTCTGACGAAGTGCGAGTCTTGCAAGAGAAGCATTTTGGCACCGAGTAGAGCTGCCGTCACGACGACGTTTCATGCACCACTCTTTTGACAGATTAAGAGGAGGGAAGATAGGCAAACCTGTTGCCGGTACTCGTGCTTGAGCGCCGGCTTTTTTTGCTCGCGCCATCACGGCGTCAACTTCTTTTTTGCTATTCACATTATGTCCGATGCTCAATTCTGTTGCGCTTGCGAGGGTTTCTTTAATGCCCACATCGCGGGCGAGGTTTTTTCTCGGATAAAGCGCCAGCTTTATGCTGTGTTGCAAATCAAAAAATACCACTGCTCCGTACTCGTATTCCTCTCCGACAATACCTTCTGTTTTCAACCCAAGTCCGTCACGATAAAATCTAAGCGACTTTTTCAGGTCGTTCACGCCGATTGTTAACACTGAAATTCGCGGCTTCATAAATGTTGTGTGATATTATTTGCTGTTTTCAACATATTTGGAGCGATGAATACAACCTGCGAAGCAACAAGGCCTGCGTTTTCCGTCTATAAGTTCCTTCTGCGTCCTTTCGGTCCGGCGGCTTCGCGTCTTTGCATACTTCGCGGACAGAATCCAGCAGAGCCACTCATTGCGCGCAAGTGGCGTACTATCCTCCCATGCGGCTCTCGCCGCTTTGGAAGAGGCAAGGACTTTTCGTAAATCCGCCGGCACTTTGTGCATAAATTTATTTTATCAAATCCCCTTCTTAAATTCGGGGATATTGACAATAGTATACGGAAATTAAGAGTCACCTACAAAGAGCATCCGGAGTGATTTGAGGTACCGAAACCAAAATTAAACAAAGAAAGAGATATCATTGACTATAATATAAAGAGTAGGCTCGACTAAATTACACCTGAACAAGTGTTAGGCCACCAAGATCAATATTTTTCCCTTTTAGGTATTTACTTACACGTTTCGCTGGGATATTTGTTTCTCTGCAAAATTCTGCCACAGATCTAAATTCTTTTCCCAACCCGGGGCAAAATATTTTCTTGCCGAGCCAGGAATCTGATTCACTGTGTAATGGGGTTAAGATCGGTTTTCCTTCTTTGTCGGTGTGTGCAAACTTGTATTTTGTTTTTAAATTTCTCCCTGTACTTTTTAATTTCCGGGCGCAACAAAGCAGTATTTGGCCACTTTCTAAATTGTAAAATTTGCCAGCCTCAGTTGCATTTGAAAAAACTTTATTATCATTTAAACAGATTACCCCACGAATTTTTTCCCTAATTGGTAGTAGATGCTTGTTTCTGAAAATAGGTTCTTTCTTTTCTTTGTCGTAGTATGCTACTCTCCAACCTTGGTCGTGCTGTCTTTTACCCTTGCAAATATCAAGGATATGACTCCGAGAAAGCTCCTCGCCAGAGTCCCTTTTTATTGAGTTTATCAATTCAAGAATTGAGTCAAATATATAAGGTTTACTGCGATTTTTATCTTCTATACGCCAAGCCACAAATCCAATTTTCTTTTTTTCTTCTAACCGAAGTAAGGTATTTTTGTGAGTTTCGGTTAATACTTCGTTCCCATTGTCATCCAAAAAACAAACTATCTGACCTTTTGTAGTTTTGTATTTACCATTACATGCGTCTCTAATTATGTTCATTGATACGCCGATGTTTTTGGCAGCATCTGCTAATGAATTATAAATTTCTCCCGTGGTTTTGTTTTTAACTCTCTTTAACCTAGGAACTTTCTTAATATGGTTTTCGGTTAGTTTTAGATTTCCCTTGATATCTAACCACGCATAAAGCTTGCCACGAGAAGTTGGTATTCCTGTATCACAGGATTTTTTGATCGCACCCCTTGTTTCTCCAGTTTTTCGCTCAGCATCAAGCAATCCTTCATACTTAATCTTTGTTTCAGTATTCTCTAGCGGTTTCAATTTTCCAGACAATATCATCCATTTCTTGGCACTGGCGCTTTTCCAAACATTCTTACCTCCAACAGCACGAGCGAGAGTATCTGCTTTTTTACGCTTCGTTTCAGTGTTGCTATTTGTTGATGCTGTATTTAATAGATCAATTGGAAGTGCATCAAATTTTTGCATCCAATATTTTTCTCTTTCAAAAACATTTGCAGCAGGATCGAGAGTTTCAAGTATCCGCCACTCCCAATTATCAAGCCCTTTCCTTAATAATTCGCAATGAAACTTAGTAGAACTATGATTAGCTGCTTTATCCTCATGTTCTTTTCTTCTTTCCGCCAAAGATCTATCGGTTTTTCCGATGTAGATTTTTGTTTTATCAAGAGTGGATTGTACCAAATAAATTATCGCCATATTTTTAATTATAGCACTCGGGTCTATACGATACTAAATATTTAATGGCGGAAGGGGCGAGACTCGCCCGCGACTAAATTTTTGCCGCCGCAAAAATTGGTCTGGGCACCGGCTCCCAAAATTTTCTGCTGAAAATTTTGCTCTGCCGTTCGAGTCTCGCCTCTATCACGCTAATGATGAGCCGCTCGGACTGCGTTTAGCAGTCCTCTCGGTTCATGGCGGAAGGGGCGAGACTCGAACTCGCAAGCCGTTGCCGGCGCCGGTTTTCAAGACCGGTGGAATACCATTATCCGACCCTTCCATGATTTGCATGATAGCAAAAAAAACCCTATTTGCAATTTATTATCCGCCCACAGAATCCGCCGCTTCGGCGGTGTTATGTGGTTTGTGGATAATAACCCCGCACCAATACCAGGGTGAGCGCGGGTGGCGAATAGCCACATCCCTTGCCGGGCGAAGCGCGAGCCCGTATGACTTTTGGTGCTGGGGTAAGTTTTGCCTACCATGTATAATGTCTTGGTATGCGTTACCTCGGTATTGATTACGGCACAAAGCGGGTGGGCGTAGCAGTTTCAGACGAGGAGGGGCGGTTCGCCCTGCCTCTTTTGGTTTTGCCGAACGATAAAAAAGTTCTGGCGGATATTAAAAAAATTGTTAACAATAAAAAAATCGGCGCGGTCGTTTTGGGCGAGTCCAAAAATTTCAAAGGCCAAGACAATGTTATTATGGAAGCCGTACGGCGGTTTAAGAGTGCGTTGGAGAGCGCGGTCGGTTTGCCGGTTTTTTTTGAGCCCGAGTTTATGACCAGCGCGGAAGCGAAGCGCCTTCAAGGCAAAACCGCGATGCATGACGCCTCCGCGGCGGCGCTTATCCTGAAAAGTTTTTTAGAAAAGAAAAAATGACAACTTCAATATCGTTGGAGGATTTCAAAAAAGTTGACATCCGAGTCGGGCAAATTCTTTCGGTTGAAAAAGTGCCGGAAACCGATAAACTTTTGCGTCTCAGGGTTAATCTCGGAGAAGAAAAACCGCGGCAGGTTATCTCCGGCATCGCGCTTTATTTCCCCGAGCCGACGGCCTTGGTGGGCAAGCGGTGCCTGTTCGTCGCCAACCTGGAGCCGCGAGTTATCAAAGGCCATGAAAGTAACGGCATGCTTTTGGCCGTCTCAACGGATGACGGCGGATTTTCGCTCCTTGAACCGTCAGTATATGTGCCGCCCGGAACTAGAGCAAAATAGAATCAAGAATTAGGAATCACGAATCATGATTTTCAGATTTGATTCGTATCATTCACATCAATTCGTATATTAGCATCGTATATGCATTTTTTAGAACCCATCTTTCTCATTAAAACCCTCGGCACGCTCGGTATCGTTGCCATTATCTTCGCCGAGTCGGGACTTTTCTTCGGCTTTTTTCTGCCGGGCGACTCGCTCCTTTTTACCGCCGGTCTTGTCGCCTCCCAAGGCTATCTCAATTTTTGGGTGCTGCTTGTCGGCGCGGCCGTTGCCGCTATAGCGGGCGATTCCGTCGGCTACGGCTTCGGGCGCAAGGTCGGGCCGAAACTTTTCAGCCGAGAGGACTCGCGATTTTTTAAAAAAATCTATTTGGAGCGCACCAAAGTTTTCTACAAGCGGCACGGCAAAAAAACCATTGTGCTGGCGCGCTTCGTGCCGATTGTCCGCACTTTCGCGCCGATACTCGCCGGCGTCGGCCTCATGTCTTATAGGACATTTCTCCTCTACAACATAATCGGGGGATTGGGCTGGAGCGTCGGTCTGCTCACGCTCGGCTACGGTTTGGGCAAATTTATCCCCGACATTGACCGCTACATTTTGCCTATAGTCCTTATCATTATATTTTTTTCCATGCTTCCCAACCTCGCGGACTTCGTCAAAGGTCGGCGGGCTTCCAAGAGTCCCCATTCCGCGGAAACTGACGACATAGTATAATATATCCGAAGCCTCGAGCCTCGCCGGCTCGCTGGCTCTTCACATGAAAAGCAGTTTTTCAGATTTTTTTCCGGTTCCCGCGTTTTTGGCAATGCGGCCGATGGGTCTCGCCATCTCCGAGCGGGCGGCGCATGCCATTGAGTTCGCCAAGGTTCGCCGGGGCTTGGTCTTGGGCCGCTTTGGCGCGCGGGCCATTCCTTCGGGCGCCATAAAAGAAGGCTACATCAACGACAAATCGGCCGTGACGGAGAGCCTCCGTTCGCTCCAAAAGGCACTTTCCATGGAATTTGTCAGTGTCTCATTGCCCGAAGAAAAAGCCTATCTTTTCAAAACCGAATTGCCGAAAAGAGCCGTTACCGACCTCCGCCAAGCCATTGAGCTTCGGCTTGAGGAAAATGTGCCAATGTCGGCGGCTGACGCCGTCTTTGATTACGTTGTCATTCCGGACTCCGCCGATGCGGACCGCATTGAGGTCAGTGTTTCAGTTTTGCCCAAGAAGATGGTGGCAACTTATCTTGAGATTATCAAATCGGCCGGTTTAAAACCGCTTGCTTTCAGCATTGGCTCCGCCGCGGCAAGCAGAGCGGTGATTGCCAAAGGCGACCTCGGCACCTTTTTGATTGTTAACGTCGGGGAAACCGGTACCGACCTCTCCATTGCCAGCCGCGGCGCGGTGCAATTTAATTTGTCGGTTGCCATCGGCGGCGACGCTTTGACCGCCGCGCTTGAAAAACATTTCTCGGTAGACGCGGAAGCCGCGCGGCGGCTGAAAGAGGAGCGGGGTTTCGTAAAAAATCGCAAAAACATGGAGTTATTTTTCTCTCTCATGAACACGGTTTCCGCCATCAAAGACGAGGTCAACAAGCTTTTTATCTACTGGCAAACACGCCAAAAACCCCAAGGCGCGGCTGACAGAAAAATCGAGAAAATAATTCTCTGCGGCCGAGACGCCAGTTTGGCTGGCTTTGACGAATATCTTTCAACGGCCGTGCAGATTCCGGTTGAAGTGGCGGATGTTTGGCGGAACGCTTTCGCCTATGACCGCCACATCCCAGCCATCCCTTTTCTTGACTCCCTTGATTACGCCAGCGCCATTGGCTTGGCGTTACCGCAAGATATATGATGCCAATATAAGAATTGATTCTATGATACGAATATATAATACTAATTTACGAATGGATGCGAATGAAACGAGTGTTGAATTATTCGTGTGTGCCTATTCGTTAAGGCTATTCGCATACCATGTTTAACCTCTTACCCCAGGAAGAACAGCAGGCGATAAACCGCGAGTACCGGCTGAGGCTGGCCGCTACCAGTTTGCTTTTTCTCGCCGCCCTCTCCGCCGTGGCTTCTGTCGCCCTGCTGCCTTCGCTTTTTCTGTCGTTTCAGAAGGAGGCGGTCATTCTTAAAAGAGCCGACGTTCTCAAAGCGGAGATTGCTACGGGGGGCAGGGATAATTCGGCAAGCCTTTTAAAGCTCACCGGCCAAAAGGCGGCGGTGTTTAAGGAGGAACGACCGGTTTTTTATTTCTACGAACTGATCCGCGATATCACCCGCCAAAAAACAGCGGGCATTAAAATCATGGGGGTCAGCATCAAGCGCGCCGAAGGCGGGAGCCCGGCAGTCGCCGTCTTGGGAGTGGCGAAAGACAGAGAGGCGTTGTTGTCGTTCGAGCGGACGCTCAAGCGGGAAAAGACTTTTGCCGAAGTGTCCGTGCCGGTGTCCAACTTTGTGTCCGCCGCCGATATTAATTTTTCCATTATGGCCAAAACCAAGTAACATGAACATTTTAAACACAATCATCAAAGAAAAAGCTTGGAGAGTTTTTTTACTGGCTTTAGGCCTGAACCTCCTATTGGTAACCGTTTATTCTTATCTATTCGTAACGGTCAGGCAAAAAAATCAGCGACTGGCGGCACTGACCAGCGCAGTTGAGACTTTCAACGAAGAAAAAGCGAACCTGAAATCAGTCAAGGAAACTTTTTCCCAAACGGCCTCTTTGCGCGAGCAGCTCGACGGACACTTCATCCCCAAGGACGGCGTGGTGGAGTTTCTGGATTCAATTGAGTCTTTAGGCGCCGAAAACAATCTCGCGCCGCAAGTTCTTTCCGTGTCGGTTGGCCCGGCCGCCCCTCTGTCGCCCGATATTTTTGAGGCGGTGAACGCCACCGTTGAAGTCGGGGGCACTTGGTCTGACGTCTACCGTTTTGCGGCGCTGGTTGAGCTTTTGCCTTTCAAAGTGAATCTAGGCAGAGTCGATTTGGAAAAAGTTTCCGGCGAAACAGCCGCCGGTGCTTCAAAAAAGCCCAGCCTTCTCGCTCCACATTGGAAAGGCACTCTGGATATCGCCGTTTTAAAACTGAAATAATTTAATTTATGACTTTCAATAATTTTTTTCAGGCGGTTTGGGAAAAATTTTATCACGGCAATAAGCCGGCACCCATGCCGCGCGAAGTCAGGATTCTCTTTCATTGGAAAATCATGGTGGTCGCTTTTTTGCTTCTTGCGATTATGGCATTCATCAGCAGTTTTTTAATCTATCGGGACATCAGCCGGGGCGAGTTTTTGCCGGCGGAGAAAAAAGCCTCGGGCAACTCGGCGACTGCAACAGCGGCGCTTCTTGATAAAACCGCCGGTTTTTTCAAAACTAAAAGCGCCGCCTTTAACCAGTTGAGAAAAAATCCCCCCTCGGTTGACCCGTCAAGATGAAAAATCTCTAACCGGTAACTTATAACTGGATAACCAAACAATGTGGTAAGCTTTTGTTTTCGCAGTTTTTGTTGTAAGTTGTAGTTGTCGGTTTACCCGCCCTCGTGGTTCAATGGCTAGAACTGCGGGCTTCCCGCCCGACCGGATGACTCCGGTCGTTCGGGCGGGCCCGCCCGACTCACCTGACGCCTCTGTAGTTTAATGGATAGAACACTGGACTTCTAAGCCAGTTATGTAGGTTCGATTCCTACCAGAGGCACCAAAATCTGACTCTTTACAAATTCGCCAACCACTTCGCTAAAGATTTCTACTATCCAGGCGATCGCTTGGATAGTAGAATAAAGGCAAAATTGACTTTTGTTCCCTGGGGTGCTAAAAATAGCCCGGCTAGCGGAAACGACTGTAATCACAACAAAACGGAGGAGTTTCTATGTTCTATGACAAATTGGTTCGTCCCCTGCTCTTCCAGCATGACTCGGAAGAAATTCACGACCGCGTCCTGTCAATGCTCAGACGGGTCGGCAACACGCCCGTTCTCAGCGCTCTCGTAAGAAGCGCCCACACCGTCCACGATAAAAGGCTGGAGCAAAAACTCTTTGATCTGACTTTCGCCAATCCGGTCGGCTTGGCGGCGGGCATGGACAAAGCAGGCTTAGCGCTCCGCGGCTTTGAATCGCTCGGCTTTGGCTTTCTGGAGATGGGCGGTATCACCGCCATGAAGCAGGACGGCAATCCGAAGCCGCGCATTTTCCGCCTGCCGGAAGATGAAGCGCTGATAAACCGCATGGGCTTCAACAACCCGGGCGCGGAAGAGGTTGCCTACCGTCTCGGCCGCGCGCGCCGGCCCGGCGTGCCGCTCGGCATCAATATCGGCAAATCAAAAATAGTGCCGGTGGACGACCTGGAGGCGGTGGTCGCTGATTATTGCTACACGTTTTTAAAGCTCTATGATTACGGCGACTTCTTCGTGATCAATCCCAGCTCGCCAAACACCCCCGGGCTTCGCAGTCTGCAGAAACGGGAGGCTCTCAAGGCCTTGCTTGAAGGAATCCAAAGGCAAAATCTCAAAGCGCCGAGGCGGCCACATGAGAGGCCAAAGCCGATTCTGGTCAAAATCGCCCCGGACCTCACGGTTGAAGAAATTGATGACATTCTCACGGTGATAAACGAAGTCGGCATTGACGGCATCGTGGCCACAAACACCACTACCAGTCGGGACGGTCTCAAAACAAACGGCGAAGTTGCTAAAGAGGTCGGCGGTTTAAGCGGCAAACCGCTTCGTCGCCAGTCACTGGAAATCGTCAAGCACATTCACAAGCAGTTTCCGTCGCTTCCCATCATCGGCGTGGGCGGCATCTTTAGCGCCGAGGATGCGTGGGATAAGATAGCGGCAGGCGCAAGCCTAGTTCAAGTTTACACCGGCTTCATCTATGAGGGACCGGGCCTGCCGCGGCGGATTAATAAGGGACTCTTGAAATTCATGGAGTGCGATGGGGTCAAATCAATCGGCGACTTAAACATCTCCGTCAACCGCTCCTGAATTATCTAGTCTTACAAGCAAGCTTCCACAGCTTGCTTTTTCTTTTGCAAAAGTTAGTATGGATTAAGTGTTAGAAAAAATTGAACCTTGCAAAACTATGAACAAAATCCCAGACGGAACAACAGTGGAACTGACCGGCACATTTGACGGCCATGTCCACTTGCGCCAGAAAAAAACAGGCTTGCTAGAGCTCACCCTGCCCGACCTGCTAGACGAGTTCGGCGGCGCCCTTATCATGTGCAATACCGAACCGCCGATAACCTCCATCCGCCTGGGCCTCGATTACCGCGCCGAAGTGCTCTCGGAGTTGCCGGCCGGCGCCGAGTTTGACGCCCTATTTACCTACTACCTCACCGACGAAGCCAAGGCTGATGAAATCGTTGAGGGTTACAGGCGAAGAATTTGGCGAGCCTGCAAATACATGCCGAACAACGGTTCAACCAACACGGCCAGGGCGCTGACGCGATTCCGAAACGGCTATCCTATTTACGAAAGGATGGAAGAGGAGGACATACCCCTGCTGCTTCACGCCGAGACGGTAGGCGACCGCATTGACCCGTTTGACGCGCCGCGCGTCTTCATTTCGGAAGAAATGCCCGAACTGCGAAAGCGTTTCCCCAAACTGCGGGTTTGTCTTGAACACATCACTGACGGAACGGCGGCGGATTACATGGCGGAAGCCGAGAGAAACAACGAGCCCACATGGGCCACGTTGACGCCGCAGCACTTCGTCTACAGCCGCAACAGGATTTTCCAGCGCGGCTCGGTGCGAGAGGGTACATTCAGACGCGGTTCCAACCCTTCATTCGTCTGCTGGCCGCTTTTGCAGAGGGAAGAACCACATCGGCAAAAACTGCTCCAGCAGGTTGCCGGAGGCAATAATCGGATAGGGCTCGGCACCGACAGGGCGCCGCACGATTTTGACAAAGCGAAAGCCTGCGAGGACGGTTGCGGCGGCTGTTACCCCGGCCGATTGGCATTGGCCATTTATGCCATGGGATTTGAGGCAATCGGCTCGTTTGAACATTTCCAAAATTTCGCCTGCCGAAACATTCCTTGCGGTTTGTATCGCCTGCCGCCGGGCAAAAAGAAAATTCGGCTCACCAAATGCGCCGCCAGGCCTTCAACCATGCCGGAGAAAATCGGCGAAGTGGTGCCGATACTGCACGGCGAAAAAATTCCGTGGCGCGAGGAAGCGGTGTGTTAATGGTTATAGTTGACGATAGCGCGAGACCTGTGTCAGACAGGTCTTTTTATTAGACAAACATACCAATATACAAATGGTGCGAATGATACGAATAGCTACGAATTCAATATCCTGCGCGGAGCGCAGGGTGAGTTCGGGGCTACCCGCAGGGTTAATGCCCTGCGGTGTCGCTCTTAAACTTTACTTTTCCGAGACAATCAGGTAGTCCCCTAAAAGTCGCTTAAAAAATTCGGTTTCCGGGTCAAAACGAACTTCAAAAAAGTGGTCAAGCGGATGAGATTCGGGCGAGTATTCGTAGTGGGCGCGGATTTCGCCGTCAATGAAGAGCCTAATGTGGTACTGAAAAATGTCGCGGTGGATTTTTCTCATGCTCAAGACTTCTCCGGGGTCGCGCCAGGCGATTTTGGCGCGTTCAAAGCCCTGCGCCGCGAGAAAGGCGATAAAATTGTCCTTGTTGTAATTGGCGTTCAAATGGCCGAGAAAATACTTTTGCCGGAAATTGTGAAAACCGAGGCGCTCCGCCGTCCTGATGCATGGCGGCCAGACGCGATACATCATATTCCAAACAAACCGTATTTGTTCCATCCCGTTTAGAAGCAGGTCGCGGTCAGCGCGCTCTTGCTAAGGTTATATTGATAAACATTTTTACCAAATTTCATTTTATATTTTTGACTACTTATACCGTGACCGCGGCTTCTAACGGGACTAACGGGATCCATTAGAATATATTTTACACGGTTAAGACAAAACGCTCAAGGCCGGTTTCAAAGTCAACGAGACCGCGGTGGGCGTCGTGATAAAGCCTGACTATATTTAGAGCCAAAGTTTCAAGCTCCGCCGGAGAAAAATTTCTGGAGCCCGTTGCCAACAAGGTCTTAATCTGCCAAAACAAGACGCCGGACAACTCCTCGGGCAAGGCGCCGTTTCTCACGGCTTTTTGATAGCTGACCCAAAGTCCTCGGCGGTCGCGCGCCCGCAGAGCGTTGGCCAGAGAAAAGACGTTAAACCTTTCTTTCTCAGTTTTCTCAAAAACCTGGACTTTTTCGGCCGCCTCGGCAATTTCCAGCAGGGTTGCTTTGTCTACAGCCCCTTCAAGAAAAATGAAAATGTTCTCGGACTGCTGAATGGCGGGCAGTTTTTCCGTCACTGCCGCCTTGGCTTCCTTGTTTTCAAGCAGCCGATTGGCAAAAACGATGAACTTCCGCTCAAACAAACCTTGCGAGGAAATAAATTCATCAAACCGCGCCTCGTTCCAATTATCCGAACCCAGCCGGAAAACCTCTGCCTCCGGCTTTTTCTTTTGCAAGCTCGCGACAAGCTCCCGCGCCTTCTCGCGGGTTTTGTCCGTGTCGGAACCGTGAATAAGATACAACATAAAGATACTAATATACTAATGGCACGAATGATACTAATCAATACGAATAATGCGAGGATAAGAAAAAGCCCGCCATTTCCCCTTCCGCGTCAGTCCGCGCCGTGCCCGTCCGAAGTCTTGGACGAAGGAGGGTTAGTCCACGTCAGTCCGCGAGGCGAAGCATGCTACCCCAATTCTTCCCCACCGAGGCGTCCACCGCAATCGGCACGCCCTTGATGTCCTTGGGCGGCAAAACGTTCTCCATTATTTTTTTAATCTCGGGAGCCGTTTTTTTCACCAGCCCCGCCTCAATCTCATAGACCAGTTCATCATGCACCTGCAATAAAAGATAGGCCTTGCCGCGCAATCCAGATTTTTCAATGAAGCGGTCAACATTTATCATGGCGAGCTTGATGATATCGGCTTCGGTGCCCTGAATCGGCGCGTTCGCCGCCTGCCGCTCGGCCGAGGCGCGGATAAAAGGCAGCTTGGAAGTGATGCCCAGGAAGTAGCGGCGGCGGCCGAAAAAAGTTTCGGTAAAGCCGCGCCGTCTCGCCTCCGCTTTGACCGCCTCAAGGTAGCGAGCCAGGCCGGAGAATTTTGCAAAATAGTCGTTGTAAAACTTTTGGGCCTCCTCGCGGCTGGCCTGCCCTGAACCCGCAGACGGGTCGCCGCCCAGATTGGCCCGCAAAGCGTTGACGCCCATACCGTACATCACGCCGAAGTTGATAACTTTGGCCTTGCGGCGCATCTCCGGGTGGACCTTGTCGCCGGGCACGCCGAACACTTCGGAGGCCACCGCCGTGTGCACGTCAGCGCCTTGTTTGAAAATCTCAATAAGTTTCCGGTCGCCGGAAAGAAAAGCGGCGATGCGCAGTTCAATTTGAGAATAGTCAAAAGCGACCAAGGAGAAACCGGGCGCGGCCGCGAAAGCGCGCCTGATTTTTCTGCCGAGCTCGGTTTTGTTCGGGATGTTCTGAAGATTGGGATTTTCGCAACCCATCCGGCCGGTGGTAGTGCCCGCCTGCAAAAAGGTGGCGTGTAAACGACCCCTCTCATCAATCGCCCAGGGAATGGCGCCTGCTCCGTGCGAGTCCGCGAGCGCTACAGGGTCTATGTAGGTGCCTAGCAGTTTGGCGAGCTCGCGATATTCCAAAATAAGATTGATGATGGGGTTCGCCTCGCGCAGTTTTTCAAGCTCGGACTCTTTGGTGGAAAGCAAACCCGTGCCGGTTTTCTTCTGGTTTTTGGCTTTGAGACCAAGCTTTTCAAAAAGCACGACGGCAAGCTGCTTCGGCGAACTGACGTTAAATTCTTCCCCCGCCAGCTTCCAGATTTTTTTCTGCAGGCCCGCGAGAGTATGGTGGTATTCTTTGGAAAGTTTTTTAAGCTGCGCCGCGTCAACGCCGATACCGCGCTCTTTCATACCGCGGACAACGGGTATCAAGGGCTTCTCAATAGTTTCAAAGACGGCGGTAAGTTTTAGTTCTGCCAGTCGTTTAAAAACGGCTGTCCTTGCCTCGGCGAAATTCTTGGCGCCGCTAAAGTTTAAAATATCCTCTAATGTCGGGTTGGTGATGTTGGAATTGATGAGCCATAAAGCTATGGCGGTCTCGGCAAGGGATTCGGGGTCGGGTGCCGGAATGGTATTCGCAATATTTGTAAAAAGCCCTCCGTCCGCGGCATTTGCCACTTCTCCTTTTGCACCTTTTCCCTCTTTCTGCTGACCCTCCTTTTCTCTTTCGTAATTCTTGATTCCTGATTCTTGATTCTTTTCCTGACTCTTCCCGACAAGCGCTTGCGTGAGCCTGGCGCCGAGCGTCCGAAACTCAAGCTCTGAAAAAAGCTTGATGACTTTGCCCATATCAAGCGACTGCCGCCAGGGCTTCTCCGGCAAGGCAAAATCAATCGGCGCATCACGGCGGATGAGCGCCAGCATTTTACTAAACTCGGCCTCTTCTTCGTTTGCTTTGAGCAGGGCGATGACTCTGTCCGTGATACCCGCGGCCTTAAAACTGTTGTCGCTTTTTTTGAGCTTGCCGTACAGCTCTTCAATGGTGCCAAAGCGGCTGACTAAAATGCCGCCAGTCTTCTCGCCGACACCTTTGACGCCAATAATGTTGTCCGACGGGTCGCCTCGCAAGCCCTTATAGTCGGGTAAAAGCTTGGGCGGAAAACCAAAGCGCTTAATTACCGAGTCTTCGTCATAAAGAATCGTATCGGCAATGCCCTTTTTCAAAGTATAGACCCGCACCTTTTTATCATCTACCAGTTGAAGCGTATCCATGTCCCCCGAAGCGATGATAATGTCCAAATCAAAACCTTTGACCTTTGACCTTTGACCTTTGACCAATTCTACTATGGTACCGAGAATGTCGTCGGCTTCAAATCCCTCCTTGTCGTATATGGGAATGGTAAAGGCTTCAAAAATATCCCGCGAGCGCTTGATTTGGGAAACCAGTTCCGGGTCGGCTTTGGCGCGGCCGGCTTTGTACTCCTTGTAGGCTTCGTGCCTGAAGGTGGCTTTGGGCAGGTCATAAGCCGCCGCCATGTAGTCCGGCTTCAAGTCGGCGATAATTTTGATGAGCATGCTCGAGAGGCCGTAAAGTGCTCCCGTCGGTTCGCCTTTGCTCGACGAAAAATCAGGCAGAGCGTGATAGGCCCGGTGCAAAATGGCGTGGGCGTCAAGCAAAACTAAACGGAGTTTAGTTTTAGAATCATGAATCATGCTTGTCCGCCGAAGCCTCGGCGTAGGTGGAAATGGCAATAAGGAATTATGAATAAAGCCATATGACAATTTTAGCACTCCGCGGCAAATAAAAAAGTCGATTTTGTTTTTAGGTTTTAGGTTTTTATACGCCTAGGCTAATTCGTGCGAATTAGCTTATAGTTAAAGAGAGCAAAATAATTCTCCGATTAACCCATGACAAAATATCTTGAAATGATATACTTAAGCTAATAGGAGTAATCATTCAAAAACTATGGGAATTTTTGGCGGTAGTGACCGCGTTTCGCATCACGAATTCAAAAAAGTGCTTTACCACTTGAAAGACAAGGAGGGTTTTTCGGAACACCAACTGGGACAGATAAAGGAAACTTTTCGCGGCGATATTGACGAGGAAGGCTCGGGTTCTGGCATCAGTAAAGATGAGTTGAAAAAAGGCATCAACTGGCTTAAGGAACATCCGGGCCAACACCACCTCTCAACAGACCACATTGAAAAACTGGAGAACGCTCTGCGCCACCACCTCTAGGCAAACTTTCCATAAAAACTTCAGCGGCGGATATGCTGTAGACAATAAATAAAAAACCGAACCATTACGGTTCGGCCAGGCGCGCGCTCTTTGCCAAGAGAGCCTTAGGGCCACTCTATCCGCGTGAGAGGGACTCCTTGGTCAACTTCCCAAAGATTAACGGTGTGGTATTCTTTTGAGCCGCAGGAAACCTCCAAACGGCAAAAGTGGCGCTGGGAATCTCCGTTGTGAAGCGTGGCTATGAAAACAGTGCGTTGCCGGGGATGTAATCGCAGTTCTATCGTGTATAAGTCACCTGCCTGCAAATTTTTGACCGGTATTTTTCTTTTCCCCCCGCCCGTCTGCTCAATGTCCGCGTACTTGCCAGTGCCATTGTGCACGGTAATATAATGGATGGGTGCGCAGCCACAGAGAAGTAACCAAGTAATCATGCCGCATAGAGTTTTCATCCGTCCTTTCACTCTTTCGGTGTTTACTTCACTTGTTCTATCAGAAATATAACCGTGCGTCAACTGACCCCTGACACGAAGCTGAGTCGGCGAGTCTTATCATCCACAAACTCAAAATAAACTTTGATATGGCCGGGCGGAAGGATACCCGCGACGCGGTCGGCCCATTCTATAAGAATAAGGCTGGTTTTGTCGCGGAGCAGTTTTTCAAACCCAAGCTTGCGGAGATCGTCCCCGCTTTTCAATCGGTACGCGTCAAGGTGATGGAGAAGTTTATAGTTTTTAGTTTTTAGTTTATAGGTTTTTAGAATGACAAAAGTCGGGCTGGTAACGGGCTCGGCAACGCCTAAAAGTTCGGCGACACACTGAACGAAAGTGGTCTTACCCGAGCCGAGGTTGCCGTAAAGACCGACGACAGTGGCCCCGCCCCCGCCCGCCGCGGGCGGGGGCGGGGCTTTTTTTTTATTGATAAATTCGGCGGCAAACTTTTTCGTGTCCGCCGAGCTTGTGCTCGTAAATTCCATTCCGAGATTGTAGCACAAACCCAGTAGTGAAAATTGGCATTATATTCCAAGCAAGGCTTCGCCTTGCGATGCCAATTTATACTACTGGGAAAGAAAAAAGCGTCCCGAAAATCGAGACGCCCTGCGAAACTTTTGGCTAGCGATGCCCGCCGTGATGACCCCCGCCGTGGTGATGCCCGCTGTGGTTATGATGCCCGCCGTAGCTGGGATAGTAGGAGTGGTAACGGTACCCATAACTCGGGTAGACGTATTCATATGGCCCGTACGTCGGGTAGTAACCCGAACCAGAGTAGGGACCGCAGGCGCAACCGCCGGCGGCGCAAACCATTGCCAAAACAAATGCGAGGAACAAAAACTTTTTCACCTGCAACCGCCTTTCTGGGATGTGGGTGCCATTTATCGGCACCCGGTTTAAATGAATTTCTGCCGTTTACTACTGCTGAAATACTATCATAGTTTATCGTTGCTGTCAATATGTTAACCTGGGCCGGCTAAATTGGAAACTTTCTCATTGGGAAACTCCCGCTATGCTACCTAACTCAGGCGTACGCCTGAGTTAGGTAGCATGTTTTAGAAATTGATTTTAATTAACCTGTTAACGTGAGCCGTCTAAAAATAATTGCCGTTGTGCGGGAAGGTGAAAGACGCTAGAATGTCAGTATGACAATCCAATTTGACGAGGACAAACAAAAGCAAAAATTGGAAGAGTGGCGCAAGAAAGAAGAGGAGGATTTTGCCAAAATAATCGCCGAGAAGTACGGCGTTGAATACATCAGCCTTGCCCTGATGCCCATCAACACCGACGCCCTCCGGCTCATCAAAGAAGAAACCGCCCGAAGGGCCGGGGTCGCGGCTTTCAATCTGGTCGGGAAAAAAGTCCAGGTGGCCGTCATCTCCCCCGCCGCCGAAGAAACCAAGACCGCTCTCAAAGCTCTCACCGAGGCCGGCTTCTTCGTCACCGTCTTTACCGCCACTGGTGAAAGTCTGGCGAAAGCCTGGAGCCACTACAAGGAACTGTCCTACTCAACCGAGTCCACCGCTGGCGCCCTTGATGTGTCGAGTGATGAAATCGCTGCTTTTTTAGGCAAGGTTCACTCCATAAGCGATATCGCCAAACTGATTGAAGGCATTTTGGCGGAAAAAAAGAGCTACAGAATTTCCCGCTTGATTGAAATTATCCTGGCGGGCGCGCTGGCCACCAAAGCCTCCGACGTTCATATAGAGCCGGAGGAGGATTACGCGAGACTGCGTTATCGCCTGGACGGAGTGTTAAACGACATCCTGAAGTTTGACAAAGAAACCTACGCCCTGATAAATTCGCGCATCAAACTGCTCTCGGGACTGAAACTTAACGTCAAAACCGAAGCCCAGGACGGTCGTTTCAGCGTCAAAATAAACGAGGACGATATTGAAATCAGGACTTCGCTCCTGCCGGGCGCTTACAGCGAGTCCATTGTCATGAGAATCCTAAACCCAAAATCAATCGCCGTGCCGATTGAAGAGTTGGGCATTGAACCGAAACTGCTCGCCACCCTTGAGCATGAGATAGCCAAACCCTACGGCATGATATTGACCACCGGACCCACCGGCAGCGGCAAGACGACGACGCTCTACGCCTTCCTGCGTAAAGTCCACACCGCGGACATAAAAATCATCACCATTGAAGACCCGATTGAGTACCACCTGCCCGGCATTGTGCAAACCCAGACTAACGTTGAAAAGGGCTACTCGTTTCTTGAGGGCTTGCGGAGCGCCTTGCGCCAAGACCCGGACATTATCATGGTCGGCGAAATTCGCGACAACGAGACGGCCGAAATCGCCGTCAACGCCGCCCTGACTGGCCACTTGGTTTTTTCCACCCTCCACACCAACACCGCCGCCGGCACTTTCCCCCGCCTGATAGACCTGGGCGTCAACGTCAAGACGATGTCCTCGGCCATCAATGTTTCCATGGCCCAACGATTGGTCCGCAAACTCTGCGTTGAATGCCGAAAGGAGGCGACAATCGCGGGCAAAGAGAAAATCCTGATTGACAATGCTCTGGCTCTAATCAAAAACAAGGCGACGATTGCGAATCGGACAAAAATGTGGATTGAGGTCGGCTGCGATGCCTGCAACCACACCGGTTTTAAGGGCAGAATCGGCATTTACGAGGCCATTTTGATGAACGAAGCCATAGAAGCGGTCGTCCGCCAAAACCCAAGCGAGCGGGAAATTCAAAAGGCCGCCTTGCCCCAAGGCATTCTGACCATGAAAGAGGACGGCATTATGAAAGTGCTGGCGGGCGTTACCTCGCTTAAAGAGCTTGGAAGAGTGGTGGATTTGGAGAAAGAGTAGGCTTGGATAGTTCTTTGAAGCGCTCCGCAATCTCAAAAATCAAGAAAATTTCTTGACCGAAAATGAACCCCCCCCTGCAATGCGGGGTCAAACAGTTTCATTTTCCTAAAATTTTCTGATTTTTTACGATTGCTCCGCTAACCCGCTCGGAGAACCACCCTCGCTGGAATATCAAGTTAAGAAACTTGATAAAAAGAAGAAAGGACAGAGAACTTGCCCCTGCGTATTTTTCCTGTTAGAAAGTTTTTAGCCGTTGCCTTTAGAAAATGGCGGGGGTACTATAGGAGAGGCCGAAGAAATCACCCCGCCCAAGTTTTGTCAGACAAAACTTGGGCGGGCAGGTCTTCCAAAACATAAATCTCTAAGCAATGCTTTTAATATCCGTACTAAAAGTTAAGTAGATTCCCAAGGATAACCCCAGCCAACCCCGCGAACGGGGTAACCAGAATGTCCTCAAAAAAATACTAGGAACCCCCCACTTTTGATTTCATCTTTGCCTTTGTTTGTGAGACAACTCAATTTCTCCCTTGTGAGGGTGAAATCAAAAGTGGGGGGCAATTGCTTAGAGATTTATATCTTGGAAGGAAGAAGTGGAAGTTTTCCAAAAAATACGTCAGACGCGACAAATCTCTAACCGAGAAGAGTTTAGCACACAAAAGTTTTTATGTCAAGAATCCTTAACAGGTCTCGTGTGAGCAAAAAGAGTGAAAAAATCGAGGACCCCCCGGCGGAAAAAGCCCTTTTGGGTGAAGAAATCTTCCTCGACCAGGCCCTTAGACCGAGCCGTTGGAACGATTATATCGGCCAAAAAAACATTAAGGAAAATCTGCGGATACTTTTGACCGCCGCCGGCGAGCGAAAACACCCGCCGGAGCATCTGCTCTTCTACGGCCCAGCCGGTCTTGGCAAAACCACCCTCGCCCATCTCATTGCCAAAGAAATCGGCGCCCAAATCAAAGTCACATCGGGCCCCGCTATTGAAAAAGTCGGCGATCTTGCGTCAGTACTCACCAATCTCTCGCCGGGCGACGTGCTTTTTATTGACGAAGTTCATCGTTTGAATAAAGCCATTGAGGAAATTCTCTACCCCGCCATGGAATCGGGAAAGCTTGATATTATTATCGGCAAAGGGCCATCAGCCCGAACCATTCAGCTTGAATTGCCTCCTTTTACTTTGATTGCGGCCACCACTCGCATCGCGCTTCTCTCCTCCCCTCTTCGCTCCCGCTTCGGCGGCGGCGTTTTTCGGCTGGAATTTTATACGCCGGAAGAAATTGAAGAGATTATCAAGCGCTCGGCTAAAATTCTGGGAGTGGAAGTGGAAAAAACGGCGTCAAAAGAAATCGCCAAGAGAAGCAGATTTACCCCGCGCACCGCCAATTACCTTCTCAAACGTTGTCGCGACTTTGCGCAGATACAACGCGGCGTGCTTGATATGCAAACCGTCGAAAAGGCACTTGAACTTTTGGGAGTGGACGCGCTTGGACTTCAACCCTCTGATCGGGCGCTGCTTTCAACCATTATTGAAAAATTCGGCGGCGGGCCGGTGGGACTGAACACTCTCTCGGCCGCGCTCTCAGAAGAACAATCAACCATTGAAGAGGTGCACGAACCCTACCTCCTGCAGCTCGGCCTCATTGAACGCACGGCGCGCGGCCGCACCGCCACTCCCAAAGCTTTTGAACATCTAAACGGCATCAAACGGACGCTTTTGTAAGTCACACCTCTCTATGCGCCGCAAAGGAAGGTAGGGGTTGCAACACACAAACGAGGTGTGATAATGTATCTCTATGCGAGAACAAATCTCAACACCGGAAATTGAAAAGACGGAAACAAAACAAATGCTCGCCTTGGCCCGCGACCTCGGCTCGGCGGACAACATTGACGTTCATACCGGCACCCTTACTTTCAGCACAAGAGAAGAAGCGAACGCGTTTCAAGACTTCTGCCAGGAGCATGGTCTCGCCGTCTCCGTCAGAGAACAAACGGCCAAAGAAGCTAAAGATATAGCAGTGTTTAGGGTCGCCGTAGAAGAAAAATCCGTCCCGAGCGCGCCGCTGGACACCAAAGAAAAAGAATCTGGTGCAAATGCCCAAGAAACTCCGAAGCAACATGCGGAAAGAATTCGGTTGTAGTAATTGATTGCGAATGGATTGGCAATGCCGGTTTCGCCATTCCGCTTACCGTGCGCGTTAATGTAAAACCTGAATCGCTTGACGAAGAAGCGGTTGACCGTATTCTTGAGACAACTTGGGCTGCTATAGCAAAAAAAGTAAGAACGCGAGGCCAACTTTTAAGAGATATCCCAAATGTTAGGCGCTTTGTTCATACCGGACAGTGGCAGGAAAAAATCCGAGAAGCGGTAGAACGGCTCTCAAATTGAAATTTCAAGCATGTTCTGATGTTCTTGAGAACATCAGAATGCACTGTAATTCAAAAAAGAGAAACGACAAAGGGAAGTCCTGGTGAAAACTTGAAAAGCTCTGCTAATAAGGTGAGCTAAGGCTACTTACTATCAACTATTCCATGTCCGGGCATAATAAATGGTCGCAGATAAAAAGACAAAAGGAAAAAACCGACGCTCAGAAGAGCAGGGCATTTTCTAAGTACGGCAAACTGATAGCGGCGGAGGCGAAAAAAGCCAAAGGCAATCGAGAATCACCCGGGCTAAAGGCCATGATTGAGCGAGCTAAGGCGGAGAACATGCCAAATGATAATATCGAGCGGGCGATTAAAAAAGCCACTGATAATTCTGCGGTGCTTGAAGGAATTACATACGAGGCTTATGGCCCGGGCGGATGCGCGCTTATCATTGAAGCCCTGACCGAGAACCGCAACAAGGCGGCTCAGGAAATTAAATTTATTCTGGGGAAGCACGGCTTCACGCTCGCCGGACAAGGAAGCGCCCTGTGGGCATTCAAAAAACACGACACCAATGCACTAATGGGCGCGAATGACACGAATAATTACGGGAAATGGAAACCGACAATCACTATACCCCTGGAAGAAACCGATTTGAAAAGGCTTCAGCAACTGGTGGAGGAACTTGAGGAGAATGACGAGGTGCAGGAAGTTTTCATAAACGCGGAATGACTGCCTTTATGAAAACTTCTGCTTTTGACCATTAATCTTTAATATTTGACTGTCAAAGGTCAATTGTTAATTGTCGCCGGTTACTGCTAAAATTCTCTTATGAGAATTTTAGCAGTGGATCCTGGCTATGAAAAAATAGGGTTGGCCGTGCTGGAAAAAATATCCGTCAAGGAAGTTTTACTGTTTTCGGAATGCTTCAAGACATTGCGAGAGGAGAAACACCCTGCTCGCTTGGCGGTGCTTGGAAAAGAAATCGTGCGCGTTATAAAAAAATTCAAGCCCAAATACCTCGCTATTGAAAAACTTTTCTTCGCCGGCAACCAAAAAACCGCCATGCTCGTCTCCGAAGCCCGCGGCGCCATTATCTACGAAGCGTCGCGAGCCGGACTCCAAGTCGCCGAGTACACGCCGCTTGAAGTGAAAGTGGCGGTTACCGGTTACGGCCGATGCACCAAAGAGCAGGTGAAATTTATGGTGGAGAAACTCTTGGCGGTCAAGAAAAAAATCAAAGAGGACGACGAGTACGACGCCATCGCCTTGGGTCTTACCTACTTCGCGCGAGAAAAACATTTGACAATGGCAAGCCGAGCGTAGGAAAATCCGCCCCGACGTGCGTCGGGGCGGATTTATCCGCGTCCTCGCGGGCAAGTACGCGAGCGACCTTATCCACAGGTACCCTTTGTTTGCAAAAAAAACTATTTTTGATACAACTATGGCACTAGGGTTACTTTCTTAGAAAATTTTTCGGCTCAGAGAAAATAATCCATTACCAATTAATCTCTTGCCTATGGATAGCGAGGATGAGGACAAGCCGTTGGACCCCGATTTGATGGAAGAAGCGTCGCCAGATTTAGGCGACGAGGAGGAGGTGGACTTGCTGTAATCAAAAAACTCCCCATGGGGAGTTTTTGGTTCTTTCACCTTATTTGAATAACTAGACCATGGTTTATTTATTCAAATAGAAAGGAGGGAATTTTTCCAAGGGCTATGAGAAAAGGCTATGAGACAATTCTCAAAAACCGGTGCTTGCCGATTTTAAAAACCGCGGAATTGCCGACTTTAAAATTAAAGTCGGCAATTTTCGTCGTCCCGTCCGGTGAAATCATGCTTACGGCATTCTCGCCAACAAGCCGCCGCCACTCTGCTTTGGAAGAAATGATTCCCGCCGTTAGCAGGCAGTCGGAAAGGAGCGAGCCAGCAGTGGATTTGAACTCCCTGATGTCATCGGGAGTTTTCCCTTCGCTGAATGTCTTGAGAAAATTTTCTCTGGCGCGTTTCGCCTTGGGAACGCCGTGATAAATTGCCACAACAGACTCGGCTAGCAAAAGTTTTGAGTCGCGTGGGTTTTTACCCCCGGCTAAATCGGTTTTTACCCGAGTAACCTCCGCGAGTGGAGTGGCCGTGCATAGTTCAAAACCCAGGACAATCATGTCGTCCGGCCAGCTCATAATTTTACCGAACATCATATCGGGTTTTTCATCTAGAGAAACCATGTTACCTTCGGTCTTGCCCATCTTTTTACCCGTTGGGTCCACCAGCATCTTCATGGCAAGCACGGCTTTTTCTCTGTTCTTCATTTTACGCATCAAGGTCCGCCCGGCGAGCATGTTGAAGGTCTGGTCATTACCGCCAAGCTGGATATCAACATCCATGGTAACAGCGTCATAAGCTTGGAATAACGGATAAAGAAACTCATGCAGGCGGATTTCTTTCCCTTGTTTGATCCGCTCTTGAAACATGTCGCGCTCCAAGAGTTGCGGCACCGTAAACTTTGATGCCAGATCCATTAAATCCCTTGGTTTAAGTTTGTTACTCCATTGCTCGTTGTCTAAAAATCGGATATTGGCTTTCTTCAAATTAAGCACTTTGCCGATCAACTTTTTGTATCTAGATACGTTTTTTTTAATTTGCCCCGAGGAAAGCGGCTGACGCGTGGCCAATTTGTCAGTAGGGTCTCCGATTTGAGCGGTAAAGCCTCCATAAAGAATGATAACCTGGTGGCCCAAATCTTGAAAGGCCCGCAATTTTAGCAAGTTGACGGCGTGCCCCAGATGAAGAGTCGGGCTAGTCGGATCAATACCATAATATATGGTCAATTGTTGACCGCTCTCTAGCCTTGCTTTAAGAAATTCCTTGCTTGGGTAAACTCGCTCCACCCCGCGGGTAAGAAGTTCGTCAATTTTATCCTGATTTTCCATCCCGCCATTCTAACACAAAATGTTTGTTAAAATCTCCTGTCCTCATGTTATGATAGGCGGGTATGCGCCGCCGCATTCTCAAACTACGGAAACATCGCCTTAAGGAAATAGCCTTGTGGACGGGGGTTTTGGGTTTTTTTGCCGTCGGCACTCTTTTCTTATGGGTTTCAACCTTCACCCTCCCCGACCTCTCCGCCTTCAGCGAGCGCAAGGTCAGCCAATCAACCAAAATCTACGACCGCACGGGCGAAATCCTCCTCTACGACCTCAATCGCGGTGTCAAAAGAAGCGTCGTTTTGGACAATGAGATTTCCCGAAACATCAAAAACGCCACGGTGGCGATTGAGGACAGCGATTTTTACGAGCACCGCGGCATCAAGCTCACTTCAATCTTCCGGGCCGTCCTCGCCAACATCGGGGCGGGGAGCTTCAGCCAGGGCGGTTCAACCATCACTCAGCAAGTGGTGAAAAATTCCCTGCTGACCACGGAAAAAAAGATTTCCAGAAAGCTCAAAGAGTGGATTTTGGCGTTTAAGCTTGAACGGTTGCTTTCAAAAACCGAGATTCTGGATTTGTACCTAAACGACGCGCCTTACGGCGGCACTGTCTACGGCATTGAAGAAGCCAGCGAAACTTATTTCGGCAAAAAAGCCCTGGACCTGAGCATCGCCGAGGCGGCTTACCTAGCGTCTCTGCCCAACGCTCCCAGTTATTACTCTCCTTACGGCAACAACAAACAACAGCTTGAGGACAGAAAAAATCTGGTTCTTTCAAAAATGCTTGAAAAGAAATTCCTAAGTCAAGCTGAATATGACAGCGCAAAAAAAGAGGTTGTTTGTTTCCCTAGTTCAACAACTAACCAGAAATACGTTGGGGCTGCGGCGGAAAAATCCATCCCTTCTATTAAAGAACCGGTAACAAGGTGTACATCCACTTTCAGATCGCAGGAAAATCTCGGCATTAAGGCGCCCCACTTCGTGATGTTCATCCGCCAATACCTGGAGGACACTTACGGCCAAGCCGCCATTGAGCGAGGCGGCCTTAGGGTTACGACCACCCTTGATTACGGCCTGCAACAAAAAGCCGAGGCGCTGGCCAAGCAGTTCGCCCCGGACAATAAGAAAAATTTCAACGCCGAAAACCTCTCCTTGGTGGCACTTGACCCGAAAACCGGCCAAATTCTCGCGATGCTCGGCTCGCGGGATTATTTTGACAAAGAAATTGACGGCAACTTTAACGTCGCCCTCGCCCATCGCCAGCCCGGCTCGTCTTTTAAGCCGATTGTCTACGCCGAAGCTTTCAATAAAGGCTACACTCCAGATACGATGGTTTTTGACCTGGCCACCGAATTTGACACCGACTGTAACCCAGACGGCGCGCCGATAATCAAAGGCAACGAGGACAAATGCTACATGCCGGAAAATTTTGACGGTAAATATCTCGGCCCCATCAGCCTCCGAAACGCCTTGGCGCAATCAAGAAACATCCCCGCCATTAAAGTGCTTTATCTCGCCGGCCTCAAAGATTCGCTCCGTCTGGCGAAAGACATGGGCATCAAAAGCCTCACCAACGTCGGCCAGTACGGCCTGACCTTGGTCTTGGGCGGCGGCGAAGTGTCTTTGATGGATATGACCGAAGCCTATTCGGTGTTGGCGGCGGGCGGCTTCAGAAATCCGTACCAAGGAATTTTGCGCGTTGAGGATAAGACCGGCAAAGTACTGGAATCCTTTGAACCGCGCCCCATAAAGGTCCTGCCCGAGCAAACCGCCCTTTTGATAAATGACATCTTAAGCGATGACGCGGCGCGCGCTCCTGAATTCGGAGTTCACGGAACGTTGTACATAGAAGGCAGGCCCGTGGCCGCCAAAACCGGCACCACCAACGACTACCGCGACGCCTGGATACTGGGCTACACGCCGAACCTCGCCGTGGGAGCCTGGGCTGGCAACAACGACAACAGCCCGATGGTGAAAAAAATCGCCGGCTTTATCGTGGCGCCGTTTTGGAACGCCTTTATCAAAGAGACGCTTAAACAATACCCGGTGGAAACTTGGAAGAAACCGGCGGCGATTGAAGATAAAACGGCACTGAAGCCGGTGCTCAACGGCTTCTGGCAGGGCGGTCAGGCCTACTTCGTCAACAAACTTTCCGGCGAAAGGGCCACCGAGTTTACGCCGCTGGAGCTGCGCGAGGAGCGGGTGGTCAAACAAATTCATTCCATTCTCTATTGGCTCGATAAAAACAACCCCAACGGACCGCCGCCAAGCAATCCGGCGGACGACCCGCAGTTCAAGCTTTGGGAATACCCGATAAGAAAATGGGTGGCAGAAAACCATATCGTTGAGGAAACGTCGGCGGTTATGCCGACGGCGGAAGACTCCATGCACCGTCCGGAGTTCGCGCCAAAAGTTAGCTTCATTAACCCGAACCCGAATCTGGTTTACTCTAAAAATCAAAACGCGGTTATTGCCCTAAACATCACGGGGAAGTTCCCCGTGGCAAAAATTGACTATTTCATAAACGATAACTTCATCGGCTAGGCCAACCGCCTCCCGTGGAGTCTCAGTTTCGCGCCGGCCGATATGGAAAACCTCTCGGCCGAAAATGAAATCCGGGTTGTGGTTTACGACAGCGTCCTCAACCGCGGGGAGGCCAAATCCCCGTTTAAGGTAAATCTCCTCCCGACAAACTGACAAGCCGTCAACCGTCCATTGATAAGATTGCTATAGCAATCTTATCAATGGACAGGTATAGGGGGTAGAGAAAGTATGAAAAATCTCTATGCGAATGATACGAATGCCAAACTAAGCTTGTTCGAGGGTGCGTATTAGTGAACGCCATTCGCATACTACCTGTTCATCGGCATCACCAGATAAGTAAAACTCTTGTCCGAAACCCCGCGGATGACCACTGGCCGGCTCGGGCCGGCGAAGGAGAGAGAGACGCTGTCGGCACCGATGGCCTGGAGGCAGTCGGCTATGTAGCGGAAATTGAAATTGGCTTCGGCATCGGCGCCCGACAGGGCGGCGTCAAGGGTGGTGGTATTTTCTCCGAGAGAGGCGTTTTTGGCGGTCAGGGAAAAACGCTTCGCGCTCGGCGCGATGGACATGCTCACCTGGTTGAAAGCGTCGCTGAAAATGGTGCTGATTTTCAGAGATTGTATCAGGTCTTCCTTCAAGAGCACCGCTTCGGTTTTAAATTCTTTGGGAATAATCTGGCGGTAATCGGGAAAGGTGCCGTCAACCACCCGGGAGGTGAGATAGGTGCCGTCAAAAGCGAAAGCTATCTGGTGTTTGCTGAAGCGGATTTCAACCACCCCTTCCGCCCGCTCGAGCACTCTGATAATTTCCGCCACATTTTTGAAAGGGATGAGCACGCGCTCAAATTCCTTTAGTCCTTTGGTCTTTATCTTTTTTTCGGCCAGCCGAAAAGAATCAGTAGCCGCGAAAACCATCTCATGTTCTTCCGGGTAGACGCACACACTGGAGAGCTCCGGCTTAATGCTTGAAATTGACGAGCTGTACCAGACCGCCTTAAGGCCCGAAACAAAATCCTTGGCTGGCATTTCGCGGACTTCGGTTTTCGGCAGTTCGGGAATCGTCGGGAAATCCTCGTGAGGCAGGCATTTGATGGTGCTTCGGCTTTTATGGGTAATGACTGAAAGCGTGCTGCTGCTTTCCAGTTTAACGCTTTTTTCCCGCGGAAGGTTGGCAATGAAGGTGCTTAAGGCGCCGGCCGGCACAGCTACTATTCCTTCAGCATCCACTTTGGCCGGCACAGTACTCTGAAAGCCAAGGTCTAGATTGGTGGCGCGCAACAAAAGGTGGCCTTTTTTCGCTTCAATGTAAACGCACGAGAGCACCGGCAGGTTTAAATTTTTGCCGGTAATTTTTTCCGCTTGGTACAAAGCCTCGCTCAGTTTATTCTGTACACATTCAACTTTCATATTCTTTATTAAATACAGTTACTACTATTAACATTGGGGATAAATAGTTTTTACCTAACATAACTTTGTTTAGCAGAGGTTTTTGGGAAAAGGTGATAAGGATAATCTGGGGAAAGCGAGGGGTAAGATGTTGAGATTGGTTTTAACGCCAGCCAGGATAACTTTTGTTCACATCTTTTGTTCACATTTTACCCAAAACTTTTCCCCAGGCTGTCCTTGGCGTCTTGTCAGAGCAAGGTTCGAATCTGGTCAATCTCTTGGCCGAGCGCCGCGTTTAACTTCAACTCATTTTTTATTTTCTCGCAGGAATGAATAACTGTCGTGTGGTCGCGGCCGCCTAGCTTTTGGCCGATCAAAGGGTAAGACACGCTGAAATCTTCCCGCAGGATGTACATCACGAGCTGGCGGGGCTTTACCACTTCCTTTCGGCGGGTCTTTTCGTAGATATCCTCTTCCTCAATATTGAAGAAGCTGGCCACGGCCTTGGTCACCTCCTTTACCGACACCGCCTTTTTCGGTTTGGCGCTGTTCTTAATGAGATGTTTCACTTCACCTAAGCCGAGCTCTTTGCCTTTGAGCTGTGATTGGCAGACCAAAACATTGAGCATGCCTTCCAGTTCGCGGATGTTGCCGTCAATCGTGGTTGCCAAATGCTCCAGCACTTCATCGGCGATGGACACGGCAGAAAGCCGCGCTTTTGTTTTGAGAATGGCCAAGCGGGATTCGCGATCGGGGGTCGGAATATCCACAATCATGCCGGCCGCGAAGCGGGATTTCAAGCGGTCCGCCAGATTAGGGATAAAGTTGGGGTGCTTGTCGGAGGAAAAAACGATTTGTTTGTTGCTCTCGTACATTGAATTGAAAAGATGAAATAGCTCCTCCTGGGTTTGTTCCTTGTTGGAGAAAAATTGAATGTCGTCCATGATAAGCACGTCGTATTTTCTGTACCGCTCTTTAAAGAGGTTGGCCTTGTTGGCTTGAACCGAATTGACGTAATCAATGGTGAATTTTTCCGACGTGACGTAAAAGACTTTTTTGCCAGCGGTTTGATTTTTAATGTAATTGCCGATGGCCTGGATAAGGTGAGTCTTGCCGTGGCCGGTGTTGCCGTAAATAAAAAGCGGGTTGTAGGCGGCGCCCGGTTTTTTCACCACCGCTTGGGCCGCCGCGTGGGCCAGTTCGTTGAAAGGCCCCACCACGAAAGATTCAAAAGTGTATCTGGGGTTTAAATTGTTGTCTTTATCAACGTAAAAATCTTGAAGCGGCAGCTCCGGCGCGCCCGCCAAGAAAGCACCCCGAGCCGGCTCAAGCTCTTTCTGTTTCGGCTCTTCTTTGGTAATGACGTATTCCAGCGCCCGGGTATGCTCCGCCAGATTTCGCAAAGCTTTCATGATTATCTTGTGGTATTTGTTGAAAAGCCAGTCTTTGGCGAAGGTGTTGGGCACCGATACGAAGACCACCCCTTCCTCTTGCTTGAGGATCCGGGTGTCTTTAAACCAGGTATTGAAATTGGCTTTTGAGACCGCCAGTTCAATTTCCACCAACACATTTTTCCAGAGTTGCTCGTTGTCCATCCCGTTAGAAGCGGGGAACGACCCAGTCGTTTCCGTACGCTTTATTATTTATTAAATCTGCGCGGCTTGGCATAAAAATGTTATAAGGGCTGTTTGTAAGCTTTTAACGGGACCATGTTAAAGTGTTTCCCATTATATACTTATTTAACCGCCGTCAAACTTGTGGAAAATCGTCAGATATGTTTATAATATGTGGACAAAGTGGGGACACTGAATAACTGATAACTTATAACTGAATTACTGAATCACACAATAAAGGTGTTTGTCATTCAGTCATTCAGTTATCAGTGATTTGTCATTCATCATGAGCTTCACCTACAAACCTAAAAAGAAGAAGCGCGCCAGAACCCACGGCTTTTTGGCGCGGCAGAAAAAACCGGGCGGCCGAGCAATAGTCGCTCGGCGGCGGCAAAAAGGCCGAAAGAAACTTGCGATATAAACAGATTCACGATTTAAGATTCAAGTAAGAGATAACTGGAGGCGGGTTTTTCTTGTTTTATTCTTGAATCGCGATTCTTTAATCTTTATTCTACTCCGATGATTCCCGCGAAACGAAAGGTCAGCCGGGACCTTTTCAAGGTTCTTATGCGAAAAGGCCGAAGTTATCACTCGGCAGGTTTTTCGCTTCGGGTTTTTTTTGGCAACAACGATAAGCCGGCGAAATTTTCCGTGGCGGTGCCTAAAAAACTTGAGAAAAGCGCGGTCAGGAGAAACGGCATAAAACGCCGAGTCTACGGCGTTCTCCACTCGTTTCTTCCTATCGCCAGGCCGGGTAGTCTGTCCGCCTTCTTTATCAAAAAGAAAATTGATGCTCGGGCACTCTCGGGGTTAAATCCTGAGATACAAACGATATTAAAAAAGTCGGGGGTTATTGGTTGACACTCACATTATCAACAAAACGCAAAGCGCGTACATACACAAAATCCAAACAAAACACAAAACATTCCAAATTTCACAAACAATGCTTGGTTCGTGTTCTGAACATCTGTGTTTTGTTTGGATTTTGGATATTGTGTTTTGTGCTCTATAGTTCGCAGCTATTTGTAGGATTAGTATAATTCTTATTTTAGTATTATAGTGTTTGTCATGCTCAGTCATTTTTTTAATCTTGTCGTATACCAACCACTCTACAACGGCCTGATTTTTCTCATGAGTATCATGCCCTGGGCCGACGCCGGAATCTCGGTGGTTGTTTTTACCTTCCTAGTCAAGCTCATTCTCTTTCCGCTTTCACAAAAAGCCACGAGGACCCAGCTTAAGATGAAAGCGCTTGAAAGCGACCTCGCTCTTCTGAAAGAAAAACACAAAGGCGACCGAGAAGCCCACGCCAAGGCGACCATGGCTTTCTACAAAGAAAAAAAGGTTAACCCTTTTTCCACTTTTTTTCTGGTGCTTATCCAAATCCCCATCATTTTTGCCCTCTACTATATTTTTTACAGCGGCGGCTTGCCTGAAATTAAAACTGACTTGCTGTACCCTTTAGTTTCCGCCCCTAAAGTTACCATGTATTTTTTGGGCTTTGTTGATATTACCAAAGGCTCTCTCTTGCTTGCGATTCTGGTTTCCGTCAGCCAGTATTTTCAAGTTCGATTCTCTATGCCGGCCATAAAGCCTAAAGCGCCTGGAGTTTCTATGAAGGATGATTTCGCCAGAAACCTTAATTTCCAAATGCGTTACTTCCTGCCAGCCCTTGTCGGGGTCTTTGCTTTCAATCTTCCTGGCGCGGTTTCTCTTTACTGGATTACCAGCAACCTTTTTGCCATTGGCCAGGAGCTTTACGTCAGGCGGTCTTTTTTTGGCTCACGCCATACCAATATACCAATGGATACTAATATGCTAATAGCTACGAATAAGAAAGAGCAGAATTAGTAGTGACCAGTCAACCTGCCAGGTTGACTGGTCAGCCGTTCAATTTCACGATTTTAGAGGGCTTTTAACAATACGGGTCCCGTTAGAAGTCTCACCAACAAAAATTTGGCCGCAGCTCTCTTGTTTTTTCTTCCGCGGCTTTAGTATACAGTGAACAGTAATTTTGCAGGACTTTCTAACGGGACGGGCGTTTTCTCATGCCTTGTAGTATAGTGGTGCCATGGCAGGCCCCGACGCCAAGGCAATCATGGAAGGTCTTTTAAAGCTCATGAATGTGCGCTTTGAAAGCATTGAGCGGATTGAAAATCCGCAATCAAACCACGTGCGTTTCCTGGTGCGCACCGACGAGTCGCCTTTGCTTATCGGCCAGAACGGCGAGCATTTGGGGGCTTTCAATTACATTGTTCGCAGGATTGCGGCCAAACAGGCCGGAGATGAGGCGCCTGAAAAGTTTTTTATTGACGTCAACGATTACCATGATAAGACCTTGGAAGTCCTGAAAGCCAAGGCCAAAGTGATGTGCGAACGGGCGCGGTCTTTCAAGGTGGATATAGAGCTTGACCCCATGTCTGCCTACGAGCGCATGCTCGTTCACTCCTTTCTGGCGGGGTCGCCTGATATTAAAACGGAATCAACCGGCCAAGGGGCGTCGCGAAGAGTGGTGATTAAATATATCGAGAGAAATATTGAATGACAAACGACTTATTACTGAATGACTGAATAACTAGATGGAACCCCCTCGTATGTGTTTTTTGAATCCACCAAGTTGGTTGGAAATACTTGTTGCTAATTTTTCAACTTCAAAAAATACTTTTTCTTCAACTAAGGTGCATTCGCGTAATACATCTACCGCAGCCAGTGTTTCAAACAAAGAACCAAGGGCTATATCAAAAAAACGATTAAGTTCAGCTTCAGAGTGTTTTCCACTTCCCTCCGCAATGTTTAGTACCACAGAGAAACAAGCACGGATAATTTGGCTACCTATTTCATAGCGATATTCTTTTGGGAGTTTCTTTACGATAGACAGAATAACAACAAACAATCGTCGTGCGTCTTTGTATACATCCCAATCCAAAAATCTAAATCTTCTCATGGTCATTCAGTAATTCAGTTGTTAGTCATAAGTTATTCAGTTTTGAATCCGCAAACTCCATAGATGAAAATCGTTTTTGTTGATGAAGAAAAGATAATCTTCTCTCGGGCTCATAAACAGGTTGATGCCGTCTATGTCTTTTGCAGTGTTATCTTTAAGCTTTGCCAGTAGTTCTCCCGCCCCCGTCCGGCTGTCAATTTTCCAAATGTCATCCGAGAACGCCACCAGCCCTTTGTACCAGTCGTCGGGGTAGTTGCCGGTTGGCAGGTACGACGGCACGCTGCAGTATAAAGCCCCCGGGTCGTTTTTTGACCAAAGGCATTTTTCGGGCAGGGTGGCCACGGCCGTTTCTCGCAAGGATGCGTTACTAAAAGGATAAATTTTTAAGGAAAGCCCTTGGGGGAGACTTTCCCCATAAAGGACCAGCGAGCCGGTCGGGCTGACCCGAGCCGTTAGACCCTTGATGCCCGATATGGCCCGAGTCAGGGCGCCGGTTCGGGTGTTCAAAAGAAACAAAAAGCCCGGGACCCCCGCGGAAGGTTTGCTCGTGAGGGCAACAGTCGTTGGCGTCGGCCATGCCACAAGCCATTCCTGTAGGAGCGAATCAAAGATTTGGGTTTTTCTGGCGCCGTCAAATTCTGCTATGATGCCGGTGCTGCCGCCCGCGTCTTGCAAGAGATAGAACAGCTTGTTTTGGTCGGGATTTGCCGCCACCGCCCGGATATTTTCAGTCAGAAAGGCTCCTTGGAGCGAGTCCTCGGCTTCCCCTGAGGCTTTGGCGGCGAGAGAGGCGCTGTAAGTTTTGATGGAGTCGCCGTCATCGCCGGCGTAACGGAGGATGACTTTTCTGCCGTCCTTATGCCACAAGACCTCTTCTATTTTTGGCACAGTGGTATTGGAGAGGCGGGTTTCACCATCTCGCGCCGGCCCGACCTCATAGACATTGCCCGTGCCCCGTTCAACAAAACGCACGAGTACGGTTGATGATGCGGCCAGCGCCACCGCCCCAGCACTAGGGCGCTCTGAAAGTTCTTTAAGCACCGGTGCCGCCCGGGTGCCGCTTTCGGCGGGCGGTTGCGGGCTTGGCGCCGCGCCACCCTGAGTTTGGGCGCCTCCGGCGGCGGGGCTGGTCGGGAAAATATTGCCGCGACTCTCCGGCCCGACGATGTTGTTGTCCTGGTCTTGGTTGGCGTAAAAATAGAAAGCCAGGAAACCTCCGGCGATGAGGAGGACGAAGACGATTATAATAATTGCGGCGGTTTTTTTGGACATGGGTTTATTATACCTTTTTGCTTGACTTCTTTCTGCAGTTTGCTACTATTCCAGTATCCATAAGGAAACGCATCTCGCAGTCTTTGTGTCTGCGCGGTGCGTTTTCATTTTCTAAACTTTTCTCGTCCAAGTTTCTGCCACAGATTATCCATCGAGTAAATTTTCTCTTTAGCTTCCCTTCGCAGAAGTTTTGAGCAAGTTTTTACATACGGACTCAAGACAAAAAGTAGCTTACCATTTTCGTAAAGGTGTCTTACGAGCGAGTAAAAATCTCCGTCGCTTGTTACAATAATTGCCTTATCGTACTCATTGATTTTAAGAATCGTGTGAAGTACTAAGTCAGCATCGCAATTTCCTTTTACGGTTCCGTCTTTGTTCCAAACTAGCGGTTTGAAGATTAGAATGAAACTGGATTTTTGCAAATACTCGTACAGTTTTTGATTGTCAGGTACATATCCAAGAAACAAATAGGCTTCGGCTACTTTGTATTTATCCCGCAGATACACTCTGAATCGTCCCCAATCAAGCTCCCAGCCGAGCGACTGGATGCCCAAATGGACATTCTGGGCATCTATAAACGCAAAGTTGTGTTTGGGCGCAGTCATGAAGTTAAAGGAGGACAAATATAATTATGATAATGAAGGCGGTTTTTTTGGACATATTTTTGACACAGGTTATTTGCAGAAACGATTGAAATTGGCCCGCGCATTGTCATTTACAATATTCTTTCTGTAAGTAATACAGGCTTCTATCAATCTGGCTGCTGTGTTAAATCTGTCTCGGACTGCCTGCATTTGTCCCACGGTTGCCCCGGTAGCCGCCATTGCCGCTATGCGTGTGTTGACTTCAATCCGGAGCTGCTCTAAAGCAGCGCGCGCGTCTCTGGCTAGTGATGAGGGTAAACCAGAGCTACCTAATCCAGAAGTGATAGTGCCTTGTACTTCGTCAATTTTATTCATTGCTGTGCTACCGTCCCTTATTATGCCAAGCTCTACCAGTCTTTCTTCTTCCTCGGCTGTTAAGCCTCTTGTTTGTGAAACTGCGTTCAAAGCCTGAATCTCTTGATTCAACCGGGCCGCGTTCATTCCTCTAAATTCAGCCCTATCCGCCGTCAACGTTTCTATACTTCTTAGATTCGTGTTCTCGGAAATAAGGTCAGCTGGTCTGGCCAAGCCCTCTCTCAGCTCCGCCCTCGGGCCGAAATTGAGGTTAAGCTTAACTAATTGCGGGTTGATAGTGTTGAGAAGAATATAGGCCGCGAGGGCAATGATAAGGCCGCCTAAGGCGCGCTCCACTCTCGCCTTGCCTTCCTCCTTGCCGGTAATGACATCGGTGGAAAGATAGGTGAAGCCGCCCCAGACAATCACCAGAAACGCCAAAACACCCGCCACGGCGATGCCGACTTTAAATAGGCCGGTGAGGTAATAACTTAAGTTTGTGCCGCAGGGAGGTTGTGCGCAGGTCAGTGTTGTGCCCTCTATCGGTGCCAGCGGCACATAGTCTAAGCCGTAGGCTGAAAACACAGGCACCGACAAAATGCTGGAAAATAAAATAAGGAAGCCGAATATCGCCAGCCTTTCTGATATTTTTTTACGCTTTTTTAATCTCATGGCGCTCCAAATAAGTTGGGGGCTGATTTTTGGCCGAAGGACAAGGAAAGACTGACGTTGGCAAATTGGAAAATTTTAGCCGGATTGGAAATTTGAAGCGAGACCAAGGCTGTGCCGCCCGCGCCGCCGCTCTGTTTGAAGGCCAGACTGCTTTTGGCCCCGCCGCTGACCAGCTCGTTGTTCAGCCGCCATTCGTAAGCGAGACCGGCGTTCTCCCGCTCCTTCACCCCGATGAAATAAGGGATGCCGGCTAGTTTAATCTCCTCGTTTTGGAGCGTGACATTGCCCCCGAGCGCTTTATTGTAAAGCACGCCGTAGAGCGGATTGTCCTCATAAACCAAAACTTCCGAGCCCTGCGGGCTGAGTGTCACCGAGCCCGTGGCTTTGTATTTTTTGTCAAGTGACGCCGCTTCCACTTCAATGGTCGCGGGGCCGAGCGGTATAGAGCCGTTAAAAAATATGAAATTCTTACCGTAGCCTGAAAGTCTGGTGACAACATCGCCATCCACTGACCAGGTATAAACAAGATTTTTAGCGCTTACGGTCGCGCCGGTTTCAGTTACGATATTCGGCATGGCCACGAGCTTGACCGTTCCTTGATAGGGGTAAAGGGCTTTGCCGCGGTAGAAAGGCGGCGTGTAGGACTGGGCCTCCCAGACGAGGTCAAGCGACGCGGGCCGGATGTTGAGAACTTGCTGGAGAGTTTCGCCTTCGGCCGTTTTTATGACAATCAAAATATTTGAGACGCTGCCGGCTCTGCCGGTTTTGAACAGAAAGGTTTTTGCGCCGACGGCTTCCTTTTCCAACTTGTTGTTGAGGAACCAAGCAATGTCGGCGCGGTTGAGGTCCGTGGCGTAACTTTCAATAATGGCGCTGACAAACTGGTTTGGCCCGGGCGCTGGCGGTTCGGTGCGCACAGTCACATTACTTGCCTCGCCGCCGAGGCTTTGGAAGGCCTGTCCATAGACACCATTCGGTACTAATGTGGCGGATATTAGCAAAAGTGCAATAAAGAAGTATTTCATCACGGTTCTATTTTATCACTTGGCAGGCACCAATACCAATATACGAATTATACTAATACTACTAATAACTACGAATCAGACTCTCAGTTGTAACATTAGTAGCCATTCGTAGATTTGTATGCATTAGTATATTGGTATGTTTATCTACTCCTCTTCCTGCCGCTTCTTCCGTTCGCCGTAGGAGAGCGACAGGTCCAAAAGGTTGCTGTGCAAGCGCTCGGACTCTTTTTCAGATTTTCGCCTTTCGTCTGGCCCCCCTCGCAAATTGAGAGGGTCGGAACCCGCTCCCGCCGCGCCTTCCCTCCTCCCTTGACCTCCGCCGAAACCAAAACCTTCCTCGCGAGCTCGAGGTCTTTTCTTGTCTTCCCCTTTAGCCTTTTCCTCTCCTTCTTTTTTCTTTTTTTCTTCCGGCGTTTCCTCACCCTCCTTTTCTTTTTTCTCTCTTGCTTGTTCTTGCGTTCCCTCTTTTTGTTCTTCCTCTTCACCTTCTCCTTCAGCCGCTCCAGGAGGCCCTTCGGCTTCCACTCCGCCCCTTTCCCCTCCTTCAGCCGCTCCAACCCCTTCACCCTCTGCCAAAGTTTCAGCTTCCCCTCTTGCCCCTGCCGTCCCCTCGGCCGCCGCGCCGCCTGCTTCCGCCGCTTCGCCCGCGGCCAAACCGCCCCCCTCACTTTCCACCGTGCCCCCTCCTCCGGCAAGCGCCGCGGCTTTTTCAACATCAACCCCCGTTTCCTCTTTAATTTTTTCTTCCGCTTTGGTGACAGAAAGCACGAAGAGCCCGTCGGCGCCCCAAAGCGGCAAAGCGTCCACATCGGGGATTTCCTCAAGGAAAAAAGTCAGCAGTATACTACCGACCACCTTCACGCTTTTCAAGTTCACGCCGCGCAAGTAGAGGTAAGTCGGCCAGGCGAACCCCACCACGACATCAATAAAGCGGTTGACAATAACGCCTATTTGAAACAAGAGGTCAAGACCGATTTGAATGCCGTCAACTATAAAAAGAAGCGAGATTACCATACCCCACTCGGTGTTGGAGATGTCTGGTCCATCTTTCTTTTTCTCTTTGTTTTCAGACCAAAGTTTTTGTGCCATAACTAGGTGAATATGAAAAATGAAATATCAAAATGGAAAATGACAGATTAAAATTAAAAACTTCTGGATACGAGGAATTAGTAATTTTTAACTTTTCATTGTCACTTTGATTTTTAATATTTTAATTTTCAATTCCCCTGCGATGTCTCTAGGTCTTTCTTCGCCTCTTTGATGGCCAAGAGTTGCGACGGGTCGGAAGTGATAATCTGGTCTTCGGTGTATGAGGCGATGACTTTAATGGCCACATGCTTCAGACCGACGAAAAAGATGCCTTCGCCGACATCCGACTCCAGCAAAAGGTATTTTTCTTCGTCGGTGAGGTTGAAGACTTTTTGCACCCGGTCAATGGATGATGGCGACTGCTTCAAAAGCATCTGAATGGAGGAGTTGGTGATGATGGGCAAGCCGTAGGAGGATTTCAGGAAGTCGTCCACGTCCTGGGTGATAGTGGCGAGACCCAAGTAATATTTGCGTCCCCGCTTGGCCAAGCTGAGCAAAAACGAGGCCGTGTCGTCGGATTTCATCATCCACCAGGCTTCGTCAATAACCATAAGCCGCTTCTTTAGGTTTTTCCTGATGGCAGTCCAAATGTGGTGCATCACGATGTACATGGCCACCGGTTTGAGTTCGTCTTCCATGTCGCGGAGCGAGAAGACGATGAATTTGCTATCAATATCTATGTTTGACGGCCTGTTGATGAAGCCGGCCCAAGTGCCTCGGGTGTACTTGCTCAAGCGCTGGACCAGCGAGTCCCCGCCTTCCATGCCGGCGAGCACCAGCTCAAAGTCCGATAGCAGCGGTGGCTCCACGTTTTTGAAATCAGAGTCCGGCGTGATGTCTTTGAGAGCGTAAGTTTCGCTGATGGCGCGGTCAATCAAAGCGTCCTCTTCCGGGGTCAGCCCGCCCAACATAATTCTGAAGAGGCCGACGAGATTTATGGTATTGGAGCGCAAGACGTCCGTGCTGGATTCGTCTTCCCGAGGTATGGGGAGGTCAAAAGGGTTGATGTGGTGGGGCGAGTTGAGCGAAATGGTAAAGTATTTGCCGCCGGTGGCTTCGGCCATGTACTCGTACTCCCTCTCCGGGTCAATGACGATGACCTCGGTGTCAAACATCAGTGTTCGGAGAATCTCAAGCTTAACCATATAGCTCTTGCCCGCGCCGCTCTTGGCGAACACGATTGAGTTATAGTTTTCCAAACTGAAACGGTCAAAGAGCACCAGGGAAGAGTTGTGCCGGTTGATGCCGTAGAGAATGCCTTTGTCGGAGGTCAGGTCAAAAGAGGTAAATGGAAACAGAGAGGAGAGCGGCGCGGAGTTGAGTTTGGAATGAATCATCAGCTCATCTTGGGCTATAGGCATAACGCTCCTAAAACCCTGCTCCTGCTGGAAGAGGGCGGGTTTGAGGTAGATTAGCTTTGATTCCAGAAGGGACTTTATTTCTGATTCAAGCTTGTCCAGCTCCGTTTCGTTGTCCCCGTAGATTGAAATGTAGAGACCGACGTCAAAGAGCTTCTCCTGCGCTTGCATCAAGTTGTCGCGCAGCCGCTCAAGGTCTTGATAAGCGGTGTCAAGCATCGGGTCCCGGACCAGGCCTTTCTTTTCCCGGCCGCTGATTTGGCTTTGGACCTCGGCCACTTTTTTCTGGAACTGGCGGAGCACCGTGGCAGTGTCAATCGGGTGGACGAAGATGGCGATGTCAAAGGCCTTATCAAGGTTGATAATGGGCGAGAACCAGCCGGCGGCAAGAAATCGCGGGTAGGAAATGACGAAAAAGGTGCGGACGATTTTGTCGCCGAGGTTAAGCGCCCTAGGGGTTACTTTCAAAGCCGACGGCGCGATGACGTCTTTGAGCTCCAGCACGCCGGCCTCGTAGATTTCCTGAGGTAAAATGGAGGCGATGTCCGGTGCCTTCTGTTTTTTACCGAATAGATTATTTAAAAAACTCATACTAATCTGCTAATTATACTAATACTACGAATAACTACTAATGTGAAAAAGAGTGAGTTCCATTCGCAGTTATTTGTAGATTCGTATGCATTAGTATATTGGTATCAACTTCAGATAAATTAGGGACTAATTTATCTGAATGGGCTTCTCGGTGTCGCCGGGATTGAAAATCTTATAAAACAACTCAACCACTTCTTCCGTGCCTAGCTCCACGGCCCTGATGCCGCAGCGCAGCAAGCCTTGCTCCACCACCGATAGCCGCTGCAAAAGCTGGCTGCGGTTTTCTTCAAAGGTATCCTGCTTTTTCTCCACTTTCTCTTCGGCCTCCTTACGCGTTAGCAGTTTGCCGGCCAGCTCCACCACTCCGCCTTTGGCTTGGAGCGGCGCCGGCGCGTAAGGTACGACCACGAAAAAAGTTTTGGTCATGATGCTCGCGTTCTCCGTGAAATTTTTAATGAATTCTATGTATTCTCTGGTCTGGACCTTCATCAGGTCGGTCGCCTGTTCTTTGTATCGGCCTTCCAGGAGCGCCAGATACGGCCTGATGTCCAGCTTTCTGGATTCAATAAACAGCTGGATGGAAAAATCAAGCGAATTGAGGAAGTTTTGAAACTGCAAGATGATGGCGTTTTGATTATCCTCCGATTTGAGGGCGAAATTTAAGGACGATGTCATAAGAACGGCGCGGAACGAGCCGTCTTTGAGAATGATAATGCCGTCGCGGACTTCTTTGACCGGCACGAACTCCTGCGTCGCCTTTGTGGGACTGGCCATACCAATATACGAATTATACTAATACTACTAATAACTGCGAATGATACAGAAATTGCTTTTCTATTTTACCACATATTTTTCTATTCTAACGACCCGTGCGGGTTTTAGATATTTATTTCTGAAATTTATGAGCAAGCCGAGTTGTAGCCCGGATTCTTGGAGGTAATTTTGCAGTTGGCGATAATCCTCGGCAAGTATCAGCCGTTTCGCTTTAAGTTCAACAATGATTTTATTTTCTACTACAAAATCCAGAATGTTGCCGATATTTCCAACGAGTAATTCCCTCTGAAATATCATTCCGGCTTCGGCAAATTTTTTCTCCAGCAAGTCGCCATACTGTTTCTCTCGGGCGAATTGTCCCAACGCGTTATGTACGGCGAAACAAACGCCAGTTATCTTATAGGATAGTTCAGGGTATAGTAGCTCTACCTTTTTCCCCTTATTAGTAGTTATTTGTAGCATTCGTATAATTCGTATATTGGTATGAATGCGCTAGCCCTTCCGCATCGTCTCCGATGCTCCTAGGCTGGCGCTGTCGTTGATGTCTAAACTCCAAGTCAAGTCTTTGAGCTTGCTGTCGGAGAGTCTGGGCACGTAAACTGCCGGCGCTTCTTTTTCTATTTTTCTGGTTTCTATTTTTCTGTCCGTTTTCTTCCAGATGTAAAGCTTGTTCGCCAGAAGATATTTGAAAGCCGCTTCAATGACGAAAATGAAAGCGCGGTTGTTGACTTTGTAGAGCGCCAAGGCGACGGCGAGCGTCGCCACGGGAATAATGGCTAAGATGGCGAGGTAGAAGGGCAGATA
Source organism: Candidatus Tayloriibacteriota bacterium (assembly GCA_016188455.1). Taxonomy (GTDB): domain Bacteria; phylum Patescibacteriota; class Minisyncoccia; order Phycocordibacterales; family SIBU01; genus SIBU01. The sequence goes on along the minus strand of JACPHR010000021.1, from coordinate 3,102 downwards.
AGTATAGATGATAAAGCAGAGCCCGGCGCCGCCGGCCAGGTAAATGAATTGCTTGACCGTCAGCGGTCCGAAAATCTTGTCTTCAACCTCAATGAATTGTGGGACTTGGAAGCGCATGTTGTTTAAATGAAAAATAAAATATTAAAGTGGAAAATGACAGTTGAAAAAATGAAAAATTATCGTTTCTCTTTCATGGTCAAAATACTTGAGGCAATTATGTTACTAATTTCTTTCAGTTCCCTTAACAGGAAATCAGATTATATTTTATCGCCATTATTCGTATCTCTTAAGAGGTTAAGCCAGATTTCCGACTCGTTTGCTGATTTAAGTGAATGAGTAAAAAAGTTTATAAAATCCCGTTTAGAACTCGCGGAACCCGCTTCTATGTAATTAGCAAGAACACTTGTCCCGCTTCTCAACAATTGTTTTCCCATTACATCACTGCCGGAATTTCTTGGCAGTTTGTCTATAAATTTAATCAATTTCAGAACCCAGGAATATAAACGTTTTCGGAATTCAATTTTAAATTTTGATTTGTCATTTTCCATTTTAATTTTTCCACTTTCCATTTCGAAGCCGCTCTGGCTTTCAGCCGAGCGGCTCGCGGTAGGGGTCCATCGCGTACTGACTCTCGGATTTCGGGGCGGCGACAACGGCGGAAAGCTTCTGGTCCACGATGTTTGCATCAGAAGTAGTTGGAGAAGTGCGTAAGTCCGCAAGTTTAGAAAGTTGCGAAGAGTCTGAAGACGGAGGCACTGGAGATTCGGGCTTGGCTTCGGGGGGTTTTTGAGGTTGGGGCGCGGTTTGGGCAGTAAACGGCGGCGCCTCGGTTTCTCCCGGCAGATTCGGCGGAACCGGAGCAGTTTTTAGTTCAGAGTTGTTAGTTGTTAGGCGGGTCGGAGACGTACTCGCCGGAGATCCTGAGGAGTTTTGCGACGAAGGAGTCGGCACCGGGTTTTCAATGCCTTTCAAAATGGCTTCGCGGTTAAGGGACTCCTCGGCTTCAGAAGCCTCGGAAGTTTGAAAGTTGCTGGTGCGCAAGTTTGAAAGTCGGGGAGAAGAAAGAGAAGGCCGTGGTTTCATCAAGGTTGAACCTTGATGTTCTGGCGGCGGCGAAGGGCGCCAAGCGCCCGTTGTTTGCGCCGGCGCGGCAGGCCGAAGGCCCTGAAGCGGCTGTACGGGTTCCTCATTGATTTGTTTTAGGGCCTCGCGGATTTTAAGAAATATCTCAGTGTTGATTTCTTGGGCGATTGGCCGGGCTTTTTCCTCGCTTAAGGCGAGCTTTCTTGTGAGCCGCGGCAGGAATTGGGCCGGATGGCTGATGCCCAAAATCACTAAACCGGTTTCCGCGCCCAGTTCGCCGAGCTGGTCCACATGCAGAGCGTATTTTCGGCCGATGTCCACCACTTTTTTGGCCGAATCCACGGAGCGCAAAGCGGTCTTCAGGGTGTAAGGCAGTTTGTCAAAGCGGTTCTGCAGTTCCCTTTCGCTTAATTTATCCGAGAGCATTTTCAAAAAGGAATCCAAAGGTTTTTCGGACATTCTTTCATGGCTCACTTCCACAATCGGCGGTTTCGGCCTTGGCGGCTCCGTAGCGGTTTTCACCGGCTGTTGGTAGATTTGGCGCGGTTGCCCAATGAATCCTTTGAAGACTACTGGCTCGTGGGGAGGCGGCGTCGGCGTCGCGGACTCCGCCGCCGCAGGAACAACCGCAGGTTTCGGCACTATCGGCAGGGCTTTCATGCCTAAGGCCGGTAGGAGTTTGACAAAAATTTTCTCGTTAATATCTGCGACTACGCCCGCCAATTTTTCCTGCCCATCATCAGAGAATTTCTCTCGCAGAGTTTCTTCAAAGTTTTCCACTACGATTTCTTTGGTGATAACTTGCCGAATTGCCTCGCATAGCACTCCCACATCATGCATAATGAGTTCATGAGTTAAGCCAACATCTCGGATAACCATTATCGGCTCATCGTCCGAGAACGGTAAAAGTGCGGCTTGCGGCAGTTGCTGCAGAGTGTCTTTCAATTTAAATACATAGTCAATATAGTTCGTCATTTTTCTACTTATTTATTATTTTGGGATTACTGATCCAATCTCTATGCCAGCCGTTGGCAGTCCAATCTTCGCTTGGTCGCTCGCAAAAGCAATTTTGTCTCCGATTTTCACCACTCGGCTAAGTCTTTCACGCACTTCTTGGAGTGACACCTCTTTTTTATTTCCGTGTTCATCAACAATTTCAACCATGCCATTTTTATATCCCAGAGCTTCTACTTCCCCGCCAGTAAGTTTTGGCGTTGGCATCTGCCTGCCTCTTCGGTCGGCAAACCATATGTTTATGGCGTCCTTATTTTCCTGGGTCATTTCAGCCACTCCATTAATATCTTTAATGTACGCGGCGAGAATACTGGCCTGGGCTCTTACAATATCGCTAGCGTCTTTTGGAGCATAAACCAGATATGAGCTACTATCCAATATTTGATGCCACCAACCTTGATTCCTAAAGTCTCCACGAGGTGTTTCGTTTGCCGCCCGATCATTTTGCCAATCTCTAAGATATGCCATCCTCAAAGTGTCATTAGGCAGTTCGTTAACCATAGTCTCTTCCCAAGCTTCCCGGGCCGCGTTTTCAATATCAGTTGCTGATTTTCCTGCTATTTTTCTTGCCTCATTTCTAGCTTTTTGGGCAGCTTCTCTAGCAAGCTTTAGAGCGCGAGCCCTTTCAATGTCAGTGTTTGGCGGTACATGATGCTTATTGTCCTCTCTGAAGCGCCAGAGTTTGTAATCTTTCCGAATGGTCAGGTCGTTACGAATTGGGTACGCAACATTTTCGTTGTAACGGATATTTTGAAAGATCATTGGATAGCGGATGACTTGGGCAAGAGCTGGAATTTTGAGCGCCTCCGGTCTTATAAGAGACATAATTTCGTAGCCTCTCTGGGTCATGTCGTTTCTCGCCCATTTTCTAAGCGCTGAGGGAAATTCGGGCGCTTCTGGAATCTCCGGTCCTTCGCTACCGTCTCGCTTTACGGCATAACGTTTGCCGTCTCTTTCCACAGTTTTCTTTATATCTCCATATCGGTCACGCTCAATAGTGCGTTT